>JAFDCZ010000139.1 GCA_019312665.1 Deltaproteobacteria bacterium | reverse complement strand
GAGTCAGCGGTGTCTCCTGGACTCGCGGTGAGCCCCCGCCGCAGGGCCAGTTGGCGGATGTGAAGATCCGCTATCGGCACGAACCGGCGGCGGCGAAGCTGATGCCCCTCGGCGATGGCGCCGTGGAGGTGCAGTTCGAACAACCCGTGCGCGCCCTGGCCCCCGGCCAAGCCGCCGTTTTCATCGTCGGCGAAGAGATCCTCGGAGGCGGATGGATCGAGGGGTCCCTTTCGTGACGGCGAAGAAGGCCCCGGATGTAGAACTCGCCAGGCTGCTGGGGCATACGTTTTTCGACGCCGAGCTTCTCGAGCGTGCCCTGACTCACCCCTCGTCCGCCTACGAGCGAGATGGCTCGCGGGGGAACGAACGCCTCGAGTTTCTGGGCGATGCGGTGCTCGATCTGGTGATGGCCCATCTGCTCTACGATGCCCATCCCGATTGGCGGGAAGGAGATCTCACCCGCGCGAGGGCGGCCATGGTCAATACAGACTCGTTGGCCACTCGTGCTCGAGAACTCGGGCTCGGCGAGTACATTCGTCTCGGACGCACCGAGCTGCAATCGGGTGGCGCGGAGAAGAATCGCGTCCTCGCCAATCTGCTGGAAGCCGTGATCGGCGGCCTCTACCTGGATGCGGGCATCGAGAAGGTCTTCAGCTTCACGGAACGGGCCTTCGCGGAACCTCTAGCCTCGGGAAGCGCCGTGTTGGAGCAGGATCCAAAGACACGTTTCCAGGAATGGGCCCACGCGGCCCTCAAGGAGACCCCCCGCTACGAGCCCCTGGCGGATAGCGGCGAGGAACACTCCGAGGATCGCTTCCTCGTGGCGGCGCTGGTCGGCGAGGAGCGCTGGGGGGAAGGCAAGGGGCGAACGAAACGGGCGGCCGAACGCGCGGCGGCAAGTGCCGCCCTGGATCTCGCTGCCGAACGAGAGGCTGCGGATGGCTGATCGACCTCACCGATCCGGCGTCGTGGCTTTGCTGGGCCGCCCCAACGCGGGGAAATCGACGCTGCTGAACCGCCTGCTGGGCCAGAAGCTGGCGATCGTCACGTCCAAACCCCAGACCACCCGTAGTCGAATCCTCGGCATCCTCACCCGCGACGACGCCCAGCTCCTGCTTCTCGACACCCCGGGCTTCCACGAGAGCCCGAAGGCCCTGAACCGCCTGCTCAATGAAGTGGTCGATGAAGTGGCCGACGATTGCGACGTCGCTGTGATCCTGGTCGAAGCACGACGAGGTTGGGACGAGGGGCATGCGGCGCTTCTCGAACGCTTGAAGGCACGCAAAGCCGCGGTCGTCGTGGTGGCGACCCAATGCGATCTCGGCCCTCCCTCCGAACGCGTACCGGCCGATTTCCAGATCTCCGCGAAGACAGGGGACGGCATCGATGCGTTCGTGGAGGCGTTGGTCGGCCATCTCCCCGAAGGTCCCGCCTACTACGACGCCGAATCCGTCACGGATCGCTCCATGCGCTTCCTGGCGGCGGAGCTGATCCGGGAGGCCGTGTTCGAAGCGCTCGAGCAGGAGCTGCCCTACGAGACGGCGGTCGAGATCGAAGCCTTCGACGAGAGTGATCCGAGCTTGACCCGAATCAGCGCGACGCTGCTGGTCGAGAAGAAATCCCAGAAGGGAATGGTCGTGGGAAAAGGCGGCCAGATGATTCGTCAGATCGGTACCGCAGCGCGTCACGCCTTGGCTGAAATGCTCGAAACCCGGGTCCATCTGGAGCTTTGGGTGAAGGTCGAGCCGCGCTGGACGAAACGGCCCAACCGCCTGAAATCCCTGGGATATCATTGACTAGGAGTCACGTGTCGCCAAACTATTGGCATATTTGACGCCACTCTCTCCCGTGGGTTAGGGTTGGCCCGTTTCGGCCGTGTTCCGTCCGGATCTCCCCCCGTTTTCGCACAGTTGGGTGCCCCTCGGGGATGTGACGCCGGAGGGTGCGCGGACCCGATATCTTGGGCCCGAGGCCCCGCTAGGAGCACCCCGTTCATGTCCGCCAGCCAGCAACTCACTCCCGCCGAGGTCCGCAAGCTCGTCGGCAGCCGCAAGATCGAGCACGTCGTCGTCCTGGGCGCCAACGGAACGATGGGCTACGGCAGCGGCGCCTTGTTCACCACGGTGGTCCCCAAGGTCACCTTCCTTGCGCGCACCAAGGCCAAGGCCGAAGAAGGTCTGGGCGCAGCCGTGAAGCAGGTGCGCTCGCCCACGGTGGCCTCGCGGGTCGAGGTCGGCGATTACGATCATGAGTTCGATGCCGCGGTGGCCGACGCGGACCTGATCTTCGAAGCCCTCACCGAGGACTTCGACGTCAAGAAGGCGATCTTCGACAAGGTCGAGAAGGTCCGCCGGGACGATTCGATCGTCGCCACGGTGACGTCTGGCCTTTCGATCAACGCGCTTTGCGAAGGCCGCGGCGATTCCTTCCGGAAGAACTTCCTGGGCCTCCACTTCTTCAACCCTCCGAACGTCATCGTCGGGACCGAGCTGATCCCCGGGGACGATACGGATCCGGAGCTCGTCGATTTCATCGAGGCCTACTCCCGGGCTCGCCTTGGCCGCGAGATCATCCGCACCGCCGATACGCCGGCCTTCGCGGGCAACCGGGTGGGCTTCAAGGTCCTGAACGAGGCCGCCCAACTGGCCGAGGAGCACGGTCCCGTGCTCATCGATCGGCTCATCGGGCCCTACACGGGCCGCGCGATGACCCCTCTTGCGACCATCGACCTGGTGGGCTGGGACATCCACCGCGCCATCGTCGACAACGTCTACGAGAAGACCCAGGACGAGGCTCACGAGACGAACAAGCTGCCCGCCTACATGGACAAGCTCATGGAGCGTGGCGTGCTCGGCAACAAGACCGGCCGCGGCTTCTTCTGGAAGGAGGACAAGGTTCGCCACGTCCTCGATCCGGTGAGTGGCGATTACAAGCCCGAGGCCGAGGTCAACTTGCCGGACCTTTCGTATATCGACGATGTCTCGGCGCTGTATTCCCAAGGCCGCTACGCCGAGGGCATCCAGATCTTCCTGGGCGCCGACGGCGAGTACGCCGCACTCGCTCGCAAGGTGATCGCCGGTTACATCAGCTACGCGTTCCATCGGGTTGGCGAGGTGACCGAGACGATCAGCGGTGTCGATCGGATCATGGGCATGGGCTTCAACTGGGCCCCGCCCTCGGTGCTGGTCGATACGATGGGCAAGCAGGCCGCGGTCGACATGATCGCCAAGGCCGGGCTGCCGGTTCCCTCGATCCTGGAAGAGGCCGCACGCAGCGGCTCGCCCAAGCGATTCTTCCAGCATCCCCACATCAATCCCGGACGATTCTTCGTCGCCAGCTAGGCGCGAGCAGGAGGTTTCCATGGCAACGGGTTCCGAAGTCTATGTGCTAGGCGGTTACCAGACCGATTTCGGTCGGAATTGGACCAAGGAGAACAAGCACTTCTCTGCGCTCATGCGCGAGTCGGTGCTCGGCGCGCTGGAGCGCACCGAAATCGCCCCGGAAGAGATCGAGAGCGCCCACGTCGGCAACTTCGCCGCCGGGCTCTACTGCATGCAGGGCCACCTCGGTGCGTTCTTCACCGAGGCCCATCCCGCATTCAGCGGGCTCCCGACCGGGCGCCACGAGGCCGCCTGTGCTTCGGGCAGCATTGCGATCCTGGCGGCTGCCGCCGAGATCGAGGCCGGCCGCTACGACCTTCAGGCCGTCGTGGGCATCGAGCAGATGAAGACGGTCAGCGCGGCCGAGGGCGGCGCTTTCCTTGGGACTGCCGCCTGGTATGAAGACGAGGCGAAGGGAATCGAATTCCCCTTCCCCAAGCTCTTCGGCCGGCTCGGCGACGAGTACGACAAGCGCTACGGGCTGAAGGACGAGTACCTGGCCGAGATCAGCCGGCTCAACTACGACAACGCAAAGCTCAACCCGAACGCACAGACGCGCACCTGGTACATGAACAAGGAGCACGCTCTCTGTCGCACCGATGACAACGCTTCGGTCGGCGGGCGGATCCGGATCGCGGATTGCTCCCAGGTGACCGACGGCGCCGTCTGCGTGTTCCTGGCGTCCCGCGAGTACGCGGAAAAGTACGCCAAGGGCATGGGCAAGAAGCTCGAAGACATCCCGCGCATCAAGGGCTGGGGCCACAACACGGCCCGTCTGCGCTTCGATGACAAGGTGGCCGAGAGCGCCGGCGATCGGTACGTGCTGCCCCATGTGCGCAGCACGATCACGAGTGCAATGGAGCGTGCCGGAGTTCCGGACGTCAGCGGCATCGACGCCATCGAAACCCACGATTGCTTCACGACCTCCGAGTACATGGCGATCGACCACTTCGGGATCACCGAGCCGGGCGAGAGCTGGAAGGCCGTCGAAGCGGGCTGGCTCGAGATCGACGGCAAGATTCCGATCAACCCGAGCGGCGGCCTGATCGGTGCCGGACATCCGGTGGGTGCCACGG
Organism: Deltaproteobacteria bacterium; assembly: GCA_019312665.1. Classification (GTDB taxonomy): domain Bacteria; phylum Myxococcota_A; class UBA9160; order UBA9160; family UBA6930. The sequence goes on along the minus strand of JAFDCZ010000139.1, from coordinate 8,003 downwards.
GCGTCCGACAGCTGCTCGATGCCACCCTCCAGGTGACGGAAGAGGCCGGCGACTACCAGGTCGAGGGTGCCAAGAACATCCAGACCCTCAACATCGGCGGCAGCGGGACGACGAGCGTCAGCTTCATCGTCGGCGTCTAGGACACCGAGCACTGCAGGTCCGGATCCACGAGGTCGGGGCGCGGGACGGGCTCCAGAATGAGCCCGGCACGTTGGCCACGGCCGCGAAGTTGGAGCTGTTGGATCGGCTTGCCGAGGCCGGCCTGCGCTCGATCGAAGTCACGTCCTTCGTCTCCCCGAAGTGGATTCCGCAACTAGCGGATGCCGATGAGGTCGTCGCGGGGCTCGTCCGGAGGCCTGGCGTCCGGTACTCGGCCCTGGTGCCGAATGCCAGTGGCTTCGAACGCTTCGACGGGTCCGGGCTGGATGACGCCGCCTTCTTCGTGTCTGCCAGCGAGACGCATAACCGGAAGAACGTGAACCGGGGCGTGGCGGAGTACCTGGAACGCTTCGCGCCGGTCGCCGAGCAGATCCTCGCCTCCGGTGCCGGCCTGCGCTGCTACGTCAGCACGGTCTGCGGATGCCCCTACGAGGGGGAAGTCGCCGTCGAGGCGGTGGTCGCGCTGGTCCGGCAGCTCGATGCAATGGGCGCGGAGGAGATCTCCCTGGGAGATACGATCGGAATCGGCACGCCCGACCAGGTGCGCCGTCTCGTCCGAGCTGTTCATGAGGCCATCCCGCTCGAGCGGATCGCGCTCCATCTCCATGACACCTATGGCCGTGCCCTCGCCAACCTGCAGGCCGGGCTCGAAGAGGGCATCCGGATCTTCGATACCTCGTTAGGCGGCCTCGGCGGATGCCCCTATGCTCCGGGAGCCTCGGGAAACGTTGCAACCGAAGACGTGGTCGATCTCCTCGAACGCGAGGGGGTCGAGACCGGGATCGACCTTCAAGCCCTGGTCGACGCCACGGGCTGGATCGAAACGCAGCTGGGCCGGCCGCTACCCGGCCGCGTGTTTCGGGCGCTCGGTGGCGGGCGGGTCGAGAGCGGCTAGGGCAAGGAGGCAGCTGCCGGGATCAGGTGACTGAACGTCAGCGATTCTCCAGCACGTTACGTAGATGCTGTACGCGCAGGGAACTCAGGGGCAGGTGGGAGAGGGTGCGCGCGATGTGCAGCACAGCCATCCGGTCCTCTAGCCGGGGATGTGAAAAGAGTTCGGGGTAGGCATCGCGCAGCCAGCCTGGGACTGCGCGGTAGTCGTCAGACTGTGTGAGCGATGCGTAGTCATTGGATGCGAACAACTCCGGGTGGTCGCATACCGAAAGCAGGATTTCCAGGTCGACTTCGAGCCACGAGCGGCGAGACCACTCGAGATCCAGGAGCCACAAGTTGGCTCCGTCCCAGAGCATGTTCTCGAAATGCGGGTCGCCGTGGACGAGGCCCGTTCCGTGTTCATCGAAGGCCGGCCAACGTTCTTTCAGAAAGACTTCGATCTCTTCCGCGAAGCCAAGGTCGAGGGGGGTGGCCGTGGCTGCGCGCTGCAGCAAGTTCAGCAGCCGGTCGAGCGGAAGCACATGCGGGGGCGAGAGATCGCGATCGCCGGGCAGGTCAGGCGTCTTGGTTGCGTGCAGAGCGCGGAGAGCTGAAGCGAGTGCGTAGATGGCCCGTTCGCGCTCCTGCACATTCATCTTGACCCAAGCGCGTCCGAGTTGAGCGCCCGCGACCCGCTTCGTCAGGATCCACTCGATCTCTCCGTCGTTCCCGTGCGTCAAGACCCCCGGGTAGCGAACGTCTCCGGCCAGGTGTTCCGCGATGCGAGCCTCTCGTGCCAAGCGGCCAATGTCGCCGCGCCAGTTCACTCTCAGCGCAAATTCGGGCCCCAGCCACACGTCATTCGCCATACTCGGGGCGCTCTCGAGCGGGGTGTCGGGCGCCAAACCCGCACCCAGAAGGGCACGCCTCGCGTCGGCAGCGGGATTTCGCAGCACAGGGCCACGGTACGCTTTATTGGCGAGCGTGCGGATCTGCCCGAAGGGAGAACCGGCCGGTCCGCCAAGCTGCAGACTGGTGACTCGAAGTCATTCAGCTATATTCGCCATCTAACGTTAACTGGCAAACATGACGATGAGTCCTCCATGACCGAACCGCTGAAATTCTCGATCGGCGCCGTGTGCCATGAGACCGGGCTTTCAGCCCGCACGGTCCGCTACTACGAGGAACTCGGCCTGCTTCCCGGTGTTCGCCGGCGGGAGGGTGCTCGTCGTGTCTACGGCGAAGACGAGCTCGAGCGTCTTCGTTTCATTCGGCGATTGAAGACGCTGGGGCTTTCGCTCGCCGAGATCGGCGAGTTGAACGCGGTCTACGCGATCGACGGGTCCACCGGCGCCATGCTGGAGCACCTCGATGAGTTGCTCGGCCGGCACCTTACCGGGCTCACGCAACGCATCGAGGAGCTTGGAAGCTTGCGAGACGATATCCAGAAATATCAGGACCATGTCGGAGCGCGGGTCGGCGCGTTGGTTCAGGAGGCGGCGGAATGAACGCGAGCGCGGAAGTGACGCCGATCCATACCGCGCCGGAGCGGGTGCGCGTCGTGACGGCGGCGTCGCTCTTCGACGGACACGATGCGGCCATCAACATCATGCGGCGCATCCTGCAATCCCAGGGCGCTGAGGTCATCCATCTGGGGCACGACCGGTCGGTGGCCGACATCGTGGAGGCGGCCATCGAGGAGGATGCCCACGCAGTCGCGATTTCGTCCTACCAGGGTGGTCACATGGAGTTCTTCCGTTTCCTGGTCGACGAGCTGACAACGCGCGGCGCAGGACATATCCGCGTGTATGGCGGCGGGGGCGGAACGATCGTCCCCGATGAGATCGCCGAGCTTCACGCCTACGGAGTGGCTCGGATCTTCAGCCCCGAAGATGGTCGCGCGCTCGGTTTGGAGGGAATGATTCGCTGCATCATCGACGATTGCCTGGCGCTCCCCGCCCCGGCTCTCGGCGATGCCCTCGAAGGGCTTGCTCCTGATCAACCGGGGCAGGTGGCCCGGATCATTTCCTGGCTCGAGGCTCCGGCCACTGGCGCTTCTGTGAAGACGGTTCGCGAAGAGCTGGCGACCCGGCGCTCTCGCCCGGCTGCGCCCGTGGTCGGCTTCACCGGCACCGGAGGCGCGGGCAAATCGAGCGTCGTGGACGAATTGGTGAGGCGCTTCCGGCTGGATTTCCCCGAGCTGCAGATCGGCCTGCTGTTGGTGGATCCCTCGCGCCGCCGGACAGGGGGTGCACTCCTCGGCGATCGCATCCGCATGAACGCCATTGCGGGCGAGGGGATCTACGTGCGCTCCATGGCCACGCGGCAGGCCCACCTCGCGCTCTCCCAGGCCATTCGCGACGCGGTCCTGGTGCTGCAGGCCGCGGATTTCGATCTCGTGCTCGTGGAGACGGCCGGAATCGGCCAGAGCGATTCGGAAATCGTCGACCTGGCAGATACCTCCGTGTATGTGATGACCCCGGAATACGGCGCGCCCTCCCAGCTCGAGAAGATCGACATGCTGGAGCTGGCCGACCTGATCGTGCTGAACAAGGCGGATCGACGTGGTGCTCTCGACGCCCTGCGTGACGTTCGGAAACAATGGCGCCGCAATCACACGGCCTTCGACGCCGAGGACAAGGCAGTTCCCGTCGTCGCCACGACGGCGAGTCAATGGGACGATCCGGGCATCGACCAGGTATACGGGCTGCTGCGCGAAAAGTTGGTGGAGGATGGCAACACCGTGTTCGCGACGGCCGCCCAACACGAGGCGCCAGGTGCCGCCGTTCCTCCGCCGTTGGTCCCCTCAGGTCGGGAGCGCTACCTGGAAGAGATTGCCACCTCCGTGCGAGGCTATCGAGAGCAGACGGAGGTGCTCGCGTTGGAGGCCCGTACCACACGGGCCCTCGAGCTCGCCCACGCTGCGCTCCCCGAGCAAGCCACGGACGCGCGCGCTGCCGTCGCTTCGGAGCACCAGACTCGCAGCGAAGCCCTGGATCCGGCATTGCGGGCGGCCCTCGAGGCCTGGCCCGAGACCCGCGCGCGCTACGAGGCCACCGAGCAATCCTACGAGGTGCGCGGCCGCGCGATCCACGTCGAGAACCGGGCCGAAACCCTTTCAGGCACGAAGCTCCCTCGCGTGGCCGTGCCGCGCACCGAAGAGTGGGGAGAGCTGGCTCGCTACCTCCGCCAGGAGAACCTGCCCGGGCATTTCCCCTTCACGGCGGGCGTGTTCCCGTTCAAACGCGCCGAAGAAGACCCGGCGCGAATGTTCGCAGGGGAGGGTGGCCCCGAGCGCACGAACCGGCGCTTTCACCTCGTCTCCACCGGCCAGCCCGCCACCCGCCTCTCCACGGCGTTCGACAGCGTCACGCTCTATGGCCGCGATCCCGCTGAACGGCTGGACGTCTACGGCAAGGTGGGCACGAGCGGCGTGTCGGTCTGCACGCTGGATGATGCGAAGCGCCTCTACTCGGGTTTCGATCTCTGTGATCCGACGACGTCGGTTTCGATGACGATCAACGGCCCGGCGCCGATGGTGCTCGCGCTCTTCTTGAACGTTGCGATCGATCAAGGCGTCGAGAAGCATCTGCTCGAGACCGGGGAGCTCGAAGCCGTGCGTACGCGGCTAGGCGGCGACACGCTGCCGAGCTACCGCGCAGAGCTACCGCCGGGCCATGACGGCCTGGGCCTCGGCTTGCTCGGTATCTCGGGCGCCGACGCGGTGGATCCCGAGACCTACGCCCGCATTCGTGCGGACGTCTTGACGCGGGTTCGGGGCACGGTGCAGGCGGACATCCTGAAAGAGGACCAGGCCCAGAACACCTGCATCTTCTCCACCGCTTTTGCACTCAAAGTGATGGGCGATATCCAGGCGTTCTTCATTGCCGAGAAGATCAGGAACTTCTACTCGGTCTCGATCTCCGGCTACCACATTGCCGAGGCGGGAGCGAACCCGATCACCCAACTCGCCTTCACGTTGGCCAACGGCTTCACCTACGTCGAGGCCTACCGTGCCCGCGGGATGGACGTGGATGAGTTCGCGTCGAACTTCAGCTTCTTCTTCAGCAATGGGCTCGACGCCGAGTACAACGTGATCGGACGGGTCGCCCGACGCATCTGGGCCATCGCGATGCGCGATCTCTACGGCGCCTCCGAGCGCAGCCAGAAGCTCAAGTACCACATCCAGACGTCAGGCCGATCGCTGCACGCCCAGGAGATGGCCTTCAACGATATTCGCACCACGCTTCAGGCGCTCACTGCCATCCAGGATCATTGCAACAGCCTCCACACCAACGCCTACGACGAAGCCGTCACGACACCCACTCCAGAGTCCGTGCGTCGCGCCCTCGCGATCCAGTTGGTGATCAACCGCGAGCTCGGCGTCGCAAAGAACGAGAATGCCTTGCAGGGCGCCTACCTGACCGAGTGGCTGACCGAGGCGGTGGAAGAGGCCGTACTCCAGGAATTCGAACGCCTCTCCCAGCGCGGCGGGGTACTCGGCGCGATGGAGACCCACTACCAGCGGGGCAAGATCCAGGACGAAAGCATGCACTACGAATCCCTGAAGCACTCGGGCGAGTTGCCGATCGTGGGGGTCAACACGTTCGTCAACCCGGACCGAGAGGAAGTCGGCGAGCCTGTCGCCCTGATGCGCGCCAGCGAGCAGGAGAAGAGAGAGCAGATCGAAGGCCTGGCGGCATTTCATGCGCAACATCAAGACGGCTGTGGCCCAGCGTTGGCGCGGCTCCAGGAAACCGCTCGGAGCGGCAGGAACCTGTTCGAGGAACTGATGGAGACGGTCAAGGTTGCCAGCCTCGGGCAGATCTCCGAAGCCCTGTTCCTGGTGGGAGGGCGCTATCGGCGCTCCATGTGACAGGGGCTAAGGTCTGGCCGCCCGGACCGGAGACCCCTCGGGGCTCCAAGCCCGGCTGGCAGAAGGAGCGGACATGACCGATCGGAAGCAGTGGGAAGAGGCCGCGACCAAGGAGCTTCGCGGCCGCGAGCTGGACGACCTCGTCTGGACGAGTCCGGATGGCCTGCGCGTGAAGCCCCTCTACACGGCGGCGGATCTCGAGGGCCTCGAGCATGTCGACACGATGCCGGGTTTCTTCCCGTTCCTGCGCGGCCCGCGTGCCACGATGTACGCGAACCGGCCCTGGACCCTTCGCCAATACGCGGGCTTCTCGACCGCCGAGGATTCGAACGCTTTCTACAAGGCCAACCTGGCCGCAGGCCAGCAAGGGCTTTCGGTGGCTTTCGATCTCGCCACCCATCGCGGGTATGACTCGGACCATCCGCGGGTGACCGGCGATGTGGGCAAGGCCGGCGTGGCAATCGATTCGGTCGAGGACATGAAGATCCTCTTCGATGAGATCCCCCTCGATCAGGTGACTGTCTCGATGACGATGAATGGTGCCGTTCTCCCGGTGCTCGCCTGTTTCATCGTGGCAGGCGAGGAGCAGGACGTTCCCGCCGAGAAGCTCGCCGGAACCATCCAGAACGACATCCTCAAAGAGTTCATGGTCCGCAATACGTACATCTATCCGCCCGAGCCGAGCATGCGAATCGTGGCGGACATCATCGAGTACACGGCGCAGAACATGCCGAAGTTCAACTCGATCTCGATCAGCGGCTACCACATGCAGGAAGCCGGCTCGACGACGGTGCAGGAGCTCGCGTTCACCATCGCGGATGGCTTGGACTACGTGCGGGCCGCGCTCTCCAAGGGTCTTGATGTGGACGCCTTCGCTGGGCGCCTCTCGTTCTTCTGGTGCATCGGCATGAACTTCTACCTCGAGATCGCGAAGATGCGGGCCGCCCGTCGGATCTGGGCCGAACGGATGGAAGCGGAGTTCTCGCCGAAGAAGGCCCGCTCGATGATGCTGCGCACCCACTGTCAGACTTCGGGGGCGAGCCTCACCGAGCAGGACCCGATGAACAACGTGATCCGCACGACGATCGAGGCGATGGCAGCGGTCTTCGGCGGAACGCAATCCCTGCACACCAACGGTTACGACGAGGCGGTGAGCCTGCCGACGGATACCGCCGCCCGGGTGGCGCGCAACACCCAGCTCATCCTGCAGGAAGAGTCGGGCATTCCCGCCGTGGTCGATCCGTGGGGTGGCTCGTACTTCATGGAGTCGCTCACCGAGAGCGTGTACCGCGCTGCAAACGAGTTGATCGATGAGGTCGAAGGCCTGGGTGGCATGACGAAGGCGATCGTCGCCGGCATGCCTAAGCTGCGAATCGAGGAAGCAGCGACCCGCAGACAGGCGCGGGTCGATAGTGGCGAGGACGTCATCGTCGGCGTGAACAAGTATCGGCTCCCTGAGGAGGACCAGCTCGAGGTCCGCGACATCGACAACACGGCGGTGCGCCTCTCCCAGATCCAACGGTTGGAGGAGATCCGCACTCGAAGGGATGCAGACGCCGTCGAGAGGAAGCTGGCTCATCTGTCGAAGCTGGCGGAAACTGGCGAGGGCAACCTGCTCGAGGCTGCGGTGGATGCGGTTCGCTCACGCGCCACGGTGGGCGAGATCTCCGATGCCCTCGAAAAACACTACACGCGTTATCGCGCGGAGATTCGCTCTGTGTCCGGCGTCTACGGCGGGGTTTATCAAGGCGACGAAGACTTCGACGGCATCTGCCGCGATGTCGAAGCCTTCGCCAAGGAAGAGGGAAGGCGGCCGCGCATGCTGGTCGTCAAGCTGGGCCAGGACGGCCACGATCTGGGCCTGAAGGTCATCGCCACGGCCTTTGCGGATATCGGCTTCGACGTCGATGTCGGCCCGCTCTTCCAGACGCCTGACGAAGCGGCCCAACAGGCCCTGGATGCGGATGTGCATGTGGTGGGCGTCTCCAGCCAGGCCGCCGGGCACAAGACGCTCGTGCCTGCATTGATCGAGGCCTTGGCAGCGAAGGGCGCCTCGGACATCGCCGTGGTGGTAGGCGGAATCATCCCGCCGCAG
>JAFDCZ010000026.1 GCA_019312665.1 Deltaproteobacteria bacterium | reverse complement strand
CAGCACATGGGTCTGGATTCGGATCTTGCGGGTCGCCGCTGCAACGAAGGAGAGGGCGACGAACGGGTCCAGGGCGTGGTGCCCGCCGCTGGCCAGCCAACGGTCCTCCGGGATTGGATGGTCGGTGACGAAGCAGCTATCGAAGCCTGCCGCCTCAGCCGCCTGGCCCATTTCGGCCAGGGCCTCGGCGGTCAAGAATTCGTCGACCTGGCTCACCTGGTCCGTGGGCAGCTGGAGGGTGTACCGCATGCTCGGATCCTACCGGCCTCTGGAGCCATCCTGGCGGAATATCGAAACGGTCCGTATCATAATCCATCCCTGGTCCCCTTGCTCGAGGAGCCCCTCTCCGTGGATCTCCGCTACTCCGCCGCCGACGAGACGTTCCGCAAGGAGCTGCGCGATTGGCTGGCTGAGGAGGCGCCCAAGCACGGAATGGCTCCCCATCGCGACGATTGGGAGGCACGGCGGGTCTACGACACGGGCTGGCAGCGTCGGCTCTTCGACGCGGGCTACGCCGGCGTCAACTGGCCCAAGGAGTACGGAGGCCGTGGTGCGACACTCACCGAGGAACTCGTCTACTACGAGGAGCTGGCCCGCGCGAAGGCGCCCTATATCGGGATGAATTTCGTGGGCGTACGCCACGGCGGGCCGACGATCATCGCCGAGGGCAACGAAGCGCAGAAGAAGGCCCACCTGCCCAAGATCCTGCGGGGCGACGAGGTCTGGTGCCAGGGCTTCAGCGAGCCGAACTCAGGCTCCGACCTGGCTTCGCTCAGCACGACAGCCATTCGCGACGGAGACGACTTCGTCATCAACGGTCACAAGATCTGGACATCTTTCGCTCACGCGGCCGATTACTGCGAGCTACTCGTTCGCACCAATCCGGAGGTGCCGAAACACGGTGGCATCAGCTGGTTGATCATGCCGATGGATCTCGAGGGCATCGAGATCCGCCCCATGCCTACGTTGCTAGGCGAGATCGATTTCAGCGAAGTCTTCCTCAATGATGTTCGTGTACCCGTGGAAGGCCTGGTCGGCCCCGAGAACGATGGATGGCGCATCACCAATGTCACGCTGCGCTTCGAGCGCGGCAGCGCCTGGGCGGCGGATATCATCGAGCTCCAGGCCTTTCTGGCGGAGCTGGCGGGCATCGCCAAGAAGATCACGCGCGACGATGCCACCGCCTGGGATGACCGGGCCTTGCGACGCGAGATCGGCCACCTCTCGGCGGAGGTCGAGTCGCTGTGGGCCTGGATCAAGTATGCGATTTCGGAGACGGCGAAGACCGGTGTGCCCGGGCTGGACGGATCGGCCATCAAATTGGGCTTCACCGAGCTGAATCAACGCATCTACGAGCTGGGGGTACGGCTGCTCGGCCGAGCCGGGCTCGTCCGAGAGGACGTTGATGACGACCTGCCGAGCCAACGCATCGTGGACAAGTTCCTGAACACGCTTTCCCTGACGATCGCCGCAGGAAGCTCGCAGATCCAGCGGAACATCATCTCCGAACGCATCCTGCAGCTACCCAAGGAGCCCCGCAAGTGGACTTCCAGCTGAACGAAGACCAGGTCGCTCTCCAGGAGGGCATTCGCGCGTTCGCGTCCGGCAATTACGCCTTCGAACGCATCCCCGAAATCGAGAAGCAGCCGCTCAACCGCGAAGCGTGGTCCGAGCTGGCGGAAATGGGCGTGTTTTCACTGCGCCTGTCCGAGGCGGATGGTGGCCTCGGTCTGGGCATGGTCGAGGCAGTCGTCGTGTTCCAGGAACTGGGGAAGTGCCTGGCGCCCGGGCCGCTCATCTGGAGCCAACTCGCCGCGGGCCTCGTCGACGGCGCAGCCACTGGCGAAGCGATCGTCGGGGGGCTGGATCTCACGCGGCCGGGTTCGGAGCCGCTGCTTCTCGAGTACGGCAACCAGCTCGATACATTGCTCGTGCTGCGCCCCGAGGGTGTCTTCCGCGTCGATCCCAAAGCGCTGGAGATGAAACCCGTGGGTACGCCCTTGGATCCGCTCACGCCGATGCAGCGGGTGAAGGCCTTGCCGCAAGGTGATCTCCTCACGCCGGATGTGGAGAGCTTGCGCACGCAGGGGGCGGCCCTCGCTGCGGGCCTGATGCTAGGTATCGCCGAGGCGACCCTCGAGTACGCGAACGACTATGCCAAGACTCGCGAGCAATTCGATCGCCCGATCGGATCGTTTCAGGCCATCAAGCACATGCTGGCGGATATGTACGTTCGGCTCGGCCAGGTTCGCTGCGCGACCTACGCCGCAGGAGCGACCCTCGATGATCCCGGCGCTGGCAATGTCGTACGTGCCGTCTCGTCGGCGAAGGTCGTCGCGGGCGAAGCTGCGATGAAGAATGCACGTGCTTGCATCCAGATCTACGGAGGCATGGGATACACCTGGGAACTCCCTCCTCACTACTATCTGAAGCGCACGTTCGTGCTGGAGCATGCCTTCGGGACGATCGATGAGCACGCCGAACGCGTGGCCGACAGTCTCGCCGCCTGACAACGAGACAAACGGGCCCGGCCCGTCTTGTCGAGATACGGAGCTTTCGTGACCGAACAGGTCCGGTACCAGAAGAGCGATCGGGTTGCGACGATCACCCTCGACAATCCTTCTGCGCGCAATGCTTTCGATTTCGACATGGCCATGGAGCTGAAGCGGCTCTGGGCCGAGGTGAAGACCGATCCCGAAGTGGTCTGCGTGATCGTTACCGGTGCAGGCGAGAAGGCGTTCTGCACGGGATGGGACATCCGCTCGACGGCCGCAGGCGATAGCCAGCAGTTCGCCAAGCTTCCGCGCCAGGAAGCTCCCTACGGCCAGATCACTGCCATCCAGAACCGCTGTTGGAAGCCTGTGATCACAGCGGTGAATGGCATGTGCGTCGGTGGTGGTTTTCACTTCGTCGCAGATAGCGATCTTGTGATCGCCTCCGAGACGGCGACGTTCTTCGATACCCATGTAAAGGTCGGCACGGTCGCTGGCCTGGAGCCCGTCGGGCTCGCGCGCCGCATTCCGCTCGAGAGCGTGTTGCGTCTGGCGCTGCTCGGCGGATCGGAACGCATGAGCGCCGAGGAAGCGCTGCGCGTGGGTCTTGTGGGGGAGATCCTTCCGCCTGAGCAGCTGATGCCGCGGGCGCAGGAACTCGCCGCCAAGATCGCGGAGCATTCTCCCACCGCGTTGGCCCGCACCAAGCAGGCGATCTGGGAGAGCCTGGATCATGGGCTCGAGGGAGGACTCGACGCCGCCTACGCCCATATCGAAGCGCATGCGGAGCATCCGGATCAGCTCGAAGGCCCGCAGTCGTTCTTCGAGAAGCGCAAGCCGAAGTGGTCGCCGCTCTCCGAATGAAGCGACTTCTCCTGGTCGCGGTGGCATGCCTTGCTCTCGCTGGAAGCTGCTCACCTGAGCTCGGCCCCTCGGGCCCCACCGCGAACTGGCCGGAATGGGGTGGCGACAAGGGAGGCATGCATTACTCGCCTCTTACACACGTGAACGCACGCAACGTCGGCCGCCTGGAACTCGCCTGGGAACATCACAGCGGCGACTTCAATCCACCCTCCGCCGAAAAGATGACGACCGGTTTGCAGGTGACGCCGATCGTCGTCAACGAGACGCTCTACTACTGCACGCCCTACATGCGGGTCTTCGCTCTGGACCCCGAGACCGGCCAGGAGCGCTGGTCGTTCGATCCAAAACTCCGCGAGGCCGGGGTGGGCGGGCCGTACCCGCTCACGTGTCGAGGTGTTGCCTACTGGGAAGCCGCCGAGCCGGTGATCGGTGAGGCTTGCCAGAAGCGAATCCTCTACGGCACGAAGGATTCCGAGCTCTGGGCATTGGATGCCGACACGGGTCGTCCGTGCAAAGGCTTCGGTGAGGCCGGCAAGGTCAGGCTGCGCGAAGGCATCGAGAAAGACATCCCGCCCTGGGAGTATTACGTCACGTCGCCGCCGCTGGTGATGGGGGATCGCGTGATCCTGGGCGCGCTGGTCGCCGATCAGCTGCGTACCGATGCGCCCTCGGGCGTCGTGCGGGCCTTCGATGTGCGCACGGGAGAGCTCGACTGGGCCTTTGATCCGGTGCCGCCGGGCTGGGGGGCGGAGCTTCCCGCAGGCGAGCGCTTTCATCGCGGTACGCCCAACGTCTGGTCGATTCTCTCGGGCGACGAGGAGCGTGGCCTGGTCTTCGTGCCGACGGGAGGTGCGTCGCCAGATAGCTACGGAGGCGAGCGCGACGGCATCGACTTGTATGGCTCCTCGACCGTCGCCCTGCATGCGGCGACAGGCGAGGTCGCCTGGCATTTCCAGACCGTGCATCACGATGTCTGGGATTACGATGTCGGCACGCAGCCCGAGCTCTTCCAGATCGAGGGTGTGGGAGGAGGGCGCCCCGGCGTCCTGCAGGCCACGAAGATGGGCCACGTCTTCCTGCTCGATCGTGAGACCGGCGTTCCCCTGTATCCGGTCGAAGAGCGTCCCGTGCCAACGGACGGCGTGCCCGGCGAGAAGCTCTCTCCGACGCAGCCTTTCCCAACCCATCCCCCGCCTCTCCATCCAACGGAGCTCACCCCGGAGAACGTCGGCTACACGTTCGCAGACCGCGGCTCTTGTGTGGAGGCGCTGAAGAAATTTCGATTCGACGGAATCTTCACGCCGCCTAGCATCGAAGGATCCATCCAGTATCCCCATACGGCCGGCGGCATGAACTGGGGCGGCGTTGCGATCGATCCCGTGAACGGGATGATGTTCACCAACCAGACCCATCTCGCGATGATCGTGGAGATGCTGCCGCGCGAGGCCTACGAGAAGGTTCCGCCGGATGCCGTAGCCTACCCGAACGAACTCTATCCGATGACGGGAACGCCCTATGGCGTGAAACGTTCAGGCTACTTCTCGAGCGCCGGCGCGCCCTGCAATCCCACCCCCTGGGGCTCCCTCCAAGCGGTCGATCTCGAGACCGGGAAGGTGAAATGGAAGGTGAATCTGGGGACGACGAAGCATCAGGCACCATGGCCCCTGTATCTGATCCCCGGTCTCGGCGATGTGGGTGCGCCGAATTTCGGGGGGGGTCTGGTGAGCGCCGGAGGGCTCTTCTTCATCGGGGCCACCACCGACCGGGCATTCCGAGCCTTCGACGTAGAGACGGGTGAGATCTTGTGGGAGGTCGAGCTTCCCTTCCAAGCGAACGCTTCCCCATTGAGCTACCGGCTGGGTGCGGGCGGACGCCAATTCGTGGTGATCGCCGCCGGCGGCAATGCCATTTCCAAGCAGGGCGATGCGATCATGGCCTTTGCACTTCCTGAGACCGAGTGAGCTGAACATGAGCTACGAGAACATCCTCTTCGATGTCCAGGACGGCATCGCCACCATCACCCTGAATCGCCCGGACAAGCTCAACGCCTACACGACTGAAATGGGCGAAGAAGTGGTCGATGCGTTCCGGAAGGTGAAAGACGATGCGGATGTGCGGGCCCTCATCCTCACAGGCGCTGGCCGCGGCTTCTGCGCCGGGGTCGACCTGGAGCATCTGAAAGCGCATCAGGCTGGCGAGAACGTTTCGAAGGGCCCCAGGCTTGGTGAGGAAGATTTCCTCAAGGTCTTTCCGCTCTAGATGGTCGCGTACCCGAAACCGATCATTGCTGCTGTGAACGGCCACGCCATCGGCGTGGGCGTGACGATGATCCTGCCTTGCGATTTTCGTCTGGCTGCTGAGGGTGCGAAGATCGGGCTGACGTTCGTCAAGCTCGGCATTCTGGCGGGCCTCGGAAGCACGCATCTGTTGCCAAAGATCGTCGGGAGGGCACGAGCCCTCGATCTGTTGATGACGGGCCGGGTGTTGAAAGCCTCTGAAGCTGGCGAGATCGGCCTCGTCGACAGGGTCGTACCCGGTGAGGCCTTGATGGAGGAAGCGCGAGCGCTCGCGGCTTCCTTCGCCGATGCCCGGCCCGAGGCCGTTGCGGCCGCGAAGGCCGCAGTGACCTTTGGAGAGGATCGCTCGATGGAAGAGGCGATGCAGAACGAGGAGCGCATCAGCGCCGAGCTGCGCAAACGACGAGAGCAGGAATCGGGATGAATTTCGAACTCAGCCCCGAGGAGAAGGCCTTCGAGGAGGAGGTCGAGGCGTTCCTGTGTGAGAACCAGTCGCCCGACGTGATGGACGCCCATCCGGAGCAGCTCTCCCAGACGGTCGAAACACCGCCGAAGCGCGCGCTCATGCGCAAGCTGGCCGAGAAGGGCTGGCTCGGTATGTCCTGGCCCAAAGCGTTCGGTGGCCAGGAGAAATCGGGCATCTACGATTTCATCTTGACCGAGGCGCTCTCGCGTCACGGCGCGCCGCAGCCCGGCAAGGGCGTCGGGATGGTCGGCAAGACGATCATTCGCAACGGCTCCGAGCGTATGAAGCAGGAGTTCCTTCCCCAGATCATTCGCGGCGAGATCGAGTTTGCGATCGGCTACAGCGAGCCGAACGCCGGCTCGGACGCCGCGAACATGCAGCTCAAGGCGGAGAAGGTGGAGGGTGGCTGGCTGCTGAACGGGCAGAAGACCTGGACGACCTCGGCTCATTTTGCCGATTGGTATTGGCTCGGTGCGCGCACCGACACGAGCCATAAGCACAAGGGAATCACCCTCTTCCTGATCCCGATGAACCACGAGGGCTTCACCATTCGCCCGGTTCATACGATCGGCGACGAACGCACCAACGAAGTCTTCATTGACGATGTGTTCGTTTCGGACGACTACGTGGTCGGAGAAGTCAACAAAGGCTGGACGTATATCTGTGAAGCCCTCGATCTGGAGCGCTTCGCGATGATGCCCGTCGGCGCTTTGGAGATGAAGGTCGAAGCCCTCTGCGATTGGGCACGAACCGCCCGCCGCGACGGCGAGCCCGTGAGAGAGGACCCGGCGGCCCGCGAGGCCATCGCCAACGCGGTCACCGAGCTCGAAGTCTCCCGCATGCTCCAGCGGCGGGTGATCGCCGCAGCTCTGGAAGGCGGGGTCCCGACGATCCAGTCGAGTCAGTACAAGCTCTTCATGAACGAGACCGGACAACGGGTCGCCAACGCCGCCCTCGATCTGATGGGCGCCGAAGGTCAGCTCAAGCCGAACCAACCCGGTGCACCGCTGAACGGCCGTTTCGAACGCAGCTACCGCTATACGGTCGTCGACACCATTGGAGGCGGGGCCAGCGAGATCCAGAAGAACATCATCGCCCGCCGCGGCCTCGGGCTCCCTCCGAACTTCTAGCGACCCATCGATTTACTTTGCCGATCGGATCGCCGATGTTGGTTAGAGCGTCGTTTCCGATGTCCTGTTCATGAGCGCGCTTTGCTGGAGGGCGTTTTGCCGACTCCCGATGCATCCGTGAAGGCTGCCTTCCGAGGCCGTGTGCTGGGGCCCGCCACCCTCGGGATGGTCGTGGCCTGTGTCGCGGTGGTGCTCGGAATCCATCGCGAGAGTCCCTTCACGTTGGTCTCCGCGCACGGGCTCCTCCACTCAGCCATCGTCGAGCGGTTCCTGATCGCGCCCTGGGTCTTCCCACCCGAGAACCCGTTCTTCGCCGGGGAGCCCCTCGCCTACTACTGGATCTTCCATGCCATGACGGCTGGGCTCGCGAGCGGCCTGGGGATCGATCCTCTCCGGGCAATCGAGTTCGCGGTCGTGTTGGCCATGGTCGGGTTGGTCGTGCTCGCCGCAGGGCTCGGCCGAAGTACCTACGGTCGTGTCGGCTTCGGGTTGGTGATCGCCTTCCTCGTTCTGGCGGGTGCGCATGCCCAGGCGCCGCTCGTGTTGGCGTGGAAGGTGTTACGGATCGGGGGCTTGCCTCTCGATGATGGCACGTACCTGTGGGGGCTCGTGCATCCCGCCTCCGAGTGGATGCGTCTGGGAGACCCGTACGGGAAGCTCGGGCCACTGGTGAATTTCTATCTCAACACGACCTCGCGCCCGTTGGCGTTGACGACCCTGGTCGGCGTCATGTGGGCGCTTGGTGCGACCCTTCGTGGAAAGAGCAAAGCGTGGATCGCGCTTCTGCTCGGAACGGTGTTGCTTTCGTGCTGGAGCCCGATCATCGCGATCGCCGCCGGGGCGTCCCTGGCAGGTGCGGTGATCGTGGTCGCCGCGGGCCAACGTTTCGGGGTCGCGCGGATTTCGTCGGATTCCAGCATCGCAGCGCTGCCCGCGTGTCTGGCGCTCTTCGGAGGGCTCGCACTCGCCTTCCCCACCTACGCTCATCTGCTCAGTGGGGGTGCCGGAGAAGGCAACGGATTGTTCGGCGGGGGATTGCAGGCGGTCCTCGAGCAGGGGTGGGGTGCGCTGGCCTCGGGCTGGGCATTGGCGGGCCTCGCCGTGTTGGGCTGGTGGCGCGCCCCCGAGCCACGGCGGGCCGAACTGGCCGTCTTCCTCGTGGCTGCCGCGCCGTTGTTGTTGGCGACGGCGGTCTTCGTCTTGCCCGCTGGAAATTTCGACAACTTCCACCACGCAGCATTGGTGTTGCTCGCCTTGCCGGCGGCCGGCGCGATCCGCGCTTCAGACGGAAGCGTCTCCCGGCCGCTTCTCTGCGGTGTGCTCTTGCTCTTCCTTCCAACCCTGCTGCTGGTCTTGTGGACCTACACCGGGCGGCCTTCCACCGAGGTAGGGAGTCGAGCTGGACATCTCGTCCAGATCGGTGGGTCGAGAGCCGTGCTCTATGACTGGCTGCGCGAGAACTCTCCCGCGGATGCGGTCGTCGTGATCGACCCTGGCCCGCCGACACGTGCATCCCAAGGCAACACCGCCGAGCTACCCGCGCTCACAGGTCGAACCCTATGGACGGAACGCGCCCATCACTACATCGTCTCGCCGTATCCCGAGGCAACCGCGCGGGTCGAGATCGCCAAGCAGCTGAGTGCGGGCCGGTCGCTCTCTGCAAGCCAGCAGGCACGGGTCGTCGCGCTCGGGCGCCCCGTATTCGTCATCGTCGAAGGGGCAGCGCGCGAGGCTGCCGAGGCACGCTGGGGCGCGCCCACGGTCTCTTCCAGGGAGCTGGCGCTCTTCCGCTGGAAGGCCAATGGCTCCCCTGAACGCTTTTGAGGGGCCCATTCAGCATTTTTGACGGTCTTTCAACAAATTCGCGCCGGTGATAGAATCGAGAGACCACCCTGTCGCGAGGGCATCTCATGACCGATCTCGGCTACCCGGTGTACGACGCGGACAACCACCTCTACGAAACGGAAGAGGCCATGACCGCGAACCTTCCGAAGAAATGGCGGAAGGAGTTCCAATACGTCGACGTGAACGGGCGGAGAAAGCTCGCTGTGGGCGGCGTGATTTCGGACTACATCCCGAATCCGACCTTCGATGTCGTTGCGGCGCCGGGCTCCCACGAGCTTTGGTACCGCGCCAAGAACACGGAGGGCCTCTCGTTCCGCGAACTCTCGGGAACGCCCATTCGCTCTCCCGCTGCGTTCCGAAATGGTGAGGATCGCTTGAAGCTGATGGACGAGCAGGGCATTCACGCGGCCCTGATGTTTCCGACCCTGGCCAGCGTGGTCGAAGAACGCATGAACTACGATCACGAACTGATGAATGCCGTGATCCATTCGCTCAACCTGTGGATGGAGGAGCAGTGGGGCTTCCACGCCCAGGAGAGGCTCTTCACGGTTCCCTTCGTCACGTTGATGGATGTCGACATGGCGGTTGCCGAGCTCGAGTGGGCGCTCGAGCGAGGCGCTCGCACGGTCGGTGTTCGACCGGCGCCGGTTCCCGGCTACCGGGGCTCGCGCTCCTTCGGCTTCGAGGAGTTCGATCCGTTCTGGGCGCGCGTCCAGGAGGCCGGGATCTTCGTCTCCATGCATGCGTCCGACTCAGGCTACGACCGCTTCTCGCGCATGTGGCAAGGCGGGAGTGAGTTCCTGCCCTTCCGGCCCGACCCTTTCAAGATGTGCATGGGGAGTGCGCACCGGGCCATCTCGGATTCCATGGCCGCATTCGTCTGCCATGGCGTCTTCGAGCGTTTCCCTGGTGTTCGCGTCGCCAGTATCGAGAACGGATCCAAGTGGGTGAAGGGCCTGATCGACACCTTCCATCACGTCTATGGGCAGATGCCGAAAGAGTTCAAGCAACACCCGGTCGAGCAATTCAGGGAGCACGTGTACGTGGCGCCCTTCTACGAGGAGCCGATCGATGAGCTCGCCGAGCTGATCGGCATCGACCACATCCTGTTCGGCTCCGACTATCCCCACCCCGAGGGCCTCGCCAACCCGGTCGATTTCGTCGCCGAACTGAAGACCTTGAGCGCCACCGATCAACGCAAGGTCATGAGCGACAACCTGAAAACGCTCCTCACCGAATAAGTCAACAGCGGGGACGGGGTTTACAATTGACTTGTTGAAAGGGGGCTTTGCCCCCTCTCAACAAGTCAATTGTAAACCCCGTCCCCGCTGTTGACTTATCTTCCTTTGAAGATGGGGTCTCGGCGTTCGACGAAGGAGGCTACGCCCTCGGTGGCGTCTTCGCTGTTGGCGAGCTTGCGTTGGGTATCCTGGAACTCGGAGACCGCGGCCTCCTGGCCTTTGAGGGCGTAGAGCCGGGACGAGGCCTTGGTCGCTTGGATGGCCATGGGCGCGAGCGCTGCGATCTTCTCGCTCAGTTCTATGGCGCGGTCGAGTTCGGTTCCAGCGGGCACGACTTCCTGGACGAGACCGCAACGCAGGGCTTCCGCCGCGTCGAACTCGTCCACCACCAGCAGGTGGTACATCGCATTCCCCCACCCACCACGTTCTACGAAGCGGATCGTTGCGCCACCCGTGGCCATGATTCCGCGCTTCGGCTCCAGTTGGGAGAATCGGCAATCGTCTGCGGCCACGACGATGTCCGCACCGAGCATGTATTCGATTCCTGCAGTGAAGGTGATGCCCCGAACGGCCACGACGATCGGCTTGCGGCAGGTCCGTCCCGTGAGCCCGGTCGGATCCACGCGGCTCGATTCCCGCGGCGCACTCCCAGCTGCCTTCATGCGCTCATGCCATTTGGGCAGGTCCAGGCCGGCGGTGAAATGCTCGCCATGGCCGAACAAGATGCCAACGCGCAGCTCTTCCTCGTCGTCGAGGCGGGTGTAGGCATCGCGCAGCTGATCCCACATCTGGGGTGTGAGCCCGTTGCGCTTCTCCGGCCGGTCGATGCCGATCAGGAGGAGATGGCCACGTTGCTCGACGCTGATCTGACCTTCGGGATCACGCTCGCTCATGTTGAAGACCTCGAGAAGGGATTGGGTTGGTAGATGGCCTCGCGAAAGGCTGTTTCCATTTCGTTGATGGCGACGTCATTGTCCCACAGGCCATCGGTCATGATCTGCCGGGTCATCACCGGGTTCGAGAAGAGCCCGATCTTCCCGTTGCCTGCCTCGATCACGCGGCCGTTGAGCCAATCGCTCTGCTCCATGGCCAGGTAAAGGACCGGGGGCACGACGTTCTCGGCGGAGATGCGCGGGTTGTCCGGGCTGTAGTCCATCACTGTGCTCTTGCCCTCGAGGCTCGCGGTCATCCTCGTGAACGCGATGGGCGCGATGCAGTTGGCGGTCACGCCGTAACCGCCGAGAGAGTTGGCGCAGGAGAACGTGAGCCCGACGATGCCCATCTTTGCGGCGGCGTAATTGGGCTGGGTCGGAGAGCCGTAGAGCCCCGAGCCGGAAACGAAGTTGATGATCCGGTACTGGCCGCCGCGGTTCGCGCGCCACCAGGCAGAGGCGTGTCGGATGGTGTTGAACGTCCCCTTCAAGTGGACATCGATGACGGAATCCCATTGCGTCTCGTCCATCTTGAAGATCATTCCATCGCGGATGATCCCAGCGACGTTGACCAGGATATCGAGCCGGCCGAACTCGCCTGTCGCACGTTGGATCATGGCTTCGACCGCTTCGAAGTTCGTGACGTCGGTTCCGTCGGCGAGGGCCTTGCCGCCCGCTGCGTTGATGCGCTCCACCACTTCCTGGGCCGGCCCCGCGTCCGAGCCGCCGCCCTCCATGGGGGCACCCAGATCGTTCACGAGGACCGAAGCCCCCTCGGCGGCGAAGCACTCGGCGACGGCCGCGCCGATCCCACGACCTCCTCCGGTGATGACCGCAACACGTCCATCGAGCTTGCCCATGGTCTTCTCCACTAAGGGTTCCGAGGCCGCGCATGGTAGCGGCTTCCGCTTCAGTGTCTTCGGAGGGTGTCGCCGGAGCACTTCAGCCCGTGTGATAGGTTCCCGCGCGGTGCCCGACGCTGTCTACCGAAGGGACGGAGACCTCTACGTCCCTACCCAATGGGCCGGCGGGCCCTGGTCCACCCAAACCCAGCACGGTGGTCCGGTCAACGCGCTCCTCGCCAGTGCGATGGTGGAGGCGGCAGAGGAGACGGGATTCGAGCCCGCGCGTATCACGATCGATCTGCTCGGCCCTGTGCCCATGAAACCGCTCCGCCTGGAACGCACCTACGCGCGACGCGGGCGCAGGCACGCCGTCGTCCTTGCAACCCTGCTCGATGACGATCGAGCCGTCGCCCGCGCTACCGGGGTGCTGTTCCGTCCGAACGAAGGGCTGGAAGCGTCCTGGGAACACGAGGACGCACCGCTGCCTCCTCCGGACGGGCTCGAAAGCACCCCGCTGATGCACAAGGCCTACCAGAAGCACGCACCGCCCGGCTTCCATTGGTCACTGGAGGTCCGCATCGTTCCCGGCCCGCTGGCCGCTGCCTGGATTCGCACGCCCCTCGAGTTGATCGAAGGGGAAAGGATGCAACCCATCCTGCACGCGGCCGCCGTTTCGGATCTCACCTACGGCCTGGCTGCACGCACGATGCTCAAGCGCGGCTTCACGCCCGCAGATCGCAAGCGCGTGATGCTGATCAATACCGATACCAACCTCTTCTTCGAGCGCGCCCCGGTCGGAGAGTGGTTCGGCTTTCGCCACGAAATCGTCGCCGATCGCCGAGGAATCGGCCTGGCCGAAGTCACCCAATTCGACGAGCGAGGCCGCTATGGCCGGGCGCTCCAGGTGACGATCGCTCAAGCACCTGAGGCCAGGCCTTCCGGCTGAAGCCCGGGTTTCTATCTCCGGGCTTCGGGTCGGCTCGCTTGCCGCGGCAGGCCGTCGCGATCGCCCATCAGCGGATTGCAATCCTTGATCGTGACCTTGCCCTCGAGAAGGTTCCCCTTCGAGTACTCACTGAAGTGGCAGGTGTTGGTTGCTGGGTCGTAGTTCTCGATCCAGAGATTGTCGCCCTTCCATGTGGCCGTCATGTGCATCTGCCCATTCGGTACACGGACACTCATCACGCCTCCCCAACGCTTCACGAAGAGTTGTTGGAAATGGAAGGCGTAGGCCACCCAACCCACGAGAAACACGGCGAGGCCGAAACCCACGGCCACTTTCCAGCGCTCCAGCTTGAACCCGACGACGCCAAGGACGCCGAGAATGAGTGCGACGATGCCCAGCCAGTACGCGTAGGTGATCATGCCTCGCACGCTACCGGTGCAGCGCAAGGGCGTCGAGCGGAATCTAGGCGGAAAGGGGAGGCCGGAGGCCCTCGATGAAGGGTTTCACGCCTTCCACGCCCTGTTCTTCGACGACGCGAATGGTCTGGGTTCCGATCACGGCGAGATCCGCACGGCCGCGCAGAAAGTCGACATCAGCCCGGTCCTTTACACCGAAGCCGAGCGCCAGGGGCAGATCCGTCGCAGCCCGGCAGCGTGCCAGATAGCTGTCGAGATCGTCGCTGAAGCTCGTGTCCTGCCCCGTGACACCCTTGCGCGCCACACAGTAGACGAGGCCCTTCGTGACCCTGGTGATCCGCGCCATGCGCTCGTCCGTCGTACTCGGGGAGAGGATGAAGACGGGCGCGAGATCGTGAGCGGCCATGGCCGCCAGGTACTCATCGGCTTCCTCCGGCGGGAGGTCCGGAACGATGGCGCCGACCAGGCCGGCCTCGGCCATTCGTTTTGCGAAGGCATCCACGCCGTATTTGAAGAGGATGTTGTAGTAGCTCATCAGCAGGAAGGGGATGTCGAAGCGTTTCGCGACTTCCTCCCCAAAGGCCAGGCAGCGTTCCACGCTGGATCCGGCCTGAAGCGACCGTTGATTCGCGTGAAGGATCACCGGCCCGTCGGCGATCGGTTCCGAGAAGGGGATCTGCAGCTCCATGATCTCGACGCCGGCTTCCACCATCGCCTCGACCACGCGCAGCGAATCGTCGAAGGACGGGTAGCCCATGACGATATGGGTCATGAGCAGGATTTCGCGCTCCCGCTGTTTCGCGCGCAGGGTTTCAGCGAGCATCATATTCCTTTGCCTTGTCTCGGATGAATTGCTTCCAGCCAGGATCCTCGAAAGCATCCGCGACCGTGAAAATGTCTTTGTCGCCACGGCCGGATTGGTTGATGATGATGACGTCGTCATGGCTCAACGTCGGAGCTTCCTTGAACGCCTGCACGAAGCCGTGAGCGGATTCGAGTGCCGGGATCAAGCCCTCCTTTCGGATCGTGAGCGAGAGCGCATCGACGACTTCCGTGTCGGTAGCAGCCGAAAATCGAACCCGGCCCGTTTCTTTCAGGTGCGAAAGAATCGGAGAGACTCCTACGTAGTCGAGGCCCGCAGCAACGCTATGGGTCTCCTTCATCTGTCCATCGTCGTCCTGCAGGAAGAACGTCTTGTACCCCTGGGCAACGCCTAACGAGGCATCGCTGGAGGCAAGGCGCGCTGCATGCGCACCGGTCTCCAGCCCTCGCCCGCCGGCCTCGACACCGACCAGCTCGACGTCGTCGTCCAGGAAGCCGCTGAAGATCCCCATGGCGTTGGATCCGCCTCCGACACAGGCGTAGATCCGAGCGGGCAGCTGGCCCGTTTCCTCGAGCACCTGGCGTCGGGCCTCCAGGCCAATGATCGATTGGAACCAGGTCACCATCTCCGGGAAGGGGTGGGGCCCGCAGGCCGTGCCCAGCACGTAGTGGGTATCGTCCATGGCCGAGACC
This sequence comes from Deltaproteobacteria bacterium, assembly GCA_019312665.1. GTDB lineage: Bacteria > Myxococcota_A > UBA9160 > UBA9160 > UBA6930. Next base: position 16,621 of record JAFDCZ010000026.1, on the reverse strand, counting down.
CAATCGCGGAAGGCCTCGTTGATGGCGTCCTTCAGCGTCCGCGTTCCCTCGGTCACGGGGATGACCGTGGCGCCGAGCCGCTCCATCCAGAAGACATTCGGGCGTTGACGCTGGACGTCGATTTCACCCATGTAGATGGTGCAGTCGAAGCCGAATTTGGCGGCCATGGTGGCAGTCGCGACACCATGCTGGCCTGCACCGGTCTCGGCAATCACCCGCCCCTTGCCCATGCGCTTCACGAGCAGGCCCTGGCCCATCACGTTGTTGGCCTTGTGCGCGCCCGTGTGGTTCAAGTCTTCGCGCTTGATGTAGATGCGCGCGCCGCCGAAGTGGCGGGTCAAGTTTTCGGCGTAGGTAAGAGGGGTGGGCCTGCAGGAGTAGCTGCCCATCAATTTCAAGTAGGTGTTCCAGAATTCCGGATCGGCCTTCGCTTGTTCGAACGCCTGAACCAGCTCTTCGAACGTGGCGACCAGGATCTCGGGGATGAACGAGCCCCCGAACTGGCCGTAGTAGCCGGGCTCAGGCATCGACAGACCCTCCAAGTGTTTGAGAGAAGACGAGTCGATCCGTCCGGCAGAGGAGTTCCGCGAACACGGCATCAGGCGCGCCGGGGAAGTGGATGCGTCGCTTCACGAGCAACACGGGAGTGCCCGGCGCGATTTCGAGGAGCGCTGATTGGGTTTCGTCAGCCATGGTTACGCGGAAGTTCTGGTCCGCCGTCTCTGCCGTGAGATGGAACTGCTCATGGGCGAGCTGTGAGAGCGACCGGCCAGCCAGGGAGATCTTGTCGAGCCCTGGGAAGCGGTCTGGATCGAGCCACAAGGTTTCGAGTAGCACCGGAGTCCCCGCGATCCGCGAGAGCCGGACGAGGGACCAGGCCTTGCGGTCGGCGAAGGGATTTTCCGGATCGGCTGGCACTTGCACTCGCCGAACGCGCTGGACGATCGCGATGCGAGCGTCGAGGCCGGTCTTCTCGAAGGAAGCCATGGTGCCGGCGAGCGAGAGCAGGTCGACCTGCTCCGGCGGCTCCACCACGAACGTCCCCGAGCCGCGTCGTCGCTCGAGGCGATGGCGCCGGATCAACACGTCCGTGGCCTGGCGAACGGTCGGGCGCCCGATGCCGAAGGTTCGGGCGAGCTCGGGCTCCGAGGGGATGCGGGATCCCAGCGGATAGTCCCCGGCCTGGATCCGGCCATTCAGCAGCTCGGCGAGCTGGTGATAGAGAGGGACAGGGGATTCGGCATTCAGCTGCGGCACTTCGTGAAGGTGCCGGCGCCCCATCTAGTTGTCAAGACAACTAGACAAATAAGATTTCCTACACCGGATTCGGCGTCAGGCCGCCGGCAGTAGCATCCCGCCCCCAACCACGGGCCATTCGTGCCCTCCCGATCAAAGGGCGACACGTGTCCCAGCTGATCCGACCGTCAACAGAGCAGACCCGATGGGACGAGGAAGCGGACGTCATCGTCGTCGGCCTGGGGGTGGCCGGGGCGGCGGCTGCACTCGAAGCCTCATCCGCTGGCGCCGACACCCTGGTCATCGAGCGGGCCGGCGGCGGCGGGGGCACTTCTGCGATGTCTGGCGGTGTGATCTATCTCGGCGGCGGCACCCGCCTCCAGAAGGCATGCGGCTTCGAGGATTCGGTCGAGGAGATGTTCAAGTACCTGATGGCCTCGTCTGGGCCGAGCCCGGATGAGGCGAAGATGCGCCTCTATTGTGAGGGCAGCGTCGAGCTCTACGAATGGCTGCTGGCTCAGGGGGTTCCGTTCAAGGAGGTCCACCATTTCGGCGTCAGCGGCGAACCGCCTAACGACGATGGCCTGGTCTTCTCCGGTTCCGAGCGGCACCACCCGTTCTGCGACATCGCCATGCCTGCACCCCGCGGCCATGTTCCTGCCAAGACGCATCAGGCCGGGCCGCTGTTGATGCAGAAGCTGATCGAGGCGGTCGAGGCCAGTCCGGCAGGCGTTCGTACCAACCACCGCTGCACCCGTCTCGTGCAGGAGCCGAGTGGAGAAGTCACAGGTGTCGTGGCGCAGGTCTTCGGAGAAGAGCGTTCCCTTCGGGCCCGTCGCGGCGTCATTCTCACGACCGGCGGCTTCATTCACAACGACGCCATGCTCGAAGCTCATGCTCCGCTCGCCAGGGCCTGCAACGTACGAATCGGAGCTGAAGGAGACGACGGCAGCGGTATCCAACTGGGGATGGCGGCCGGCGCCGACGTGCTGCACATGGATGCCGTCTCGATCTCCCTGCCCGCAAATCAGCCGTGGAGCCTCAAACGAGGTGTGCTCGTCAACGAGCAGGGCCAGCGCTTCGTCAACGAAGATTCGTATTACGGCCGGCTGGGAGAGGCAGCGCTTCTTCATAACGGCGGGCGCGCCTGGCTGATCGTGGACGACGAAATCTTCGAGAAGCCGACCTACCCCCGAGAGGTAGCGGCTGTGGGCGAGACCGTGGCTGAACTGGAAAGAGAACTCGGCCTGCCAGCGGGAAGTCTCGAGGCCACCCTCGGCCTCTACAATCGTCACGCAGAGAAGAGCGAGGATCCGGTCTTTCGCAAGCTTCCTGAATACGTGCAGCCGCTCACGAAACCGCCGTTCGGCGCCTTCGATTGCACCACGGAGAATTCGATCTATGCCGCCTTCACCCTGGGTGGCCTGCGCGCGGACGTCGACGGACGCGTGCTCGATCCAGCCGGCGATCCGATCCCCGGGCTCTACGCAGCGGGTCGCGCGACCTCGGGTCTATCGGTTGGAAGCTACAGCAGTGGCCTATCGCTAGGTGATGGCGCGTTCTTCGGACGGAGGGCGGGCCGCACCGCCGGGCTGGCTTGATCCGGATTCCATGGCGCCCGGCTCCAGGGAAACGATCCGGATCGACGCCGCTCGCCTAGCACTTGGCGCCGGGCGAACTCCACATGAGCTTGCCGCTCTTTCCGTAGACACAGGTTCCCTTGGTCTCCTTGGCAGGTGCATGCTTCGCCGTAGGCTGCTGCACCGCGCGGGCAGGAGCAGGCTTGTCCCCGCGGCAGACCGCGCCGGCGGGGCGGTGGATGACCTCATTGTTCGTGCCATACATGCAGGGGCCGGCGGACCGGGCCGGACTCGCGCCTGACCCCGCCGGGGTGGTGCCCCAGACACGGTCCGAGTGAGCGATGTACTTGTCGCTCTGTTTTTCGCGGTGCTCGTAGTAGCGCTCCTGACGCTCGGCACTTTCCTTGTAGTGCCGCTCTTCACGTTCGCGGCGCTCGTCTTCGCGATCATCGCGGATGCGATCCCGCCGCATCTCGTCGGCGTAGTTGCGACGGCTGCCCGAGCCGCGCGCATCGGCGATGGCGGGTAGCAGGATGGCGGCGCTCAGGAGGAGCGTGGCAGCTCCGGCAATGAGTTGGTGACGATTCAACATGGGGTCTCCCAAGTGAGGTGAGGGGTTGCCCACCCATATCGTCTGGTGTGGAGGATCACTAAAGCATCAACTTCAGCGGAATTGTCCCAAGGGGGAATAATTCGTAGCGTGGCCTGAGGTTGGGCTTCGGGCTGGCGCAGGGAACACGGCTGAAGCGCTGCTAGCGCGTCGTAGGAATCCCGAGGAACTCGCCCACGACCTCATTCCATCTCTCCGGGCGCTCGAAGTAGGGAGAGTGGCCGGTCTGGGCGAATTCTTCGACACGGGCGCCCGGCACCAGGGCGGCCGTCGCGCGAATCAGCTCCGGCGAGAACAGGCCATCCTCTTCCCCTGTCGTAAACAGCACACTGCAGCCGAGCTTCGTCAGCTCGGGCCGTGCAACCGTCGTCGTGACCAGATCGAGGGCCATCTTGCCGAGGTCGGGCTCACCGAAGCGGCTCAGCATCTGATAGAGATAGGCGAGGTCGGGGCTGCGCTCGTTCAGGCTCTCGGCGAGGGCCGGGTGAGTGCCCAACGCCTCGGGCGCCTCCAGGCCGCCGGCGCCTAGCGTTTTCCAGGCGGCATCGAGCTGCGCTGTCTGGATTCCGCCTGGTGTGTTCGCAAGCACCAGGCGGCGCACGCGGGCCGGGTCTCGGAGGGCCGCTTGCAGCGCGGTCCAGCCGCCCATCGATTGGCCGATCAGATCCGCCTGGCCGATGCCCAGGTGATCGAGCAGGCCAAAGAGGTCGCCCGCCGAGACCGACGGTGCGGCAGCGCCTCCGACTGCGGTGGAACGGCCGAAGCCGCGGTGATCCCAGGTGACCACTCGTCGGTGGCGCGCAAAGACCGGCACCTGCTGGAACCAGATGGCGTGGTTTCCACCAGCGCCGTGGCAGAGGACGACAGCGTCACCCTCGCCGACATCCTCATAGTAGATGCGCTCACCGTCGCGCTCGAGGAACCCGGTCTCACGTCGAATCGTCGTCATGGAGCCACTGCCATGCAGGGCAGGGTATCACGCGATCGGTCGGGCCCTGGCCTCGAGCCGAGCCACATACGCTTTCGGCGGCAGAAAGGCGAGGAAGAGTGCGACCGTGGCTGTCGATCCACTGGCCGCAACGACCAACAGGATCCGCGCATCCCCCATCGGATCGATCCCCATCACGCTGCCGAAAAGGGGAGCTGCGGTACTGGTTGCGGCGAAGACCATCAGCACGCCGAACAGCAGGAAGCGGTTCGCGACGACGGGGCTCACCAGGCCCAAGGCCAGTCGTTTCCTCAGAAGCGTGTGATAGTGGAGAGATTCCGCGGCCGTCCACAGATAGAGCGCCATCGCATTCATCTGGAGCACGATCTCGGGCGCCGTAGGCATCACCGCGTCTTGCGGGTGCCCGATCGCGAGTGCCCGCATCACGCTGCCTACGAGGCAACCCACGAAAACGAGGCAGGAGACCCCGACTGCGGCGCCGGCCCAACCCGCCACCGGCCGAAACACCCGCCAGGTGAAGACGCCCATCAGGCTCCAGCCCACGCTCATGGATGCGAGGCCGCACACCATGGTCATCGGGCCGGTTTCTCCCCCCTGCTCGGAGATGAAGCGACCGACCATCAAAAGCGGATAGCCCACGCCCACCAGGACGAAGAGGCTCGGGCCCAAGAGGGATTCCGCGGTCTCCCGGGTACGCCACGCCAGGGCCGTGAGGCGCAGGCCAACCGCCGCGCCCACGAGCACGAAGAGAAGGGTCGAGAGGCCGGCTGCAGCGGTCAGCATTCTGCCTGCCCTTCGGCGGAGCCTAGGGATCGCTTGACTTCCCCACGGGGGTTCACCTGAATCATTTCCAATACGCGACGTATCGTATATATTTGGATCGTGCCTTCTACGCTCCCTGCCCTCGACGGCATCCGGGTGCTCGATTTCTCCACGGTCGGGCCAGGATCCCGGTGCACCCGGATCCTCGCCGACTACGGGGCGACAGTCGTGAAGGTGGGCGTGCCTCCGAAGAAGGCCGGTCTCCAGACCCAGCCCGCGTTCTGGGCCTACTCTGCGAATCGCGGTTTCCGCCAGGTGCGCCTCGATCTGAAGGATGGGGCCGCCAAGGCCGCGTTCTTTCGCCTGGCCGAGAACGCGGATGTGATCCTCGAGAGTTTCCGCCCCGGCGTGGTCGATCGATTGGGGGTTGGCTTCGAGAACGTGCGCAAGGTGAATCCGCGCATCGTCTACTGCTCCACCAGTGGCTACGGCCAGAACGGTCCGGCTTCGAAGTGGGCCGGCCACGACATCAACTATCTGGCAGTCGGCGGCTACCTGGCCTGCACCGAACCGGGCCCTGGGGGCAAGCCGCCGATTCCAGGTGCCACCATCGCGGATAGCACCGCGGGTGGAATGCAGGCGGCCATGGCCATCATGGCGGCGCTTCTGCGTCGGGAGAAGACCGGCGAGGGCGAGTACCTCGATGTGTCCGTGGCCGAGGGCGTGCTGACGCTGATGTCTCTCTATATCGATCAGCACCTGGCGACGGGCGTCGAACCCGGACCGAGACACGATGTACTGACGGGACGCTACGCCTACTACGACACCTACGTATGTGCGGACGGTAAGTGGGTCGCGGTCGGTGCGATCGAGCCGCAGTTCTTCAGCAACTTGTGCAAGGCCCTGGGTTGTGAGCAGTGGCTCCCCCACCAGAACGACGACAGCCGCCAGGAGCAGATGCGTGCGGACTTCGCCGCCGCCTTCCAGCGGAAGACACGCGACGAGTGGGCGACCGAGCTGGCGTCGGCGGATGCCTGCCTGTCGCCGGTCCACGAGATTCGCGAGCTGGTGCATGATCCACAGTTCCGTGCGCGTGGCGCCTTCGTCGAGGCCAAGCACGAGAGCGAGGGCACCTTCTCGCAGCTCGCGCCCGTCCTCGCAGGCCAGAATCGGGCGGATGAGCCGATCGTTGCGGGAGACGCATCGAAGAGCGATACCGAGGCGCTCTTGCAGGAAGCCGGCCTCGGCATGGACGAGATCGACAGGCTGCGAGAACGCGGTGCGATTGCATGAACGGAGGCGTGATGTCGGAGCTGCCGGCTGAGGTCGAGAGCTGGATCGGTGAGCGAAGGTACGAGGAGACCGGTGAGTTCGACGTCGAGCAGGGCTACGTCTACACGTCCTGCTCGTCGGTGCAGAACGGCAACCCGCTCTTCTGGGACGAGAAGACCGCGAGCGAGATCACGGGCGGCCGGATCGCGCCGCCCTCGATGATCTCCGTGTGGTTCCGTCCGCACTACTGGTCGCCGGGCCGGACGGAGGAAGCCGTGCCGATGCAGTTGCACTTCGACCTGAAGGCGGCGTTGGGTCTCCCAGAGGCGGTGATGACGGACAACACCATCACTTTCCACGAGCCGGTTCGCATCGGGGATCGTCTGAAGACCGTTCAGATCCTGCGCTCGGTCAGTGGCCTCAAGACCACCAAGCTCGGGACGGGTCGCTTCTGGGTGCTCGACATGGAGATCGAGAATCAGCACGGTGAGCTCTGCGCGATCGAGAGCTACACGGGCTACGGCTACAAGAGGAGCTGATCCATGCAGACGAACGAACTCACCCTGGCGCAGGTATCCGTCGGCGCCGAGCTTCCGGAGCTTCGGATCGATGTCACGCCTTCGACCGTGGTTCTCGGTGCGCTGGCCACGCGCGATTGGCGTCCCATGCATCACGACAAGGATTTCGCTCAGGAGCGGAACGGTACCCGACACATCTTCATCAATACCCCGCACAACGCGGCCTACTTCGAGCGCTACATCACGGATTGGACGGGGCCCAAAGGGCGCCTCGGCAAGATCCAGTTTCGAATGAGTGATTCGGTCTTCCCCGGTGACACCATGGTCTTCTGTGGCAAGGTCGATGGCGTGGGTACCGACGACCGCGGCTGCGGATGGGTCGATCTCTCGGTCGAGCTGAAGGTGGGTGAGAAGACGCCTACGCGTTGCAAGGCTCGGGTCGCTCTGCCTGTCGATGCCGACGACAATCCGTGGAAGCGCAAGGGCGACGACTGGCAGCCTGCTCCGGTCGCCTAGGCATGGATCTCGCCTTCAGCGAAGAGCAGCTGGTGCTGCGCGACATGGTTCGCAGTTTGTGCGCCGAGCTGTGCCCGCTCGAAGTCGTGCGCGAAATGGAGCGCGATCCGAAAAGCATCCCCACCGAGCTCTGGAAGCAGCTCGGAGAGCTCGGCTTGTTGGGCGTGTGGATTCCGGAAGCCTACGGAGGCTCCGGCCAGGGGCTGCTCGATGCGGTGATCGTTCACGAGGAACTCGGCAGGGCGCTGGTGCCGTCTCCGGCCTTCGAAAGCGCGATCCTCAGCGGGCGTGCTCTGCTCGCGGTTGGCAGCGACGATCAGAAGCGGGCCTGGTTGCCGCGGATCGTCACAGGTGAGGCGATTCTCACACCTGCCTGGCTCGAACCCCAGAGCGGGTTCGGGCCGAAGGGCGTGCAGTTGCGAGCCACGCGAAGCGGCGTGGCCTGGAAGCTCTCGGGCCCGAAACGATTCGTCAGCTACGCAAACAGCGCGGAGCGCCTGCTCGTGCTCGCGCGGACCGGAGAGGCGGCTACGGACATCACCGCGTTCCTCGTGGATCCGCGCAGCCCCGGAGTGTCGCTCGCGCCGGTCGAGAGCCTGGGCTCCGAGCGGCAATTCGATGTCGCGTTCGACAGCGTCGCGGTGGACGATGCCGATCGTCTCGGTGACGAGAACGCGGGCTGGCTGCTCTGGGATCAGGTGATGCACGAAGCGATCATCGTGCTCGCAGCACGCGCGATGGGAGGTTGCCGTCACGCATTCGAGATGACGGTGCAGTATGCGAAGGATCGAAAACAGTTCGACAAGCCCCTCGGCGCCTTCCAGTCCATCTCCCACTACCTCGCGGATGCTGTGACCGAGCTGGACGGGGGAACCACCCTCGTCTACCAGGCGGCCTGGGCCCGCGACGAAGGCAAGGACATCCGGCGCCTTGCACCGATGGCCAAGCTGTTCGCCTGCAACACCTTCCGCGACGTCACGGCGACGTGCCAACAGATCTGGGGTGGTGTCGGCTTCAGCATCGAGTATGACATCCAGCTCTTCTTTCGCCGCGCCAAGCAGATGCAGATCAGCTGGTGGGACAAGCGCATGCTGGAAGAGCTCGTCGCGGCCGACGTCCTCGACTGACAAGGAGCCCTCGATGAGCCAACCCACACCGCCCCTCGGTAGTCTGCGCGTGATCGAGAGCTCGCTGCTCGGTCCCGGTGCGATCGGAACCCATCTGGCCGATCTCGGCGCCGAGGTGATCAAGGTCGAGGCGCCCGGGGGAGATTACATCCGCGACATGACCTGGCCGATCATCGAAGGCGTTTCGCTGCTCCACCTGCACGTGCACCGCGGCAAGAAGAGCATCACGCTCGATCTTCGCACGCCGGAAGGCGTCGCGATCTACGAGGACCTGGCGCGCGGAGCCGATGTCGTGATCGAGGCGATGCGGCCGGGAGCGCTGGGGCGCCGCGGGCTCGGCTACGAAGACCTGAAGAAGATCAATCCGAAGATCGTCTTCTGCAATCTCTCGGGTTACGGAGCCACCGGCCCGTACAAGGGCCTGCCGGCTCATGGGATCGCCTTCGATACATGGGGTGGCGTCGTGAAGCCGGAGCAGGACGAGGAAGGCTTCAGCTACATCCCGGAGCACGCTTCGATCGGCATGCATGCGGGCCCGATGTTCGGCGCGATGGGAATTCTCGCAGCGGTCATTCGTGCCCGCGAAACCGGCAAAGGATGCGAACTGGAGATCGGTCAATCCGATTCCACCGCCTACATGGATTGGTATCGGATCGAATCCTGGCTGGCCTACGACCGGCCTGAGGACGTGGTGACGGGCAACAAATCCGACGGCTTCGTGCGCAGGGCGCCAGGTACGGCCGGAATGAAGGAAGGCGTGCGCTACCAGCTCTATGAATCAGCCGATGGCTCCGTTCTGTTCATGGCTTCGGAGCAGGCCTTCTGGAAGAATTTCTGCATTGCCATCGGCCGAGAGGAACTCTTCGAACGCTGGCCCGGTTCGAAGTTTGCAGACCACGCCCGGGGCAATCGAGCGCTCCAGGCCATCTTGCGTGATGTCTTCAAGACGAAGACCTCGGAGGAATGGATCCGCCTGGGGGGCGAAAAGAATTTTCCGATCGCGCCGGTCAACACGCCGAAGACCATCGCCGAGGATCCCCAGTTCAAGAATCGCTTTCCGCTCTACCCGCATGAGAATCACGGTGCGGATATGCTGCCCTTTCCCGTAAAATTTCCGGGTGAGACCCTTCCGATCCCCAGTTGGGCTCCAACGGCGGGGCAGCACACGGACGAAGTGATGACCGACGTTCTTGGCTACGACGCCAGGAAACTCGCCGGTCTGCACGAGAGCGGCGCCTTCGGCCGGCGGAAAGCCTGATCGTCCATGTCGCAGACGTTTCGCGCTGCCTCTGCCGGAATGGCAGCTCTCTTCGCACTCTCGGTCGCGGTGCAGTGGAACGATCCCGATCCGATCTTCTGGATGGGGATCTACGGGCTGGCATTCGTTCTCGCTGGCATGGGCGCTGCGGGTCGCTTCCCCTTCTGGCCGAATGCCGCCGCCCTCGGGCTCTTCACGATCCTGTTTCTCGTCTGGATGCCAAGCCTGCTGGACAGTCGGCAGGAAGCATTCACGTCCTTCCAGATGAAGGCGCCCGCGGACGAGGCGCCCCGGGAGGCGGGAGGGCTCCTTCTATGCGTCGTCTGGTCTGCCGTGCTCACCTATCGTGCCAGGTAGTTCGTCACGGCTTTCTGAGGTCCGACACCTAATCAGAGAGGCTGCTGTCTTCGAATAGCTCGCGGAGCTTCGGTTTGACGATCTTGTTCATCGCATTTCGAGGAAGCGGGTCGTTCTGCAACTGGATGCTGTCCGGGACCTTGTAGCGAGCCAGGCGCTCTTGGACATGGCTGCGAAGTGTCTGCTCGTCTGCGTCATGACCGGGTTCGACCTGGACGACTGCGATCACGCGTTCTCCGAGCCGATCGTCGGGAATGCCGAGGACGGCGGCGGCGGCGACGGCTGGGTGACTGCCCAGGGCGCGTTCCACCTCGGCTGGATAGACGTTGGCACCGCCGCGCAGGATCAGCTCGTTTCGCCTGCCTCGAATGGTGAGGTTGCCTTCCGCATCCAGAAAGCCGAGGTCGCCGGTGTGGTAGCGCCCGCCGCGCAGGGCTTCGCGGGTGGCTTCGGGTTTGCCCCAATAGCCGAGCATCGGTGTGTAGATCCCGGCGAGCTTTCCGCCCTTGGACGGCCGGATGCAGATCTCTCCGACGTCTCCGATCGGAAGCGGATGGTCGTCGCGGTCGAGGATCTCCAACTCGATCTGATCGACGGCCTGGCCGCAAAGGCCGGCCGTCGGGGTCTCGTGGCAGGTATGCCACGAGACGGCCGTCGGAGCTTCGGTCATGCCGTAGCCAATCGTCACGGGCTGGTGGAAGCGCTCGCGGTACAACCTCATCAATTCCGGGGGCGCGTCGCCGCCACCGACTCCCGGGTGGGTCAGGCTCTGCAGGTCTGCCTGCGAGACATCGGGGTGCGTCAGGAGATCATGCACGATGGTTGGGACGGCATCGAAGCCCGTTACCCGCTCATCACGAATCCACGCGGCGAGGCCGACGGCGTCGATCCGATCGATGCAGACGCAGCAGGCGCCCGCGATGAAGGTTTTCACGGGACCGAGGATCATCAAGTTCAGGATCGTCAACGGAAGGATGACGCCCTGGCGGGGGGTCGCGCGTCGCCCGCCGATCAATTCGGTCGCGGCCCCGGGCAGCAGGATGTTGTGTTGGCTGTGGACGGCACCTTTCGGAAGACCCGTGGTGCCGCTGGTGTAGGCGATCGCAGCAGGCTGATGCGGGTCGATCTCGACACCCTTCAGTTCGTCATGTTTCTGGTTCGCGACAGCGCTGCGCCATTTGTCTTCGGAGACGAGCTGAAGACCGGCCAAGCTCTCCGAAGCCAGCTCATCCTCCAGGTCGTCGGCGACGATGTACATCTGGGCTCCGGAGTCGCGCAGGATGTACGCCTTCTCGGGCGGAGCGAGCGGGCGGTTGATGCCCACCCAGACCGCGCCGATGCGCTGGCTGGCCAGGAACGCGATCACGATGTCGACGTCGTTCGGAAGGCAGACGGCCAGGCGGCTTCCAGGCTCGATACCGGCTGCTCCCAATGCGCGCGCGGCACGATTCACTTCGGCGTCGAGCTCCGCATAGCTGAAGCGGCGACTGCGTCCGATCAGGGCCGCCTGGCGCGGCCCCGCGGACAATCCCGGAGCGAGTACGTCCGCAACACTTTGGGGCAGGCCTCCGGGAATTTCGGGCCTGTCCTCTGAGATGCGCAAGCCGCGAGAATCGAGGCGCATCTCGTACGGCACGGGCTCAGTCTTCCTTGGCTGCGCGAACCAGATCGACCGGGGCTTCCGGGTCGGTCTCGTTGTAGAGCATCAGGGTCGTGCGATCCGCGAAGCCCCCGTTGCGCAGGCGCAGCTTGCGCCCCGCCTCTGCCGGCGTGCCGCTCATGGCCAACACGTCGAAGAGGTCGTCATCGATCCGGGTGATCATCTCCAACCACTTGCCCTCTTTGGACATCCGGTTCAGCTCGGGCTGAAGCCCTTCGTAGCCATGGTGCTCGAGGACGCCCTTGTAGGCAGGTGTAGAGCCGTAGAAGGAGATCTGCCCCTTGGCTTTCTGACGCGCCGTGGCGATCTCTTCATCATTGCTTCCAATGGCGGTAATGGTCTGGCAAGAAATCTCCAGGTCACTTCGTTTGCGCTCGCTGGTCGCGAGGCCTGCATCGAGCGCCGGAAGCGTCTCCTTTTCGAGGAACGCCGCAGAATGGAACGGGTGGACGAAGAACCCATCCGCAACCTCGCCAATCACCTCCACCATCTTGGGTCCGACTCCGGCAACGAAGATGCGTGGCATGCCGAACGGATTCGGCCCCGGGTTGAAAGCCGGGATCATCAGGTTGTGGGTGTAGAACTCGCCGCGGAAATCGAGGCGCTCTCCATCGGTGAAGCAACGCCAGATCGCCCGAATCGCCTGCACGAACTCGCGCATCCGAGCCGCTGGCTTCGACCAGGTCTGGCTGAAACGCCTCTCGATATGCGGGCGGATCTGAGTGCCCAGACCAAGGATGAAGCGTCCCTGCGTCAGCTCCTGCAAGTCGTTTCCGATGCCCGCGCAGATCATCGGATTGCGCGCAAAGGCAACCGCAATGGCGGTGCCGAGCTCGAGCCGTTCAGTCGCTTGACCCGCAAGCACGAGGGGGAAGAACGGGTCATGCGGCCCTTCGAAGCTCCAGCCGCCATCGAAGCCCTGGGCTTCGAGGCGTCGTGCAGCCTCGGCTGCTTCAGGCGCGGGCACCATCAATCCGCCGTCGATCTTCATCGCGCCCGAGGGTACCACGCTGCCGGATCGAGGCCGCTCCACACCTCGTTCCAAAGCTGTGCGCTCGCGGTTTCGATTCGTGCATCGAATTCTTCAGCCCAGTCTCCCAAGAGTCTGATTTCGGCGGGCTCGAGAGCAAGCCGAGGACGTCGGCTGAGGATGTGCACCAGGCGCTCCGCGACGAAGTCCGGATCCCGATAGCCAGCGGCCAGCTCGAGATCGGTGATGCGAGCACAGGTTCGCGACAAGATCTCCGCCTCGGCGGGCCGCTCGCGGCCGCGGAACGCACAATGAGGTTCGATCTTCGGCGCTTCGAGGAGGGCTTGATCGTAGGCTGCGGGGACCCCGTGGCAACGTACCTCGACGCCATCGAGGAGCAGCTCCGTGCCGATATGAGCCACGCCTCGCGCGGGGCCCCGTCGCATGCCTCCCTCCGCCAGCCACCGGCCAGCCTCTACGACGATGGAGACGAATGTCGGTGCTGCATGGAACACGGCATCCGTTGCGTGGTGCAGCGCCACGCCCGCGGCAACGTCCGCTCGGCTCACGGTCGCGAGGCGCACGCCCGCCATGCTGACGAGATCCGGAAGCATGGCGCCGAGCACGAAGGCCGGTTCCGTCCGCTCGCGGCTCGCCACGATCGCGTGGCCCAGGAAGTTCATGAGCGAGATTCTGGCATAGTCTCTCGCCATGCTCCGCGTTTTGATCGTAGGCCAGGATCGCTTTGCCGAGTGCCTTGCTCTCCGGCTGGAGGTTTTCGTCGAGGAACAGAAGGTGCCCTTCGAGGAGGAAGAGGATGGTCTCGACGGGGAGAGCACGCATTTCCTGGCGGCGGATGGTGAACTCAGCGTTGGTACGGCGCGTCTCCGAATCGTGAACGGCGATGGCAAGGCCGAGCGCGTGGCAGTGCGGGCAGCGGGCCGTCGCGGGGGCGTTGGGCGTGCGTTGATGAGGGCGATGGAGGCCGAGGCATCGCGTCTCGGTGCCCACACGATGCGCTTGAATGCCCAGGTGAGCGCCATCCCGTTCTACGAGGCATTGGGTTACTCCGCTCACGGTCCCGAATTCGATGACGCGGGCATTCCGCATCGTGCGATGCAACGGGAGCTCGCAGCCAGAGCGAGCTGCTAGCTCAACGTCCGATCCATATCGGGGACGTCCAGGCGCGCTCTTGAATCGTCGCTGGAATCGCCGGGTCGCAGCAAGCGCCCATGCCCTCGGGGATCGTCGAGGGGTCGGCACAATCGACGTTCGCACGATTGCAGAGGTATTGCGTCCAGCGACAGCTCGGGTTCTCCACGACCCGCGCGTAATAGAAGGCGGGCTCCGCCGGATCGAAGTCCGGGTCGGTCCACAGGCTGCAAAGCTGGTCGTGGCCGGGCCCTCGCTGAAGGCAGGTCGAGAGGTCGACGTCGGCGTCGTTGTCCGGTGAGCCGCCCACTTCGTAGACGCGCTCATGGCCCTCACCGTCTTCGAGCCAGCCCTTCACGATCTGGAGGCGCTGCAGGGGGGTGCGCGGAGCGCCGTTGGGTGCTGGGTCGCGAAGCGCCGAGAGCAGGAATCGCGGCGCGGTGGAGGCCTCCTCGGGCGAAAGCTCACCGCCCATAGGAACGCCGCCCGTGTAGGCGCGCGCGATCCGGTCAGGTGCTTCGCATAGATCTTCCGGGTAGTTCCACCCGGCGAAGAAGCGGACGCCGATGCGCGGCCCGCTCGTCCCGTAGGTTTCGCGCCGGTGCATCGCAGTGAAGAGCGCATCCCGCGAGTTCTCCTCCGCGTAGACGACGGCGAGCCCGCCGGGATTGAAGAGTGGAACATCCGGCATCGCGCGCGGACCGAAACGCGCACTCACCGTGCCGGCGGCGTGCCCGCGGTGTTGGTCTTCGTCGACCATGCCCGGTGTCGCGAAATGCGTATCCGTCGATCCGATGATCCCGAACGCGAACGGGTTGATGCCCAGTCGCTTGCCCTGCGCGAGGCCTTCAGTCAAGACTTCCCTCGCGTACGCCATCGGAGGAACACCGGGTTTCTTCCACGGCATCGCCATATCCGCCATGATGCGCATCTTCAGGGTCTCGAAATCGCAGAGTTCGTCTTCTGCGCCTGCCCGACATTCCGAATCGCCCTTGTGCTGGGTGATCTCGACCAGGCGTTCGAGGCGCATGCGGGCTTCCGCATCGGCGGCTTCGATCGGGCGGCCGTTGCTGCGGGTGGTCGTCCAGATCGTTCCTGCACTCACATTCGAGTTGTGCGGAATCGCCAGGACATCGCAGCGTTCGGTTCCGTCGAGGCATTCATCGACGAGGCTCTTCCACAAGCCCTCGGCGGTTGGGGTCTCCAGGTAGGTGGTCGGGTAGGCCTGTGCGATCTCGTTTCGAAAGATCACGTTGCGGTGGGCGTTGGCGCCGCCAGGCATTCCGGTCCACTCGTAGCCGACGAAGGTGGTGAAAGCGCAAGCCGAGCTTCGATCGTAGTAGGCCTCGGCCGCCGCTTGGATCTCCTGCCAGGGGCCCCGGCCCGCTTCGAGGCAGTGGATCGCATCGGGTCCGCAGAATCCGTATCGCTTCGGCTGTGTGCTCGAATAGATATGCCCGTTCACCAACCCGTACCCCAGCATGGGAAAGCGCCGCACGACACGACACACGATCGAGTCATGGCCCGAAAGTCCCGCCTCTCGGCAGATACGGGTCTCACCCATCAAGTCGCTGTGGTCGGTGACGACCGCGAAATCGAGGGGCCGACGAAGTTGGACATGAGCGAGGGGCGTTCCATCCTTCGTGTAGGGCTGAATGCCGATACGCTCGCCTCGAGCATAGCGGTACGCCTCTCGAGGTCCGGCGAGAGTGCCTTGGCCCCACGCATCGAAGGAAAACGTCGTGTGGACGTGGGTGTCGCCGTAGTAGGCGCGGCGTAGCGGGTCGAAACTCGCGCAGTCTTCGCGAACCTCGGTGCGTTCGAACGTCGGGCCGGCGTGAGCGATGAGCGGAACCAGCATGGCTACGAAGGCCAGCCACCTCACGACAAGATCTCGATCAACCCTCCACGCTCGGCGTGGCCATAAGGGGTCCGATACGGCTGCGTGGTCAGCGCGATCAGGAGCGCGACGAAAACGCAGAGGAGGGTCAGCGCGATCCGGATCGGAGGTTTTGCACGGCCGAGAAGCTTTCCCACCATTCGCGCGATCCACCACGAGAGCCCGGTGAAGAGGAGGAACGCGAAGCAGAACATCCCGATGATGAGCGGCGCAGGCCCCTGGGCTCCCTCCGCGGCTGCAACGGCCAGCCCTGCGGATGCGAGCATTCCGTAGCGGAGGGCCGGTACGAGGGAATACCCCATTCCGATCCAGGGCCACGGAACGAGCAGGAAGATCGCGGCGAACCAGATCCAGGTGAGTTTCCGGGGAGTCACGCGCAGGTCATCCTGGAAGAGGCTCCGGCATGCGCTCACGATACGCTGCTCGGGCTCCTGCTCCAACCAGCGGTCGCATCCGCGAGGACCAATCCGCGGTACCCTGATTGGCCTGTACGGTGCCGTACCCATGACGGGCGGAGGATGGATTGGATCTCGCGAACAAGCGTGTACTCGTGGTCGGTGCGTCGTCTGGGATTGGGCGTGCAGCTGCCCTCCGGTTGGCACGTGAGGGCGCGAGGGTGGCATTCTCGTCCCGACGCATCGAACCGCTGGAGGCCGGAGCGAAAGAAGCCGGCCGGGGCGCGATCGCTGTAGCGTGCGATGTTCGAGACGCGTCGAGTTGTGAGGCTGCCGTAGCGCAAACCGTCGAGGCTTTT
>JAFDCZ010000276.1 GCA_019312665.1 Deltaproteobacteria bacterium | reverse complement strand
CGGAAACGGCAGGGGCTGGTCCGGATCCCGCCGATCGTGAACGGCGGTGAACGCCGGGCCTGCAGCGGCGGTCTGGAAGTTGACGAAGGTGGTGCTGCCGGTCGTGCCGAGCCGAAGCTGGCAGGCCGCCGCTGCCGGCATCGGGGTGCTCGGAAGGATGACCACAGTGTCGGAATCGAGCTTGCTGCGGGTGGTGGTGATGACGGCTCCGTTGCACGTCAACAGGATTCGACCCAACGCTTTCGTGGCCACGGAGGACGAAAAGTGCCGCCTTCGGCCGGAGTGCTCGCCACCAGACTCGGGAGAAGCGGGTTGCAAGTCGACGCCGTCAGGGCCAGCGCCACCAAGCCTGCCGCTATCGTATTCCGCCGCTTCGACTGCATCCTCAGCCTCCAGCCCCTGGGGTGGGGTCATTCCGCCATACCGACTGCACACCCTAACATGAACGGAACCTCCCGTCATTGTTGAATATTCTGGGTTCCAGGGCCGAAATGGGGGCTTCCTGTGCTACCCGGCGGTACCGGAGATCGCGTGTCCGAGACCCAACAGACCACCCTCCGCCTGCGCCTGGCCTACGGCGTGGGCTCGGTGGCGTATGGCGTCAAGGACAACGGATTCTCCTATCTCCTGCTCTTCTACTACGACGTGGTCCTCGGCCTGGAGCGAAGCTGGGTCGCTGCCGCGCTGTTCGCAGCCCTGCTCGTCGATGCCATTTCGGACCCGATCGTCGGCTACCTGTCCGACCACTGGCGATCGCGCTGGGGCCGACGGCACCCCTTCATGTACTTCGCCGCCTTCCCGGTCTCGATCTCCTACCTGTTCCTGTGGAACCCGCCGTCGGGGCTCAGCCAGTTGCAACTCCTGGCGTGGCTCTTCTGCGTGGCGATTCTCGTGCGGACGCTGATCACGCTCTACGAAATCCCGTCGACTGCGCTCGTCTCCGAACTCACCGAAAACTACGACGAGCGAACTTCCCTGCTCTCGTATCGCTACTTCTTCGGCTGGTGGGGCGGGTTGACGATGAATGCGCTGGCCTTCCTCGTGCTCTTCCCCGCGGCCGGTGGACAAGCCGAGCCCGGCGGTTATCAGATCTATGGCTGGATCGCGCCCGGGCTCATGTGCGCAGCGATCCTGATCTCTGCGGCGGGCACCCATCATCGGATCCCGACCTTGAAGGCTCCGCCGGCCACCGATCATCACAGCGCCCGGATCGCGTTCCGGGAGTTGAAGGAGACGCTTTCCAACCCGTCGATTCGCGTGCTCTTCGGCGGCGCGATCTTCTACGGAATCGCGGCCGGTTTGAGTGCGTCGATCAACATCTACATCAATACCTATTTCTGGGGCCTCGATTCCGAGCAGATCGGTCTCTTCTCCCTCTCGTATTTTGGCTCCGCGATGATCGCGTTGCCGCTTTCACCGTTGCTCTCACGCAAGTTCGGAAAGAAACGCGCGGCGATCGGGATGTCCTTGTTCTCGTTGTTCATGCTTCCGCTCGTGGTTTCGCTGCGGTTGTTCGAGGTCATGCCGCCGAACGGCACCAGCGCACTCTTCTTCACGCTGCTTTCCTTCAACTTCGTCGATGTCATGTTGTTGATCAGTTCGACGACACTCATCTCAGCAATGGTGGCGGATGTCGTCGAGGAGAGTGAGGTCTCGACCGGACGCCGTTCCGAGGGCGTCTTCTTCGCCGCCCGGACGTTCGCGCTGAAGATCGTCTCGGGTGCAGGTATCTTTTCCGCTGCCGTACTGCTCAGCGCGATTGGCTTCCCCTCGGATGCGGCCGGAGGCGCTGAGGTCGCACCGGAAGTGCTGCGCCGTCTGGGTATTGTCTACGTCGCCACCGCCGGAACCCTCTACGGCATCGCCATCTTCTTCTACTCCCGGTATCGGATCAGCCGGCAGAGCCACGAAGACCACCTGCGCAGCCTGGCTGCGCGGGGCTCCGGCGATTCCTCCAAGGCCCAGTGAATCTCCCAGCCTTCCGGCGCGTCGCACCCGTGGGAGGATTCCGCGATTCGCCGCGCTCTGCTGCTCTGCATGGCCCTGATCCTGGGCGTGGCCGGCGGCCTGCGGGTCGGCGATTCCCTTGCGCAGAGCGTCCGCCTTGACCCGTCGCAGCTGGAAGTGCCCGCCCGGCTGCTGAGCCGCCCGCTGGAGCTTCGGGCGGGCGATCATCCCGACGGGCTCGACCTGGCGGGATACCTGGTGGCAGCCGGCTACCGCGAAGTCGGCCGGCCTCCCGTCGGCCCTGGTGAGTTCGCACGGGATGCCACTCGCTGGTGGATTGGCTGGCGTCCCTTTCCGGGGCGGCTCGTCCCCGGTTCCCGGGAACGGATACTCCCGGTGATCCTGCGCCTGGACGCCGAGGGTCGCATCGAAGCCGTCGAGACCCTGGAGGGTTCGGAGCGGGACGGGCTGCTGCTGGAGCCTGCCTTGTTTTCGCGGTTGGGCCGCACCCTGCGAGAACCGATGCCTCTTCACGAGCTGCCTACCCATCTCGTCGATGCCGTGCTCGCAATCGAGGACCACCGCTTCTTCCGCCACGCGGGCCTCGACCCGATGCGGATTGGCGGGGCGCTCCTCGCCAACCTGCGAGCGGGCCGCATCGTGGAAGGCGGTAGCACGCTGACGCAGCAGCTGATGAAGAACCGCTTCCTCACTCGGGAGCGCCTGCTCTCCCGAAAGCTGCGGGATGCGGCCATGGCGTTGCGGGTCGAGGGCCGCCATCCGAAGGGCGAAATTCTCGAGACCTACCTCAACGAGATCTATCTGGGACAACGCGGTCGGCTGGCCATTCACGGAGTCGGTGCGGGCGCGTGGCATCACGTCGGGAAGCCGGTCGGAGAGCTCGACATTGCCGAGGCCGCCTTGCTGGCAGCATTGATCAGCGGACCGAGTCGCTATGCCCCAGCGCGCCATCCCGAACGGGCACGTGCTCGGCGTGATCTGGTGCTGCGGCGCATGACGCATCTCGGGATGCTCACGCCTGACGAACTCACGACGGCCCTCGCGGCGCGCCTACCGAAGGCCGGCAAGGTGCCGACGGAAAGGGCTGGGTATTTTTCGGAGTGGATCCGCCCGGAGCTGGAATGGCAATTTGGTGCGGGAGCACTCGAGCGTGACGGGCTTTCCATCGTCACGAGCCTGGATTGGCGCCTCCAAGGCCTGGCCGAGCAGGCCGTTCGAGAAGGGCTCGATGCACTGCAGGCCGAGCGGCCCGAGCTGCGTGGGATCGGCTCACCCCTTCAGGCCGCCCTGGTTGCGCTGGATCCTCAGCGCGGTGAAGTCCTGGCCTGGGTGGGTGGGCGCGACGCGAAGCGCTTCCCCTTCGATCGCGCCCACCGGGCGCGGCGCCAGCCTGGCAGCGTCTTCAAGCCGGTCGTTGCGTTGGCCGCCATTTCGCAGGCCGGCCAGGCGATCACGCTGGAGACCCGACTCCGAGACGCGCCTTACCGGGTCTCGCGTCCGGAAGGCTGGTGGGAACCGACCAACTACGACGGTCGTTTTCATGGTGTGGTCAGCCTGGCGGAGGCGCTTGAACGCTCGCTGAACGTGCCGATGGCGAGGCTCGCCGGGCGTGTTGGGCTCGCGCGGGTCGTGGCGATGGCGCGTCGGCTCGGAATCGAGAGCCCGCTCGAACCGGTGCCGAGCCTCGCACTGGGAGCCTCGGAGCTGGGAGTGTTGGAGGTCACACGCGCCTACGCGGTATTGGCTGCCGATGGCATTCGCGCGGAGCTGAGGAGAGTACCCATGGTGTTGGATCGGGAGGGCGAAGTGCTCCAGATCGAGCCGCTTCGGGGCAAGAGGGTGGTGGCGGCAGCGGCCGCCCGGGAGCTCACCCGGGCTCTCCGCGGTGTCGTCGAGCGCGGCACGGCTCGGCGGCTCCGGGCCCTCGGCGTCAGGGGCCCCCTGGCCGCCAAGACGGGAACGACCAACGACTACCGGGATTCCTGGCTCGTCGCCTACACACCGTCCCTGGTGGTCGGGGTCTGGGTGGGTTTCGACGACGGCCGCAGCACTGGGCTTCCCGGCTCGCGAGGCGCGTTGCCCGTGGCGGCGCGTTTCCTGGCTCCAGCGCTTGCGGCACGTGCAACGGGATCGTTCGCGCCGGAAACCGCCCCGCGACCGCTTCACTCGATCCGCACCACCACGACCTCGTCGATCTGGCAGCCCCAGGCATCGCAGCTGCGGTAGACGTGGATCTCTTCGTCTCCGAAATGCGGCTCGTCACACAACAGGTCCTCGCCCTCGTGGCGATGCCGCTGTACAGACTCGTGTGCCGGGCCAAGTGCATGGGTGGGCTCCGCCTGCATTGCCTCGAACTCCCGAATGTTCGTCTCGACCCGTGCGATCTCGGCGCGCGCCAGGTCTCGTGATCGAAGGCGCCACGGCTCCGGCGCCTTCGGGCGCCGGCTTGCTTTCGGCGCAGGCATGCGCTCTTGCTTCACACGTTTCGCGAGTACTTGCTTCGCACGGTCGGCGCGCTCTTGCTTCACACGTTTCGCGAGTACTTGCTTCGCACGGTCGGCGCGCTCTTGCTTCACACG
>JAFDCZ010000138.1 GCA_019312665.1 Deltaproteobacteria bacterium | reverse complement strand
GCCATCGTTTCTGGCCCCGCCTCCGGAGTCTGACTCCGCCTACCAATGCGTGCCCGGAAGCAGGTGCGCGAACGCCACCGCCTCCGTGCTCGGCTCTTCCTCTCCCGCCTTGGCCGTTTCTCCGCGAGCGGCCGCTGAATCTGGCAGCAGCCGCCACGCCATGCTCGCAATGGCATCGGTCGCCTTCGGCGCAACGGCGTAGATCAGCTGGGAGAAGATGCCCATCTTCGTGGTCACCCGCTTCGGTCGGTCGATGGCCGCACCGCAGATCAGGTCCGCAGCCTCTTCTGAGCTGATGGTCGGGAAGCGCCGATAGATCTTCGTCGGTGCAATCATCTCCGTGCGGACGAGTGGCATGCAGACGGTCGTGAAGGCGATCTGATCGTCCAGATACTCCGGCGCCGCGCAACGGCTGAAGGCATCCAGCGCCGCCTTCGAAGCCACGTAGGCCGAGAACCGCGGCGGATGGGTTTGCACGCCCATGCTGGAGATATTGATGATCTGCCCACTCTTCTGCTTCTGCATCGCAGGCAGGAAGCCCAGAATGAGTTTCATCGCACCGAAGTAGTTCAGCTGCATGGTGCGTTGGAAATCGTGGAAGCGATCGTAGGAGAGATTGACCGAGCGGCGGATCGAACGGCCCGCGTTGTTGACGAGAATGTCCACACTCCCGTGCTGGGCGAGCACCTCGGCAACGAGAGCGTCGCAGCTCTCGAGGTCGGATAGATCCGCCGTGTGGATGAAGGCTGTTCCTCCCGCGTTCTCGATTTCCTCTTTCACGACGGCGAGCTTCTCGGGGCTCCGCGCGACGAGCAGCACGATCGCGCCAGCCTCCCCCATGCGCAGGGCCGTAGCCCGGCCGATTCCGGCCGAGGCACCGGTGATCAGCACGCGCTTTCCGGCGGTGGCGGTGGCCAGGGAACGATCCTTGAAGAGATCCGGATCCAGCTCGCGCTCCCAGTAGTCCCACAGCTTGTGGGCGTAGCTGTCGAGGGGCGGCACCTCGATGCCGGAGCCCTCCAGAGCGGCCGTCGCCTCGCGGCAGTCGAGACGCGGAAGCTCCGCGACATCCAGCACTCGGCTTGGAATGCCCAGATCAGCGAGGGTTTGATCGACGATGCGCCGGACCGGCGGCAGATCTCCCAGCGCGCTGCGCAGGGATTTCGGCAGCGCGTTCGAGATGTTCGCTTCGATGCGCAGGCCGAACTCGGGCGCATGGGCCGCACGGGCAAAGATGTTCATCGCCTTGCCCAGGCTGGTGGGCTCGGGATCCACGAGATGGAAGGTGCGCCCATCGAGTCCATCCTTGTGGGCGATGTGATCGATGGCTCTTGCAATGAAATCCACGGGCACGATATGCGTCGGCCCGCCTTCGATCCCGACGAGCGGGAACCAGGGAGGCAGCGCTCCGCGCAGCTTCTGGATCAACTTGAAGAGGTAGTAGGGGCCATCGATCTTGTCCATCTCGCCCGTGCGCGAGTGGCCGACGACGACGCCGGGCCGATAGATACGCCAGTCGAGGTCCGTCGCATCGCGCACGATCCCCTCGGAATCATGTTTGGTCTTGAAGTAGGGATCGTCGAGACCCTCGGCTTCGTCGAACATGTCTTCCCGGAAGATGCCCGGGTAGCGCCCCGCTGCCGCAATCGAGCTCACGTGGTGGAAGCCCGAAGCACCGATCGCCTCGGCCAACTCGACGGCGTGCCTCGTGCCATCCAAGTTGGCGCGCGCCAGGCTCTCGGCATCGGCGTCCATGTCGTAGAGCGCCGCGACGTGAAAGAACTGCGCACCCCGCATCGCATCCAGCTCGTCGTCACCCACGCCGAGGCGCGCTGCGAGCAGGTCTCCGACCACCGGGATCACGCGCTGCCCAGCGTCCCCCCAGCCCTTCCGGAGCTCTTCCAGGCGTTCGCGAGAACCCTCTCGGACGAGAACGTGGATCGAGCCTTCACGCCGAAGAAGAAGCTCGACGAGATGGCGGCCAATGAACCCGGTAGCGCCGGTCACGAAATAGGACATGGGGGATCCTCGAGTTGGAGGCTGAGTCGCCTACTCTTCCACTCCAGCCCGGCCCGCGTCAAGCGCGCCGTAGAGGGACGGAGTGGCCGATGAAACGATGGATGGGTCGGGGAGTTCTCGCCTTGGTCGTCGGGCTGCCCGCCATGCTCTTCCTGGGTGCTCAGCTCTCCCTGGATCGAGGCTTCGAGCACGCGGCGCGAACCCAGGCGCTCCCTCTTCTCTCACCCGAGACGGTTGACGGCCTCGTACGCGTACAGGCTCGAAACGTAGAGTTCCGCACCCGCGTTGCCGGGCTCGGCAACCAGGGCCCAGCCCTGTTGCTGCTGCACGGGTTCCCCCAGACCTCGATCCTATGGGAGCCCCTCCTGGAGGCAGCCGCCGCCGCGGGCTTCCGGGTCGCCGCCTTCGACCAGCGCGGCTACAGCCCCGGGGCACGTCCGGAGGGTGCGGAGGCCTACGTGATCTCCGAGTTGCGCCGCGACGTGATCGCGGTTGCCGACGCGCTGGGCTTCGAACGCTTCCACCTGGTGGGCCACGATTGGGGGTCGATCGTCACCTGGGCCACCGGGCCAGCCCACCCGGACCGGGTCATCAGCCTGACGTCACTCTCGATCCCGCATCCTCGGGTGGGACTCATGGGGTCGAACGATCCGAGTCGCAGCCCGCCACTCTATGTTCGCCTGTTCCAGGTGCCCGGACTCGCGGAGACCCTCTTCACGACGGGCAGGCTTGGGCTGTTGCGACGGATGTACGGCTCCACCCCTCCACTTCACATCAACGAGTACGTCTCCGTGTTCAGTGAGCCCGGCGCGATGACCGCCGCGCTGAACTGGTACCGCGCCCTGCCGACGAGCTTCGCGGACCCGACGACCTTCGAAGGCGCCGTGTCGATGCCAACGCTCTGGATCTGGGGCAAGCAGGACATGCAGATCTTCCACACGCCAGAGATCCAGGCACGCATGGATGAAATCACAACCGGGCCCTACCGATCCATCGAACTCGACGCAGCCCATTGGCTGATGCAGGAGCAGACCGACGCGGTCGTCGAAGCGATCCTCGAGCACGTCGCGTCCCACTCCGGAAAGTAGACGGGCGGGGACGGAGTTTACTTTCCTCTAGCTGGCAGCGCGAGCTGAGTACCGCGCCAGCAGGGCATCTACGGCCGGCGGAATGACGATCTTGGCCGGGTCGTAGCGAGGGCTCCAGGTGCGAAGGTAGTTCCGCCCGGCGGCGCGGGTCATCGGTGTTCGGGGTGACACGAGTTCTCGGCCCAGCCCCCTCGCCATCGTCTTGGCAAAGCGTCGAACGTAGGAGAGGTAGTGCCATTGGGCCCGGGCGCCGAATACCACGCGGTAGAAGTAGCGCCCGACCAGGTGCTCGAACACGCCGAACGCAACCGTGCGGTGCTCGATCTCTTCGGCCATATGCCATGGCCACAGCTCGCCACCCGGGGTCGCGTCGGCTTCGAGGATCCCGTGTTCTGCCATCGCCAGGGCGCCGGAGCAGGTCATCGCCTCGAACCCCTCGGCGTAGGCGGCGTTCCAGCGCAGGGACTTCTCTTGGCTGAAACGTTGATAGTCCGCTTCCATTTCCGCTTCGATCCGCTCCAACTCGGCGCCAACATCGGGCTCGAAATGGCCCCGCAACTTGACGTTGAAGTCCGCATGGTTTCGGAAATGATGCCCCTCCTGCTGGGAGAACCTCCGAACATCTTCGGCGAGCACCGGATCCGTGATCTCCTTCAAAGCCACCTTCATGGTGCGGATCAGATAGGGCTCGAGATGGGGCATGGTGAGCGAGAGACCCATCGAGGAGAGCGTGAGACCCAACTCCTGGTCCTCTAGATCGAAATCAAAACGCTCGTCGAACTCGAAACGGATCTTCCGGACTGTGATGTCGGCCATGCAGGGAAGGTAGCGTGGACAAGAGCCCTTCCCATGGCCCACACTCACGCCCCGAAGAGGAGACCCATGTCCGAGGAAATCGCCGACGTCCTGATCATCGGGGCCGGTGCCGCCGGGGCGGCCATCGCCTGGAGCCTGGCCGAGACGCGCATGCGCATCGTATGCCTCGAACAGGGCGACTGGATGAACCCAGCCGACTACCCGACCAGCCGAAGCGACTGGGAGATGGATCGTTTCGGCGCCTTCGGCCTCTCGCCCAATGGGCGGGGTCGAGCCGAGGACTACCCGGTCAACGATGACGACTCGCCGATCAAGATCTCGAACTTCAACGCCGTAGGCGGCAGTACCATCCTCTACGCCGCCCACTTCCCGCGCATGCATCCCTCGGATTTCCGCGTCCGCACGCTCGACGGTGTCGCCGACGATTGGCCCGTCGACTACGCGACCCTCGAACCCTACTACGACCAGAATGCCCAGATGATGGGCGTCGCAGGCCTGGCGGGGGATCCGGCCTATCCGCCCAAGGAGCCGACCCTTCCTCCGGTTCCCTTCGGCAAATTGGGCGACACCTTGGGCCGCGGGTTCGAGAAGCTGGGCTGGCATTGGTGGCCCTCGGATAGTGCCATTGCAACGGAAGAGCACGCGGGCCGAGCGCCTTGTGTGAATCTTGGACCGTGCATCATGGGATGTGCCCAGGGGGCGAAGGGCAGTACGGACGTCACATATTGGCCGGTCGCCGTGCGCGAAGGCGTCGAGCTGCGCACACGCTGTCGCGTGCGAGAAATCACCGTCGACGAAAACGGCATGGCGGACGGTGCGATCTATCTGGATGCCAACGGCGTCGAGCAGAAGCAGAAGGCCGAGATCGTCATCGTTGCATGCAACGGGGTCGGTACGCCGCGCCTGTTGTTGAATTCGTGCTCATCCCGCTTCCCGGACGGCCTCGCCAACAGCAGCGGCCTGGTCGGGAAGAACCTGATGTTCCATCCCTATGCGATGGTGACCGGCATCTTCGAAGAGCGCCTGGACGGATGGAAGGGCCCAACAGGCTGCTGCCTGATCAGCCAGGAATTCTACGAGACGGATCCTTCCCTGGATTTCGTGCGCGGCTACAGCTTCGAGATGCTTCGGGGAATGGGCCCTGTCTCGACCGCGCTCTTCGGCATGGGTACCGGTCGCTTGCCCTGGGGTGCCGACCATCACGAGGCCTACGCCCAGATCTGGGATCGCACGGCCGGCATGGTCATCATCTGCGAAGACCTCCCGGAAGAGCACAACCAGGTGACCCTCGATCCGGAACTGACCGATGGCGATGGCATCCCGGCACCGAAGATCACCTACCAGCTGAGCGAGAACAGCCGACGCATGCTCGACCATGCCGTCACCCGGGGCACCGAGATTCTCGAAGCCGCCGGCGCCGTTGAGACACTTTCGGAAGCGCCGCTTCCGCCCGCCGGTTGGCACCTGATGGGCACTGCCCGCATGGGCACGGATCCGAAGCGCTCGGTGGTCGATTCCTGGTGCCGCTCCCATGATGTGAAGAACCTCTTCATCGTGGACGGCTCCGTCTTCGTGACCTCCGGCGGGGTGAACCCGACCAACACGATCCAGGCGTTGGCCCTGTATGTCGCCGACAAGATCAAGAAGAACCTGACGAACCTGTTCGAGTGAGGCACCCGTGAGCGACCCGCAAGCGAATGACGAAATCCGTGCTCTTTCCAACCTGATCGACGTCCTCCTGCCCGCGTCGGCGGACGGCCTGATGCCTGCGGCCGGCTCCCTGGGCCTGGCTGCGCCACTTCGCGAAAAGCTGGGAGACGCCTGGCCGGCGACAGTGAGCGGCCTCGACGCCTGTGAGACCGTCGCTCGCGCCGGCGGTGCCGGAGCGTTCGCCAGCCTCTCCCAACAGGAGGCAACCGCCGTCCTGGAGCAGGTCGCAGCGGACGATCCGGCCTTCCTTGGCGGCCTGGTCTTCAACCTCTATGCCGCGTACTACCAGCACCCGGTGGTCGTGGAGGCGCTTGGGCTGGAAGCCCGCCCGCCCTACCCCGGTGGCTACCCGCTCGAGCAAGGAGATCTCAGCCAGCTGGAACGCGTGCGAAACGGCCCCCGGCGCTACCGGGAGTGCTGAGCACCACGAGAGCGCCCTCGCTCTCGTGCGCCCCACCAGATTCGTCGCTTCCCCATCCCAAGGAGCCCCCCCATGGCACGACTCGAAGGAAAGACCGCACTCATCACCGGCGCCGCCCGGGGCATTGGCCTGGCCATCGGGCGCCGCTTCCGCGAGGAAGGGGCAGAGGTGATCGTCAACGATCTCGATCCGGAGGTCGCCGCAAAGGCCGCTGCAGAGATCGGCGGAACCTCCTTGGCCGCGGACGTCTCGGATTCGGCAGCTGTCACTGCGATGTTCGATGAGGTGGCCAGCCGGCACGGACGACTCGACGTACTGGTCAACAACGCGGGAATCAACGGCGTCGAGAACGATCCCGAGCGCGCCGCAGACTTCCGGAATCGCATGCTCGCCCAGGCCACCGAGGCCATGAGCGGCGGGCCCATCACCACGCACATCGATTCGACGGTCGACGCCACGGACGAGGATTGGCATCGCATGCTAGGCGTCCACCTCGACGGCACCTTCTTCTGTAGCCGCGAAGCACTCAAGATCATGAACCCCCAGGGTTCTGGCTGCATCTTGAACATGGGATCGATCATGGGTACCGCCGGCGGGGCCGGCGCCGCCGCCTACTGTGCCGCCAAGGCTGGGATCCTGGGCTTCACTCGCTCACTGGCGCGAGAAGTGGTGAGTCGGAACATCCGCGTCAACGCCATCGCACCGGGTTGGATCGATACCGATTTCACCTCGTTCCTCGACGAAACCAAGATGATGATCGCGGCCCAGACGCCGATGGGGCGCCTCGGAGATGTGGATGACATCGCATGGGCCGCCGTCTACCTGGCGAGCGACGAGACGAAGTTCATGACCGGCCAGGTGCTGAGCCCGAATGGCGGCTGGCATATGAGCCAATAGGGGAGAGTGGGGCCGCCGCGAGAAGCCGCCCGCGCTGGCTCAGCGCGCAGAGTCTCCTCCCATGCCCGGGCTGCGCAAGATGGCGTCCTGCACAAAGGACGCGACGAGGCGGCCATCCTGCCGAAACACATGGGCGCGGCCATGGGCGCGCCCCCGACCCGCCCAGGGGCTCTCGTGCGCGATGAGATGCCACTCGTCCAGGTCGATCGGATCGTGGAACGACAGCGTATGCCCCACGACACCGGTCTGGATGCTCTGATGGGCCATGGCCTGGCCCACGCCGGGATGAGGACGCATGGCGGTGCCGATCAGGTGCCCGTCCGTCGCGTCCGCGAGCAGCGCCTGGTGGATCGAGAGCTGTTTGGGGAGCCCGGGGCTGCGAAACCAGATCGCGTACTCGGCGGGCCCGACCCGATCCGGATCCATCACATCCACATCACCAACAACCCGGAGCTCGCCGGGAGCGAGCAAGCTCGCGGGCCTCTCCGCTGCCGCGTCCGGTTCTCCGACCTCGGGCATGCGCGCAGCGTGACGAACCAGATCGGATTCGGAGGCGCTCATCAGCACGGTGAAGTGCGCACATCGCCGGTCGCCCTGACGAGCGACGATCGTCAGGCTACTGAGCGTGCGGCCCGTATGAAACGGGATCACATCGAACTCGAGCGGCGCGTCCGGCCGGGCTGCTCGCGCGAAGACGCCATGCAGGGTCTTCACCTCCTGTGCGGGGACGGTACGTGCCGCAGCCACCACCGCCTGGGCGAGAAGCTGGCCCCCGAATACCACGTCGGTGCCCGTTGCGAGGCTGCGCGCGAGAAAGCCGGTCTCGCTCGGCTCGAGTTCGAGGACCTCGAGCAACGCCTGGGCGGCGCCCATCAGCGTGTTCCCGTTCCAGCTGATTGTGTCCTGAAGCGCGCAACCAGGGAATCCATTCAGGCCAAGCTAGCACGGGCCCCGCTCAGCCAGCCTTCAGATCCGCCACGATATCCGCCCAATGCTCTGGATCGGGTGCGCGATTGTGCGTCAGGCTCACGCCATCTGCGATGCCATCGAGGCGCGCGCGCAGCTTCGCGGCAATTTCTTCGCGCGGGCCGAC
Source organism: Deltaproteobacteria bacterium (assembly GCA_019312665.1). Classification (GTDB taxonomy): domain Bacteria; phylum Myxococcota_A; class UBA9160; order UBA9160; family UBA6930. The sequence goes on along the minus strand of JAFDCZ010000138.1, from coordinate 4,509 downwards.
CACTGCGATGGTTTCGAGAATTTCGTCATCGATGCGTTCCGCCATCTCATCCCAGAGGCCCTGCTTCGACAACCGGTTCAGCTCGAGGTGCAACTCGCCCCAGCCATGACAATCGAGGGTCGAACGATAGGCGGGCGTAGAGCCGTAGAAGGCGAGATGCTTGCGTGCGGCCAGCTTGACGCGCTCAAACTCCTCTTCGGTATCTGCGGTGACCGTCATGGTCGCGCAGATCACATCGAGGTCAGCACGGGTCCGCCCGCTCTTCGCCAGACCCCTCTCCAGGGCAGGCAGCGTATTCTCGAGTAGAGACTGACGCGAGGTGAAGGGATGACCCAAGAAGCCGTCGCCCACTTCACCGGCCATCTCGGTCATCATCGGCCCGAAGCCAGCCGCGTAGATCGGCGGTGGGCCGAAGGGATGCGGACCCGGGTCGAAGGCCGGGATCATCAGCGTGTGCCGGTAGAACTCTCCTTCGAACCGAAGCGGCGCCTTTCCCTCCCAGGCGTCGAAGATCGCTCGGATGGCCAGCACCATCTCCCGCATGCGGGCGGCCGGCTTCGACCACGGCATGCCGAAGCGCTTCTCGATATGCGGCTTCACCTGGGAACCGAGACCCAGGACGAAGCGCCCCTCGCTGATCGCGTGAACGCCCCACGCAAGGTTGGCCAGGTTCATCGGATTGCGCGCGAAAGCGATGGCGATCGCAGTGCCGAGCCGCAAATTCGTCGTGCTTTCGGCGGCGAGTACGAGGGGGAGGAATGGATCGTGACGGGCTTCGAAGCTGAACGCGCCGTCGTATCCGATCTCCTCGAGGCGCGCGAAATCGCGACGCGCGTTTCGCGGGTCTACCATCGGCGGGGTGGTGTAGATCTTCATCGGGCGGACTCTACTGATCCGCGCCACCACCTTCGAGCGCGGACTCCAGACCCCATCCAACGCTCATGGGACGGATCGGTGCGCATGCCGTAGCATTGGCGCGCAGCGGAGGTGAATGTCGGGTGGCGCTCCTGGAAGGGAAGATCGGCCTCGTGACGGGCGGCGCACAGGGGCTTGGCGCCGCGGTGGCCCGGCTCGCCGCCAGCGAAGGCTCGAAGATCGTGCTCGGCGATGTTCAAGCCGAGCGCGGCGAAGCCGTCGCCAAGGAGATCGCGGCTACTGGAGGTGAGGCGTACTTCCTGCGCACTGATGTCAGCGACTTCGCAGATTGCGAGGCCCTGGTCGCTGCGGCCATCGACCGCTTCGGAGGCCTCGATTGGGCCTGCAACAACGCCGTCTCTGGCGCCGGTGATTTCGGGCCCATCGATACGCTCGAAGAGAGCAACTGGGATCGTACGCTCGAGGTCTGTCTGAAGGGCGTGTTTCTCGGAATGAAAGCCCAGTTGCCAGCCCTGCTCGAACGCGGTGGGGGCTCGATCGTCAACGTGACGACGGCGAGCGCATTCAAGGGAGAGGCCATGCTCAGCGCCTATGCTGCGGCCAAGGGCGGTGTGCACACACTCACGATGACGGGCGCCGCGGAATACTCAGCCCGGGGCATCCGCATCAACTCGGTGGCGCCCGGCGGGATGGAGACACCTGCGATCCAGCGCTACTTCGAAAAGTTCCCCGCCTTCAAGGACAAGACCGTCGCCACCCATGCGATGCGACGCCTCGGCAGCCCCGAGGAGGTGGCCGAACCCATCATCTGGCTTGCTTCCGATCGCGCCTCCTTCGTAACGGGCAGCTGCCTCGTCTGCGACGGCGGCGCCCTCATCAATTCCCACCTGCTCTAGGAGCCCTCCATGCCGAAACGCCGGGCACCCGAAAGGCCGCCGATTCCCACCCTCCTGGGCCCGAGTGTGAGCGCTGCGGATCTTTCATCGCGGCGGGTGAACCGCGAGTTCGTGGCACGGCTCGATGCCGGGGCAAAGATTCTTCCGGCGGGCAGCACCCGCAGCCGACCTCGACGCCTGCTTTCCCTCGGCTACGAGCCCCGCTTCAAGATCGAGCTGTTCGGCGTCACCTACTACCTGACCGATGTCCGCCAGAACGAAGACATCCGCTTCTTCGTCGCCTACGTGATCCTGCCCGGCGCCGAACGGCGGATCTACCCGCGCATCTTCTACAAGGACATCTCCCTCGTCTGGCGCTCGGCCTCCCACTACGCGCGGTCGGATCACGAGAACTGGATCGGCAAGGGCGATGTCACGCTCATCGTTCGCGATGGCGTGGAGATGGTTGAATCAGCGGAGGAGACGACGGACCTTCCCCTCGAAATCCAGACCACCCTGGAGGGGCTCAGCAGCCAGGCCAAGAAGATCGCCTACGACAACGACGCCGTCGCACGCATCCTGCGACGTGGTCCGGACGATCGCGTCGAACCCTACCGGGATTTCACGGATCCGCGTCGCCGGGCCCAGGCGGATCCGCGCAACCTCATCCATCACGGTCGGCCCATCGCCCGCTTCAGCCGCAAGAACGACCCGACCTCCCTGCGTTTCGTGAAGGGCTTCGAGCCCGACCTTGCAGATGGAATCGTCTAACGCAGTATCTCGAAGAGCAGGATGTACCACGGCCGGCTGCGTCGCTTTCGGATCGCTTCGACCAACCGCAAGGTCCAGTACCTGTTCTTCGCCGGGCGACGCCAGATCTGGATTGGCGCGCTCCAGGCGACCACCACCGAACTCTCGAGCTTCGGCCTGCGCACGATCGATGTCGAAGCGCCGGAAGAACTCCTGCTACCGGGCTACGAGTACCATTTTCTCGACGAGGCGGAGGATCCCCCGGAGTTCATCACCCAGATTCCTCCGGGCTTTGCGGGGCCGAGCAGCAAAGTCGATCCGGTTCGCGCCGATACGTCGGGTTGGCTCGACCAGGTACCGGTGATCCAGGAATTCAGGCGCCAGGTCCTTCGCCGGCGTTAGGCGCTCTCCGTTCCGTCTCCGGTGGCGGTCCGAACCTTGCGGGACCAGGCCACGAACGAGGGCACCGCAATGCAGGCCACAGCAGCCGTCGAGAGCAGAGGCTCCGGCGTGCCGCGCAGGTTGTGCACCAGGTAGATGAGGCAGATCGTCACCACCGAAGGCAGGCCAATGGCCATGGCCAGTACCGGCCCCCGAGGACCAGGCCGAGCTGCCAAGCGAGCACAGAACTGCATGATCAGCCCGCCGAAGAAGAAGGTGTAGACCGCCTGCTTTCCCGCGGAGGTGGCGACTGCCGTGAGGCCGTGAGACGCATTGATGAGCGCAACCAGGCTGCCCATGATCAGGGAGCCCGCGAGACCAGCGCGGAGATCGAACCAACTCGGCGTCTTCACAGCCTACCGCTAGCACGATTGAGGCGGGATCTCACTCGAGCCCGCCCCCGCCGAGGGTTCCGATCGGCCTGAAAGGCGGCTCCGAACCCTGTGCCAGCCACTTGGTCGGACTCTCCGGGTCGAATATTCGAAGGGTCGAATTCGTCGAACCTCACCCGATCCTTGGAGAAGAGCGGCTCATGCGAACGCCCCTGGGACCCCACCTCATGCTTGTCTTCGCCTTGCTGGCCCCTGCAGGCAGTGCGAGCGCGATCATCCTCGATCCCTACCTGGAACGCCGCGGCGAGGCATTCGAATGGTCGGTCGAAAACGAAAGAGACGGGCAAACGAGCGCCAGGCAACGGGCCACCCGGGCGAGAGACCTCTGGTTGGCACCACCGCCTCCGACGACGCCCTCCACCGCCGGAACGATTCCGGAAGAAACGAGGGACCCGGACGCCGTCGATGAAGCGATCGCCGATCTGCCTTCGCCTCCCGATCCGCCAGAAATACGTACGACAAGCACGGACTCCTTGGTGGACAGAATCGCCGTGTGGGCCGAGGTAATGCGGACGCTTCTGACGCGGGCCGATCGTGTCGCGGACCAGGAGCCTCCGCCTGCCGCTGCGCCACCTGTCGCGCTGGCTTTCTGGGTCGAACGCGCGTGGGATCAAGCTGTGGGTTGGAAGCCGTCACCGGAGCCAGCCCAGCCCTCCCGAGAGGATGCGGAGCCGGACCGAGAGGCGTCGAAGCGCTTGGTCGCTGCAGCACCCGCCCCCGAAGCGCTACCGAGGCCGCGGGGCGAAATCGCGTACCCGCAGCTGGCCGTCGCGTCGCCCCAGAGTTCGAGCCCTTCTGCATCGGCTCCGCCAAACCAGAAGCGGTTGGCTGCGACGATCTCACCAGCGCCACGCTCAGCCCGACACGTCGTCGGCCGGGTAAAGCCGGCCCCATCGCCGGTGCTCGGCGAAACCGCTGACCCGCGGCCGAAACGCATCACACGCGCTCCGCCCCCAGCAGCGCGCCGCCATCCGCCCCGCAAGATCGAGCGAAGGCCGAACGGGAGCGACCCAGGCGAGCAAGTGCCCAAGCGCGCGGCTCGTGCGAGCCAAGAACTCGCGGCACGACTGGAACAGGAGCGCGCCGACCGTGCGAAACATGAACTGGCAGCACGACTGGAACAGGAGCGCGCCGACCGTGCGAAACATGAACTGGCAGCACGACTGGAACAGGAG
>JAFDCZ010000025.1 GCA_019312665.1 Deltaproteobacteria bacterium | reverse complement strand
GCCTTCGTCATGCATGAGTCGCACGAACTCCGGATGGTGGCCGACCCAGCGGACGTAGCGGTGGATCAACAGACGCAGGCGTTCGCGATCGTCGAACGGGCCCGCCTCTCGCAGCGCGTCGCCGAGCCCGTCGCCCAGCTCGTCGAAGGTGCGCGTGACGGCCTCTCGCCACAGCTGCTCCTTGCTGTCGAAGTAGTACTTGATCAGGCCAAGGTTGACGCCGGCGCGGCCCGCGATTTCGCGGGTGGTGGCACCGTCGAAGCCCAGCTCGGAGAAGCATTGGAGTGCGGCCTCGAGGATGCGTTCACGGGTGCTGATGCCATCTTGGCGCGAGGCTTGGCTAACGGAGGGAATGGGGAATCCTTTCCGGGCTATCGATCGAAGGTCGGGCTAGCCCAATCGGGCGGCCAGCGCGCGCAGCATTCGCTGTGCGAGGTAGCGCTCGGGGTCCTTGTCGCGCTTGGCCAGAAGGGTGCCGACGCCATGTTCGATCGCAATCTGGACTTCCTTGCGGAGTTCGAAGCAGGCATCGCGATCTTCATGGCGGCCCGCGAAGCGGGTGACGTCGATCGGGGCGCTGAAGTGGAAGTATTGACGCTCGAGGCGCGGTAGCCCGGCGGGCCCGCTGCCCCATGAGATGGGCGGGATCATTTCGCCGCCTCGGAACCACCAGGATTTCTCGGTAACACCGAGCCGCTCGAGCAGCGATCCGATCGGCGAGTCCATCAGATCGTTCGCGTCGGCCAGGATCTCGAACATGTCGTCCACGCCTACCGAGGCAAACGGGACGATGGGCACGCCGTGCTCGATGGCCAGGCGCGCGAAGCCGATGCGCTCCTTCCAGATGAGCTGGTAGGCCTCACCTTTGCGTCGGGTCACCTCGCGGCCGCCGCCCGGGAAGACGAGCACCTGCTCACCGTCCTCGAACAGACGCGCGCAGTTCTCGCGTGTGCCGCGTACCGCGCCCATGGAGACGAGCGCGTTGCGCCAGCCCGGTATCGAGAAGTGCAGGTGATCCGCCAGGCCGCGCACCGGCCGGCCCGTCTTCTCGTAGATCTCGAGGCCGAGCATGGGGACATCGATCATTCCGTAGATCGTGTGGTTGCCGACGAAGAGCACCGGGCCGGTGCGGGGCACATCTTCGAGGCCGCTCGAAACGGGGCTCGTCATCAGCGAGATCGGACGGAAAGCGTTCCGCAGGCGGTCGAGTGAGATGGGCTCGTAGCTGGCGTCGGACATGTCGATCCTTTGGATCTCGGATTAATCGATTGACTAATCGCATTATACAGGTGATTAATGTCCCGACAAGCCTCAAATTTTACACATCTCGACAGAATTTCGTTGACTAAATACTCCTTATAACATATTTAGTACTCCGCCATGAAAACGAAGGCCGAACCCACTCCCATCCGTAAGCGGGCCGTCCAGCAGCGAGCCGAGGACACACGGGCCGCGATTCTCGTCGAAGCCATCGAGCTGTTCTCTTCGCGGGGCTTCGACGGCGTGTCCCTGCGCACGATCGAAGCCAACGCGGGCGTCCAACGCGGAGCGATCGCCTACCACTTCATATCCAAGGATGGGCTGTGGCGGTGCGCGATCGATCAGGTGTTTGCGCGCTTCGTCGACCGATTGGAACCCCTCGAGGCGACTCTCCGCGATCTCGAACCGGCGGTGCGTTTGCGCACGGCCATTGCTGCCTTCGTGCGATTCAGCGCTGAGGTGCCCGAGCTCAGTCGCCTGATGGTCCAGGAAGGGAAGCAGGCCTCCTGGCGCCTCGACTACATCGTGGAGACGTACATGCGCCCGCGACAGGCCTGGCTGACCGAGCTGGTCGGCACGCAACTCGATGCACACACTTTCTACTTCGTGATCGGTGCCGCCAAGACCGTGTTCGATGTCGAGCACGAGTGTCGCAGCTTGTTCGGAGTCGATCCCACCAGCGACGAATTCATTCGCGAGCACGCAACCCGGCTCGCGGATCTGATCCAAAGCGCCCAGAAACGAACGGAGTGAATTCAGCATGAGCGAAACTGCAATCGTCCTCGGTGTGGGTGCCGAGAAAGGCCTCGGCGCCACTCTGTGCCGCCGCTTCGCGAAATCAGGTCACCATGTCGTCATTGGCGGCAGGACCCCCGAGAAGATCGAGCGGGTGGCCGACGGGATACGTGGCCTGGGTGGAGCGGCAACGGCCTTTCAAACCGATGCGACATCCGAATCCGCGGTGATCGAGCTGTTCCAGAAGGCCGAAGCGATCGGGCCGGTCGACCTTGCCATCTACAATGCCGGCAACAACATGCCCGGCGATCTGCTGACCATGGAGGCCGAGTTCTTCGAACTCTGCTGGCGGATCGCCTGCTTCGGAGGCTTCCTGTTCGGGCGCGAGGCGGCTCGCGTGATGAAGCCGCGCGGGAAGGGCACCCTGCTCTTCACAGGCGCCAGTGCCTCGCTACGCGGTAAGCCCTTCTTCTCGGCATTCACTGCAGCCAAGGGTGGACTACGAAACTTCGCGCAGTCGATGGCGCGCGAATTCGGCCCTCAGGGGATCCATGTCGGGCACGTGATCGTCGATGGCGGAATCGCGGGCGATCGCATCGAGAAGGGCCGTCCCGAGTTCGCCGAGGCAAGAGGCAGCGACGGTCTGGTGGACCTCGAAGGCATCGCTGATATCTACGACTTGCTCTACCACCAGCCGCGAGCGGCCTGGTCCCACGAAATCGACGTCCGAACCCACAAGGAGGCTTTCTGATGCGCCTCGTCGGCCGCTTTCTCTCGCCCTTCGTCCGCCGTGTCGGGATCGCACTCGAGCTCTACGGGATTCCCTATCAGCACGAGCCTCTGGCGGTCACGGATGATCGGGACGCGATTACCGAGGTGTCCAACCTCTCACGGATTCCCTGCCTCGTCCTCGAGGAGGGTGAAGTCCTCGTGGACAGCCATCAGATCCTCGCCGAGCTCGACCGGATCGTCGGGCCGGAACGTGCGCTCGTTCCCAAGCACCCCGACCAGGCGCGTGCCTACGGTCAGATGATCGCATTGCTCACGGGCAGCTTGGAGAAGTGCGTCGCCACCGTCTACGAGTTGGGCCGGAGGCCGAAGGACAAGGTGTGGCCGGAGTGGGCCCAGCAATGCCGCAGCCAGGCCGTGGGCGGCCTGGGCGAGGCCGAGCGTCGCGCCTCCGACGCTCTCACCACCGGCGGCTACTTGTTCGGTATCGAGCCTACCCATGCGGATGTAGCGGGCGTGCTGGCCTACGAGATGGTGAAGGCGATCGCGCCGGACGAGGTCGACACCGAGCGGTTTCCCCGCCTCGCAGCCTTGGCGGCCGGTTTCGGAACGCGCCCAGAGTTCAAGGCGACGCTGCACAGCTAGAGGCTCGGCCGGGAAAGGGGCTCAGCGGCGCCAGCTCTCCTTCGAACACCGTACCCCAACCCCATCTCGGGTCGAAATCGATACCCTCTCGCCGCCTGCCATTGGGCTCCAACCTCCCGAGGAAGAGTGACATGTCGATCGTCGAGACACGCAGCGGAAAGATCGAAGGAACCCAGAGCGATGGCCTGAGTGTCTTTCGGGGAGTTCCGTTTGCCCGGCCTCCGGTCGGCGCACTTCGGTTCAGGGCACCCGTACGCGAGGAAAGCTGGACGGGTGTGCGCAAGGCCTTCGAGTTTGGAACGAGCGCACCCCAGAACCCCATCCTGCTCCCGCTTCCCGGGATGGACGTGGGTGCCACGGACGAGGATTGCCTCTACCTGAACGTCTACACGCCGGCCGCCGATGCCGAGAGCAGGCCCGTGATGGTGTGGATTCACGGCGGCGGTTTCGCGATCGGTTCGGCCTCCCAGGTGATCTACGACGGCGCACCGCTGGCGCGGCGTGGAGATGTCGTCGTGGTGACGATCAACTACCGCCTCGGTCCCCTGGGTTTTCTTCATCTGGCGGACGAATGTCCCGGCCTCGAGGATGCGGTTGGAAACCTGGGGCTTCGGGATCAGGTCGCCGCGTTGGAGTGGGTGCAGGAAAACATCGCTGCCTTTGGAGGTGACCCTCAGAACGTCACGATCTTCGGAGAATCGGCCGGAGGCATGAGCGTGGGGAGCTTGTTGGGTGCGCCCAGTGCGGCGGGCCTCTTCCAGCGCGCCATTCCCCAGAGTGGTGCGGCACATAACGTCCACGACCGCGAAACGGCAAACCGGGTTGCGCGGAAGTTCCTGGAGAGCCTCGAGGTCGCGCCGGCCGATGCAGCCGGGGCCCTGCGCGATATTTCGACAGCCAAGCTCCTGGAAGCCCAGAAAAAGATGGCACTCGAGCTGGGAACCTCCGTGGGCCTGCTGCCCCTTCAGCCCTCGGTCGATGGCGATTTCCTTCCCGAACCGCCGCTCGATGCCATCCAGGCCGGTGCCGCGCGGGGTGTCGATCTGATGATCGGTACGAACCTGGATGAGTGGAAGCTGTTCGGCTTCCTCGACGCGGGGCTTGCGACGCTCGATGACGCCGGGTTGTTGGATCGGTGCGTCAACCAGCTGGGCGATGAAGCGGCCGCGAAGCGGGTGGTGGATGCCTACAGAGACGCCAGCGCGGGGGCTGAAGCCCAGACACCCAAGGATCTCTACTTCGCCATCGAGACGGATCGCGTCTTCCGCATGCCCGCCATCCGTCTGGCCGAGGCTCAGCAGCGGCACCACGACGGGGTCTTCATGTACCTCTTCACCTGGGAGTCGCCGATGATGGGCGGCGCCCTCGGCTCCTGTCACGCGGTCGAACTGCCTTTCGTTTTCGGCAAGCTGGAAGAAGACGGTGCGGATCAATTCGCCGGGTCCGGCCCCGAGGCCGAGCGTCTTTCCGCTCAGCTGATGGACGCGTGGCTGGCTTTCGCGCGCGGTGGGGATCCCAGCCATCCGGGCCTGCCGGACGGCCGTTGGCCGGTCTACGAAGCCGAGCGCCGCATGACCTTGCGTATCGGGCGGGATGCGACACATGAACAGGGCCCGGCGGATCAGGAGCGGGAAGCCTGGGACGGGCTGCTCTAGGCCCCTTCGGGCTCAGTTCGTTGCGTAGTCGCGCTCTTCCAGCCGGAGCGAACTCGTCCGGGGCGGTAGAGCAGGATATGATCCTGTTTGGAGCAAGAGACGGGACCTATCAGAGATGGCAACGAATACGGACGTGAAGACACTCGACATCGGGAGCCTTTGGCACCCGATGTTGCAGCATCGTGGCATCGAAGCGCGCATGCCGCGCGAAATCGTCCGGGCTTCCGGAGTCTTCCTCGAAGACGTCAACGGCCAGCGTCTGCTCGACGGTGTGGCCGGGCTCTGGTGCGTGAACGTGGGCTACGGCCGGGAGGAGCTCGCCGATGTGGCCCGCGAGCAGATGGCGCGCCTGTCCTACTTGCCCATGACCTTCACCCACGCGCCCGCGGCCGAATTGGCGGCCAAGCTGACCGGGATGCTCGGTTACACGAGCAAGGTGTACTTCACCAACAGTGGCTCGGAGGCGAACGAGGCGGCATTCAAGATCGCGCGTCAATATCACGCACAGACAGGTTCACCCGGCCGATACAAGATCATCGCCCGGTACCGCGGGTACCACGGGAACACCCTGGGCGCGCTCTCGGCGACGGGCCAGGCCGAACGCCGGTTCGGCTACGAGCCGTTGGCGCCGGGCTTCCTGCACATCGAGGCACCAGACAGCTTCCGCGTGACCCAGGATTGTGCCGCGCTCCTCGACCGGACGATCGAATGCGAAGGCCCGGATACCGTGGCGGCCTTCATCATGGAGCCGATCATCGCCGGCGGCGGAGTGCTGGTTCCGCCGGACGACTATCTGTCGAAAGTGCGAGAGATCTGCGATCGCCACGGCGTCCTGCTGATCCTCGATGAGGTCGTGACCGGCTTCGGTCGCACGGGCGTCTCCTTCGCGCATCGTCGCGCCGGCGTGGAGCCGGACCTGCTGACCCTCGGCAAGGGAATCGCGAGCGGCTACCAGCCCCTGGCTGCGATGGTGGCCAAGCAGCATGTATTCGAGGCGTTCGAAGGCGCGCCGGATGAGCTTCGACACTTTCGTCACATCAATACCTATGGCGGGCATCCGGTGGCTACGGCTGTCGGCCTGCGCAACATCGAGATCTTCGAGCGCGAAGGCTTGTACGAAAAGGCGGAAAAGACCGGAGAGGCTTTGCTCACGCGCCTTCGAGGCCTCGAGGAACATCCCAACGTCGGCGAGGTGCGTGGCCGCGGTCTGCTGCTCGGCATCGAACTCATCGAGGCGGATGGCAGTCGCAACCCGCTCGATGCCGCTCGTACGGCGGCGGTGGTGGCGCGTTGCGCTGCCGACGGCGTGATCGTCGGCAAGACGACGAACACGACGCCGGGCTTCTCCAACGTCGTGATCCTTGCGCCCCCGCTGGTGCTGGCCGACGACGAAGCGGATCTGCTCGCGTCGACCTTGGAGAGGGCGATTCGCGAGGAGCTCTCGACGAAAGCGTGAGGGTCCTCTCCCTCAACTGCGGAAGCTCGTCCCTGCGCTGGGGCTTGTTCGACCTCTCGGAAGAGCGCGAACTCGCGTCAGGGGTGGTGGAAGAGGTCAGGGATCCGGTCGAAGCCTGGAACCAGGCGCGCCCTGCCCTGGAAGCGCTTGCACCGGATGCGGTGGGCCACCGTGTCGTCCACGGCGGGGAGCGCTTCACCGACGCGGCTCGCATCGACGCTGAGGTGCTCCGTGCGATCGAGGAGCAGGTACCGCTGGCACCGACGCACAACCCGCGCTGCCTGTCGGGGATTCGAGAAGCACAGAAGATCTTTCCGACCGTCCCGCATGTAGCGGTCTTCGATACCGCCTTTCACCAATCGATGCCGCCGGAGGCCTACCTCTACGCCCTGCCCTACGAATACCACGAACGCGATCGGATTCGTCGCTACGGCTTCCACGGAACCTCTCATCGCTATGCCGCCGAGCGCGCCGCGCAGCTCCTCGACAGGCCCGCGGATTCCTTCACGGGTATCACCTGCCATCTGGGCAACGGCTGCTCCATCGCCGCCGTGGAGAGCGGGCGATCCGTGGATACTTCGATGGGCATGACCCCTCTCGAAGGGCTGATGATGGGAACGCGTTCCGGCGACATCGATCCCGCCGTCGTGCTCGAACTGGCTGCACGCCCGGAGATCGGCTCGGAGCGCTTGATGGCGATCTTGAACGACGAGAGTGGCCTGCTCGGCGTCTCCGGCGTGTCGAGCGACCTGCGGCAGGTCGAAGCGGCGGCGGCTGAGGGAAATGAGCGCGCCCGGCTCGCCGTGGATCTCTTCGCCCATCGCGTTCGCCGGGGAATCGGCGCTGCGTTGGCCGTGCTGGGGCGAGCCGACGCGGTCGTCTTCACCGGGGGGATCGGCGAGCGCGCTGCACTCATGCGCGAGCGGATTGCCAATCGCCTTGGAGGCCTGGGCATGCACCTGGACGCCGATGCCAACCAGGCATGCGTATCCGGCGAAGGACGAATCTCGTCCCCCGACTCCCCGATCACCCTCCTCGTGATCCCCGCCCGCGAGGAATGGCAGATCGCCCGAGAGACAGCCGCCGCCCTGGCCTGAACAAGTCAACCGCGGTTGACTTGTTCAGGTTTCTATTGGTGTCGGCCGGCCGTCACCGTCTACGGCCACCATGACGAACACGCCTGTCGTGCAGAGAGTGCGATCTCCGGAGAGGAGGTCTTCGCGGAACATCTCGATGCTCACCCGTAGCGAGCTTCCTCCGACCTCCGAAACGGTGCCGATCAGTTCGATGAGTTCTCCCTGTTTGACCGGTGCACGGAACTCGACCTTTTCCGAGCAGGCGGTCACTACTGGTAGACGGGTGAAACGAGACGCCACGATGAACGCGAGCCGATCCATCAGGCTGAGGGCGTGGCCGCCGAACAACGTGCCTTGGCTATTCGTATCCTCGGGGTAGACGATTTCCAGCATTCTTCCGCTTCGCATTCTATCCGCCAGCATGGTTCTCCCGTTCCCTGGCCAGCGCGGTCAGGATCTGCGCATGCCGTTCGCGTGTGAGGGGGTAGTGGAGTGCGATCCACGACGCCAGCAGCAGGAACACGATCGGGCCGATCGATGCCAGGGAGCGGATCGCAAGCAACGCGCTCTCGCCCTGGGCTCCACCGCCCCGCAGGAAGCCGGCCCAGTCGAGGAGGAAGCCCGCGCCGGCGACGCCCAGGGCTCCGCCGAGCTTGCGCAGGAAGGTGAAGACGCCGCCGTAGATTCCCTCCTGGCGCTGGCCCGTGACGAGTTCGCCTTCGTCGATCACGTCGCCGAGCATCGACCAGGGGATGAGGTCGGCTACCGCGTAGCCGACGCCGCAGAAGGCGAAGAGCGCGAGTACCAGCCAGCGCGGGTGCTCGGGCTGGCATAGCAGAATTCCGATCGATCCCACGCTCCACCACAGCGCTCCGGCGATGAAGATGCTGCGCTTGTCCTTCGTCCGGGCGAGGCGCAGCCAAACGGGCAAGGAGAGGATCACGGAGCCGAGCATCGCGCCCATTGCGAGGGGAAAATCCTCGGGTCGGCCGAGCCAGTGGGTGAAGTAGAAGAGCAACATGGCACTGCTTACGTCTACGGCGATGCGCGCGGAGAGGAAGAGGGACGAGAGGATGCGATAGGTGCGGTGCCCGGCGAGCCCGCGAACACCCGCTGCGAAGCCCTGTTGGATCGGACGACGAAAGTCGGAACGCTCCCAGGTGACAGCGAATACGATCAACCAGGGAAGCGCAATCCAGAAGCCGAAGAGCATGCCGGAGCGCTCGTAGCCCGCGGCGCCACCGCCGAAAGCCCGCACCAGCGCGGGCATGCCGACGGCCGTGAGGAGGATGGCGGCCATCACGGCGACTGATCGAAAGGTGTTCATCGAGGTGCGCTCGTCGTAGCCGAGGGCCAGCTCGGGAAGGAGCGCAACATACGGGACCGCGAGCAGGGTCGAGCACAGGGTGTTGAGCACGTAGACCGAGGCGTAGAACATGAAGATGGCGTGCTCGCCTTGGAGACCCGGGTCGGACCACAGCAGGGCGAAGGTCACGCCGAACGGGATGGCGCCGATCAAGAAGAACGGGCGACGGCGCCCCAGCTTCCAGCGCATCGCATCGGAAACGCGACCCATCAACGGATCGGTGAAGGCATCCACGGCCCGACCGAGCAGCAGCACCAGCCCGGCTGCCGTTGGAGAGAGCCCCGCGACCTCGGTCAGGAAGAACAGGAAGAAGAGCGATACCGAGGCCAGCTGGACGTTGATGGTGTGGTCGCCCAGCGCGTAGCCGCTCTTCACGCGAAGAGGCAGGCTCTCGTGGCTCAAGAGGCTGGCGTCTCGGCGCGACGGATCATCAGGCGTTCGTACAGGCGCGGTGCGAAGCGGGTGATCCACCAGGAGAGGGTCGCCTCGCCGGGAATCAGCAGAAGACGCTGGTTCTTCGAGGCCGCGCGCAGGATGGCTTCGGCGGCGGTGCTCGGCTCGATCGGATTGCGCACGCCGGTGCGAGATCCCTTTGCGGCGGGCCCGCCGTCTACTCCCAGAGCGTGGTCGCCGATCGCGGTATTCACGAACGACGGACAAACGAGCATGACACGCAGGCCTTCGCCAGCGTACTCGGCCCGAAGCGAATCGAAGAAACCGTGCAGGGCATGCTTGCTCGCCGAGTAGCCCGTCCGACCCACCAGGGGGGCGAACCCGGCGACGCTCGACATGGCGATCACCTGGCCCTTTCGCTCGAGCAAGGAAGGGAGCGCTGCCTTCGTGCAGTTCACGGCACCGAAGAAGTTCACCTCCATGACCCGCCTCAGGACCTCCACCTGGGTATCCCCGAAACGCCCAAGGTGGGTGATGCCCGCGTTGTTCACCAACACGTCTACGCCGCCGAATGCCGAGATGGCCTCCTTGATCGCGCTGAGGCAGTCCGCCTCCTTGGTCACGTCGCAGCGAAGGGCGATGGCGTTTCCGGGAGGCGTCTCGATCTCTTCCCGGTCCAACAAGGCAACCCGAGCGCCCTCGCGCGCAAAGCTGTCGGCGAGCGCTGCACCGATCCCCCCGGCGGCTCCCGTGATGACGACATGCTTGCCTTGCATGCCGTCTGCTTCAGTGCGCAAAGTGAAAGGCGCGGTATCGGTCGAAGCAGGCCTCGCTCGAGTTCGTAGGTGTGAAGCCGAACTCATCCTTCAGCCGGTCGTTGGAGAGGACGGGGCGATAGCGCAGGAAACGCACCTGCTCTGGGCCGAGGCGCGTCAGCCCAAGGGTTCGCGCGACCTTCAGGCCCCCGGCGAGAACGGAAGCAGGCACCGAGACATACGGCTTGCCCAGGCGACGGGCGATCTCCGGAAGGCTGATCGTGCCGTCACCGGCCAGGTTGAAGATTCCACTTCGCTGCTCGCGGATCCCCTTCACGATGGCCGAGGCCACGTCTTCGTCCCAGATGATCACGAACGGCGAATCCGAACCTTGCACACCCAATACGATCGGCCGATCGAACATCGCCGTGATCGGGTTCCTCACGGTCTCGCCCAGGATCGTCCCCGGCCGGAAGATGAGCTGGGCCAGCTCCGGGTGCTCCTCCCGTGCACGGGCGAGCATCTCCTCAACCAGGCGTTTGTGATCCGAGTAGGGGAACTCCGGGTTCCCGCGCAGCGCGTCCTTCTCCGAGAGGGGTATGGGGTTGTCAGCGTGGTAGCCATAAGCGGCGCCGCTGCTGGTGTAGACGAGCTGGCTCACCCCGGCTTCGAGGCAGGCCGCCAGCACGTTCTCCGAGCCCAGGACGTCGATCGAGTATTCGAGCTCGCGCGTACTGTCTTTGCCAGGCGTGACGATCGCTGCGAGATGCACGACGCAATCCACGGCATGCTCGGCCAGCTTCTTTCCGAGCTGTGGATCGCGGATGTCCCCACTCAGATAGGTGACGCCAGGCAGCTTCCCCTCCTCGGGCACGTCCCGGAGGTCCATCGCCACGAGATGCGTCACATCACCGGCGCGGGCCGCGAGTTGTGCGACGACTTGCCGGCCGATCAGCCCCGAGGCGCCGGTGACCAGAACGGACGTCATTGGCCAGGCTCCTGATGCATGGCCTTGAACACATCGAGCCCGGGTGCCCAGAGGTGAGCGATGGGGTCGACATCCACATGGATGACGGAAGGTCTGCCGCTCGCCACGCAACGTTCGAGCGCTGGTTTGAGATCACAGGCCCGCGAGATCCGCTCGCCGTGGGCGCCCATGCTTTCGGCCAGCTTGTCGAAACAGATCTCTCCAAAATCCGTGTTCAGGGTCTGGTCGGACGGCAGGCTTCGCTTTTCGTTCATCTGCTCGGGATCGAGCGCCATGCTCTGCCCGTATTTCACCATGCCCCAGGCCTTGTCGCAGAGCACCAGGAAGATGACGGGCAATTCGTTCCGCACGGCGGTCTCGATCTCCTGCGGATGGAAGCCCATCGCTCCGTCGCCGAGAATGCAGTAGACCTGTCGATCCGGATGGGCGATCTGGGCGCCGAGCGCCTGTCCGATGCCCGCGCCTAGCATTCCGAACTTGAATGTGCTGAGCAGGCTTCCCGGTACACGATTCTCATGGTAGAGGTTCGTCCAGACGGCCGTGTTGCCACCATCGATGACCAGCAGCGCATCGTCTTCGAAGAACTCCCGGCAAAGCAGCGGCACGTGAGCGGTATGAAGCGGTTCCGCATCGGGGGCGTTCGGGGCGCCGCGAAGGAAATCCCGCAACGCCTTCTTCGTCGCTGCGAACTCCTCCAGCTTCGCTTCCCGTGCGGCCAGGTGCGGAGAGGGCTCGCGCCCCTTCAGTTCCGCCAGCAGTGCTTCGAGAAATGCCCCTACGTCGGCGACGATCGCGACATCAACGGGCTTGTTCACCCCGAGGATGGTCTCGTCCACGTCCACCTGGATCAGGGTCTGGTCGTCCGGGGAACCCCAGTAAGGAGGCTTTCCCCACCAATCGGTCTCGCCGAAGCGGCTGCCCAGGGCGAGTACCACATCCGCTCCGCTGCGTACCTGGTCGATCAGAGGCGGCAGCACGGGAATGGCGTTGGGCAGGCGCTCGTCAACGGCAGGGCGACCGCCCCAGCTGGAAGTGATCGGGGCGCGAAGGCTGGTGGCGAGCTCTTGCATCAACTGGCCCGCGCCCGCATGCACCACCCCACTGCCGACCTGCACGAGCGGCGCGCGTGCATCGATGAGCATGTCTGCTGCCTCGCGCACCAAGGCCGAAGAAGGCAGGAGCGGCTCCACGCGTCGATACCGTTTCGGTTTCCGCACATCGGGCGCGGCTTCGAAGCTTCCGTTCAACACATCCTCTGGGATGCTCACGTGCACGACGCCGGGGCGCCCCTGGAACGAGACACGGAATGCCCGGCGCATGGCCTCGGGGAGGCGCTCGAAGGTCGCCGCTGCGCCCGTCCATTTCGTCATCGGTTTCGTCACGCCGACCTGATCGAAGTATTGATACGTCCCGCCGCGATCCGGGCCGACGATGGGCCCGCGCCGCCAACTCGTCAGGACGAGCACCCGGTTGCCCTCACCGTTCTCGACGGCGATCCCCGGCAGGATGTTCGCGGCACCCGGGCCGTTGCTCGCAAGGCAAACACCGAGCCGGCCCGTGCTGCGCGCGTAGGCGCCCGCCATGTGGGCGGCCGTGCTCTCGTGGCGCGGCGTGACCAATCGAATTCCGCGCTTCGAGAGGCTCGAAGTCAGGCCGAAATACGAGCCGTCGATGATGCCGAAGACGACCTCGACCCCTTCGGCTTCGAGCATGCAGGCAACGAGTTCGCCGCCGGTGATGGAACCCATGTCTCCTCCTCCCCGTGAGCGACCCTTCCGCCGCCGTCGCGAGGGCCGTGAATGGATAGCTGAACCCGGTGTTGCAAGGGGCGCGCCGCGCCACTGCAACCGATGGGCGCGGCTCACGGCCCCGGCGTGGGGCAAAACGACCCAGCCGGGCCCTTGCGCCTCACGATCGCGGCGGACGCAGAGCGGTACGCTGTGTGCAACGAGCAGGGGTGTGGATCGGACTCTCTTGACCGGCGCCTTGGTCGCCGTCGCCGCGTTGAGCGGCCTCACTGCCCTGTTGGCCGGGCTTCTGGTCTTGGCCCACCGCAAGCTTCGGGTGGACGAAGACCCGCGAATCGACGCGGTCGAAGACATGCTGCCCCACGCCAACTGCGGCGCATGTGGGTTGCCCGGCTGCCGACCCTTTGCGGAGGCGTTGGTCGGCGGTGCGGCGCAGCCCGCCGGGTGCAGTGTGGCAAGCCCGGAGGAACGCGAACGCATCGCTGCCTTCCTGGGTATTGGTGTCGGTGAGGCTGTGAAGCGGGTTGCCCGACTGGCCTGCGCCGGAGGCACGCACGTTGCAGTCGAACGAGCCCACTACGCCGGCGCCGCGTCCTGCGGCGCCGCAGCGCAGGTGGCGGGAGGCGGTAAGGGATGCTTCTGGGGCTGTCTGGGTCTCGCGGACTGCGAGAGGGCCTGCGATTTCGAGGCCATCCGGATGGACGAGCACGCCCTGCCCGTGGTCGACGAGGCGCGCTGCACGGCTTGTGGGGATTGTGTGGACGCCTGCCCGAAGGATCTGTTCGAGATTCATCCGGTGGACCACCGGCTGTGGGTCGCCTGCCGCTCACTCGAGGAGGGGGATGGCCTGCTCGAGGATTGCGAGGTCGGCTGTACGGCCTGCGGCCGCTGTGCGATGGATGCGCCGGGGCTCGTCACGATGCAGAATGGCCTGGCGGTGGTGGACTACACGCGGTTTCACGACGATCGGCTGGCCATCGAGCGTTGCCCAACCGGCGCGATTGTCTGGATCGACCCGGAGAACGGCCCGCAACGCGGAGCCGCTGCCCCGGTTCTCCGCAAGGGTTCGCGCCGGGCCGTCCCGACCTGAGCCGGCGCCCGCCGCAAGCAACGGAGTAACCCAACCGCCATGTCCCTTCTTTCACTCGGCCGCGACAAGCGAGAACAGCCCACGGTTCCGTACCCGGGCGTGCGTGCAGCCATGGACGGCAACACGGCGGTTATCGCCTGTGAGCGCGAGTCGAGCGACGCCGCCGGTGCCTACCCGATCACCCCCTCGACTCAGATGGGCGAAATGTGGGCGGAGGCCGCGGCCTCGGGGCATCTCAACATCTCCGAACGGCCGCTGATCTTCGTCGAGCCCGAAGGCGAGCACGCGGCCGCCGCCGTGACAGCGGGCATGGCGATGACCGGGCTCCGGGCAGCCAACTTCTCTTCGGGCCAGGGCATCGCCTACATGCACGAATCGCTCTACGCGGCGGTAGGCAAGCGCCTCACCTACGTGCTGAACATCGGTGCGCGCGCGATGACCAAGGCGACGTTGAATGTGCACGCGGGCCACGACGACTACCACTGCATCGACGACACGGGCTTCTTCCAGCTCTTTGCCCGGGATGCCCAGTCTGCCGCCGACCTGAACCTGATCGCCCATCGCATCGCCGAACTCTCGCTCAACCCGGGGGTGGTGGCCCAGGACGGTTTCCTCACCACCCATCTGATCGAGTCGATGCTCGCGCCCGAGCGCGAGCTCATCCTGGAATACCTGGGCAGGCCCGACGATCTGATCGACACGCCGACGCCCGCCCAGCGGATCCTCTACGGCGAGAAGCGCCGGCGAATTCCGATGCTCTGGGACGTGGACAATCCCGTGATGTCGGGGCTGGTCCAGAATCAGGATTCCTACATGCAGAGCGTGGCCGCCCAACGGCCGTTCTTCTTCGACCACCTGAAAGAGCTGGCCGAGCAGGCCTTCTCGGAGTTCGCCGCGCTCACCGGTCGGGAGTACCGTCGTGTGCGCACCTGGCGCAGCGAGGATGCGGACTACCTGATCGTCGGTCAGGGCAGTGTCATCCCGAGCGCTGAGGCGGTAGCGGATCATCTTCGCGATACGCGTGGCATCCGGGTGGGTGTGGTCGACCTGACGATGTTCCGCCCCTTCCCGGCGGACGAGATCGGGCGCATCCTGCAGGGAAAGCTGGGCGTCGCCGTGCTCGAGCGGCTCGACCAGCCGCTTGCCGTGGATCCGCCGCTGCTGCGCGAAATTCGCGCCAGCCTGGGTCAATGCCTGGAGAACGGCCGCGAGCCGGAACGGGTGGTGCACGCCGGTCTGCCGGGTTACCTCGAGGCTGCGGACGCGCCGCTCCTCTACGCCGGCGCCTTCGGCCTCGGTAGCCGCGATCTCCAGCCGGAGGGAATCATCGCGGCGGTGGAGAACATGCTCCCGGACGGCCCGCGCCGGCCGCGCTTCTACCTCTCGATCGATTTCCTGCGCGACAATCCGGTGACGCCGAAGCAGGAGATCCACCAACAGACGATCGAGGAAGCCTACCCTCACGTGCAGGAGCTGGCGATCCGCGGCACCGAGAACCCGAATCTGATGCCCCCGCATAGCGTGACCGTGCGCTTCCACTCCGTGGGCGGTTGGGGCGCGATCACGACCGGCAAGAACCTGGCGATGACGCTCTTCGATCTGCTCGGCTGGCATATCAAGGCGAATCCGAAGTACGGCTCCGAGAAGAAGGGGCAGCCGACGACGTACTACCTCTCGGCCGCACCCGAGCCGATCCGCGTGAACTGTGAGTACTTCCACGTGGACGTGGTGCTCTCGCCGGACCCCAACGTGTTCCAGCACACCAACGCTTTGGCGGGCCTGCGCGAAGGCGGTGTGTTCGTGATCCAGAGCGATCGCAAGACGCCTGCGGAGATCTGGGAGCACGTGCCTTCCCCCTTCCAGCGCATCCTGATCGATAAGGGCATCCGACTCTTCGCGCTAGACGCGTTCCGCATCGCTAGGGAGGAAGCGACGGATCCGGACCTGCAGCTGCGGATGCAGGGCATCGCGTTCCAGGGCGCCTTCTTCGCCGCGTCACCCGTGATGGAGGAAGCTGGGCTCGATGAGGCACGCCTGATCGAGGCCATCCACGAGCAGCTCGAGCACAAGTTCGGCTCGAAGGGCGAGCGCGTGGTGGAGGACAACCTGCGCGTGGTGAAGCGCGGCTTCGATGAACTGATCGAAGTTCCCCACGGTCCCATCACGCAGAAGAAGCAGGACGCGTCCGCAGAGGTCGGCCCCCGAATGCCGGTGATGGCCCAGCAGCTGCCCCAGAGTCAGGCGCCGATCAGCGACGTCCACCGCTTCTGGGAGGAAACCGGCAGTTTCTACGCCCGGGGCATGGGCAGCGACAGCTTGACCGACCCTTTCATCGGCCTCGGCGTGATGCCCGCCTGCTCCGCTCTGTTCCGCGACATGACCCAGATCCGCTTCGAGCACCCGGAGTGGGTGCCGGAGAACTGCACGGCCTGCGGAAATTGCTGGACGGCTTGCCCGGACACGGCCATCCCCGGCCTCGTCAACGAGGTGGGCCAGGTGCTGGAGACGGTGGTGAAGCGGCTGCGCAAGCACGGGCACGATGTGCCCCGCCTGCCCCGCGCCATCCGGGATCTGGAACGCAACCTCCGGCCCATGCTGAACGAGGCTAGCGAGACCGCCTCGGTCGATGCGCTACTCGAAGAGGCGATCGAAAACACGATCACGTCCGCGAAGGACGAGCAGGAGGAGCTACGCAAGGAGTTCGATCTCTTCCGCGACGAGCTCGGCACCTTCAAGTTCGCGCTCTCACGCCCCACCTTCACGTTGCCCGAGAGAGACGAGCCCGGCCGCGGCGGCCTGCTCTCGATCACGGTGAATCCGACCTCGTGCAAGGGTTGCAATGAATGCATTCAGGTCTGCGACGACGACGCGTTGCGCAAGGTCACCCAGACCACCGATTCGGTGGCCGAGCTGCGCCGCAACTGGGATCTCTGGCTCGACCTGCCCACGACACCCAAACGCTACATCCGGATCGACGACCTCGAGGAAGGCATCGGTGCACTCGAGACCCTGCTCCTCGACAAGGGCAGCTACCTGGCCCTTACCAGTGGTGACGGCGCGTGCCTCGGCTGCGCCGAGAAGACCGCCATCCACCTCTTCACCGCGACCGTCGATGCATTGATGCAGCCGCGGGTCGAGGCGCACATCAAGCACCTCGACGAGCTGATCGAGGCGCTGGGCAAGAACGTGCAGCTCAAGCTGGTGGAAGAGATCGACGTCGGCGATCCGATCGCGTTGCAGCGCATCGTCGACGGGCTGGGTGACGGAGACGTCACGCTCGCGGGAATTGCCGAGGGAGTGGAAGAGAGCGTCGGCGGCCAGCCGATCGATCCGGCCTGGCTGCGGCGGATCACCGGATTGATCGCCGAGCTCCGGGACCTGCGCTGGCGCTATCAGGAGGGTACCACCGGTCGCGGACGCTCGAAGATGGGCATGCTGAACGCGACGGGCTGCACCAGTGTCTGGGGAAGTACCTACCCATTCAACCCGTATCCTTTCCCCTGGTCGAACCACCTGTTCCAGGATTCGCCGTCGCTCGCGATGGGAGTGTTCGAGGGACACATGGCGCGCATGGCCGAGGGCTTCAAGGCGCTGCGGTTGGCGGAACTCGAGCTGGAAGGTCGCTACACGCCCGCCGAGCATGACGACTTCTTCCGCTACTTCGACTGGCGTCAGTTCTCCGACGAAGAATGGAAGCTGTGCCCGCCGGTGGTCTCAGTGGGCGGCGATGGCGCCATGTACGACATCGGCTTCCAGAACCTCTCACGGCTGCTGGCTTCGGGGAAGCCGATCAAGGTTCTGGTGCTGGACACCCAGGTGTACTCGAACACCGGCGGCCAGGCGTGCACCTCGGGCTTCTTGGGCCAGGTGTCGGACATGGCGCAGTTCGGTCGGGTGACGAAGGGCAAGCAGGAGCCGCGCAAGGAGATCGGACTGATCGGTATGGCGCATCGCACCAGCTACGTGATGCAGAGCACCATTGCCCACCCGAGCCATATGATCGAAGGCTTCATCCGAGGCCTCTCGGCGCGGCGCCCGGCACTCTTCAACCTGTACAGCTCCTGCCAGCCGGAGCACGGTATCGGTGATGACATGAGCGCTCACCAGGCGAAGCTGGTCGTGGAGTCCCGGGCCTATCCGCTGTTCCGCTACGACCCGGACGCGGGCAAGACACCCGAAGAATGCTTCGACCTCGAAGGCAATCCGAGCCCCGCATCCGACTGGCCAACCTATACGCTGCGCTATGAGCAGGCGGGCCGCGAGCAGGAGATGGAGCTACCCATGACCTTCGCGGACTTCGCAGTCAGCGAGGCCCGTTTCCGCAAGCACTTTCGCGCCGCGCCGCCGGACACCTGGAACGAGAGCATGCTCCCGTTGGCCGATTTTCTCGAACTCGAGCCCAACGAGCGGGAGGGGCACTTTCCCTATATCTGGTCGGTGAACCGGGAGCGCGAGCTCTCTCGCCTGCTGGTGGACCGGACCATGGTCGAATCCTGTGAGGATCGACGCGACTTCTGGACGATGTTGCGCGCGCTCGCGGGGGTCGGAAGGCACGAAGGCTCGCCCGAGGACGTGGAGGCGAGGGTCCGCCAGGACGTGGCGGGTCGTATCGCCACCGCGCTCCTGCAACTCGCGGATTCACCCGGTGGCGCCGCCGCTGTGCTGACGTCGGCTCCGATGCCGGGAGCGGCCGCCGTTCCCGCTGGCGTAGCGGCGCCAGCCGCCTCGGATGCGATGGCGCCCTGGATCGACACCGAGGAGTGTACTTCCTGCGACGAATGTACCCGGCTCAATCCGGATATCTTCGTCTATGACGAGCGGGGCAAGGCGATCATCAAGAACCCGGACGGAGGACCCTATAAGGATCTGGTGAAGGCGGCGGAGCGCTGCACGGCCCGCGTGATCCACCCTGGGTTGCCCCGGGATCGGCGCGCAAAGGACATCGAGAAATGGATCGCCCGGGCCTCCAAGTACAACGGATAGGGCACCGGTCATGCTGAGGTGGCTCGGCCTCGGGAGCTTCCGGCACGGCGTGCATCCGCCCGACGCCAAGGATGCGACCCGTGATCTGGCGATCCGCCGGCTCCCGTTTGCGCCCCTGTTGGTCGTGCCCCTGGCGCAGCATCTCGGTCGCCCCTCCGTCCCACGGGTCCGCGAAGGGCAGGAGGTGGTGCGCGGTGAGTGCATCGCCCGCCCCGATGGCTTCCTGTCGGTTGCGATGCACGCACCGGCCTCCGGCATCGTGAAGGCGCTCGGTCCGGCTCCGAGCATCGCGGGCCGCATGGTTTCCGCGGTCTACCTGGAGCCGCTGCCCGGCTCGACCCAGGAGGTGGCGGAGGGTACGCCGTGCCCGCTGGAGGCAGAGCCCGAGCAGATCGTCCGCGCCATCCAGGAGGCCGGGGTGGTCGGGCTCGGCGGGGCCGGCTTCCCGACCCACGCGAAGCTGCGGCCGCCCGAGGGTGGTTTCTTCGACACCCTGATCGTGAACGGCGTCGAGTGCGAGCCCTACCTGACGACGGATCACCGGGTAATGCTCGAGCAGCGCGAGGACATCTTCGCCGGCGTCCGCTACCTGCTCGCCGCTACCGGTGCGCCGCGGGCGATCATCGGCGTCGAGAAGAACAAGCCTGACGCTGCGGCCCATCTTCGTGCGGGGCTTCCCGAGGATCTGCCTGCCTCGGTCGAGGTGCTGCAGGTGAAGTACCCGCAGGGCGCTGAGAAGATGCTGATCGAGGCGTTGCTAGGTCGGCAGGTACCGCCCGGAGGGCTGCCGGCGGACGTTCACGCCCTCTGCGTGAACGTAGCCACCACGGCCGAGATCGGTCGGCTGCTGCCACACGGTCGCGGAATCCAGGAGCGGGTGGTCACGGTCACGGGCCCGGCGGTACGCCACAAGGGAAACTACCGCGTGCCGATCGGGACTCCTCTGCGCTTCCTGCTCGAAACCGTCGGCGTCGAAGACGACCTTTCCCGCGTGTTCCTCGGTGGCCCGATGATGGGAAGCGCCTCGCCCAGTCTCGACATTCCGATCACCAAGGGGACCTCCGGAGTCGTCGCCTTCGGCGAGCGCGAGAGCGCGGCGACCCACGTCGCGCCGCACCCCTGCATCCGCTGCGGCTACTGCGTGGATGCCTGCCCGATGTTCCTCGATCCTTCCCAGCTTGGTCTGTTGGCGGCAAATGAGCGCTATCAGGAGATGCAGGATCGGCACCATCTGACGGACTGCTTCGAGTGTGGCGCCTGCGCGTTCGTCTGTCCGTCGCACATCCCGCTGGTGCAGCGGTTCCGCGTGGCGAAGGCCGCGCTGCGCAAGGCGCAGGCGCCCTGATGGCGGACGTGACGCATACCCTCGAGATTCGCACCTCGCCCCACGTGCTGAGCGGCCACCGGGTCGAGACGATCATGTTCAATGTGGTGCTGGCTCTGCTGCCGACCGCGGCCTGGGCGGTCTGGTGCTTCGGGCTGAAGGCGCTGCTCGTGCTGGCAACGGCCGTCCTTTCCTGTCTGCTGACCGAACGGCTGGCGTGCGCGCTCTCGGGCCGCGCGTCGAGCCTGGGCGACGGCTCCGTGGCCATCACCGGGCTGCTGTACGGGTTGACGCTTCCGCCCGGACTGCCACTGTGGATGGTGGCGGTGGGCGGTGTCATCGGCGTCGGGTTGGGAAAGGCGTTGTTCGGCGGGCTCGGCGCCAACCCCTTCAATCCGGCCCTGGTGGCGCGCGCATTCCTTCAGGCGGCGTTCCCCGTGGCCATGACCAGCTGGCTTCCCCCCCTCGCTGGCGAGCGATTCACATCCCTGCCCGGCTCGACGCTCGCGGCGCCCTTCAGCCGCGCGGTGGTCGATGGCTGGAGCGGTGCGACCCCGCTGGCCGGCTTCAAGTTCAGCGGAGAGCTGACTGCGCTCGGCGACCTCGCGACCGGAGCGGTCGCCGGCTCGCTGGGCGAGACCAGCGGTGTGCTGATCCTGCTCGGCGGGGCCTGGCTGGTTGCGCGCAACATGATGAGCTGGCGCATTCCCGCTGGCCTCTTCGCGGTCGTAGCGGGCGCGAGTGCCCTGCTCCATGCGGTCGCACCGGAGGCCTACGCGCCCCCTGGCTTCATGCTCTTCTCGGGTGGACTCATGCTAGGCGCGGTGTTCATGGCGACCGACATGGTGGCTTCACCCATGACTGGCACCGGCTGCCTGCTCTACGGAGCCTTGATCGGCGCGCTGGTGATGGTGATCCGTGTCTGGGGCGGCATGCCCGAGGGCGTGATGTACGCAATCCTGCTCGCCAACGCGGTCTCGCCCCATATCGATCGATGGATCCGGCCGCGCGTCTTCGGGCAGGCGGCGGCGGAGGGCGGCGGATGAGTGCGCCCGCTCTCCCGCCGGGCGCCAGCGAAGGTGGCTGGCCCATGGCCCGGGCGATGGTCGGAGTGGGTCTGGTGTGCGGTCTGTTGATCGTCTTCGTGTATGAAGCCACACGCCCGAGGATCGAGCGCGCTCGCGCCGAGGCGCTGCGGCAGGCGGTCTTCGAGGTGCTTCCCGGTGCAAACTCGAGTCGAAGCTTCGAGCGTGAACAGGACGGCCACTACGTCCCCGCCCGGGATGGCGCCTCCAGCGCGGAGCGCGTTCACGCGGGCTTCGACGCGGAAAACCGGTTGGTCGGGTTGGCGCTGGAGGCGGCGGGCATGGGTTATCAGGACGTGATCCGTCTGCTTTACGGCTATGCGGTCGAGAGCGAGACGATCATCGGCGTGCACGTGCTCGAGAGCCGCGAGACTCCAGGCCTCGGCGATCGGGTTGAGAGCGACGCCGGCTTCCAGGCGAACTTCGCACGCCTCGACGTCTCGCTGACGGCCGACGGACGGGTGATCCTCCACCCGATCGAGGTGGTGAAGCCCGGCGAGAAGCGGCATCCCTGGCAGATCGACGGCCTGACGGGCGCGACCATTACGTCGAAGGCGATCGGGAGCATCCTGCGGGAGAGCACGCTCGCGCGCCTCCCAGCGATTCGTGTGCGCCTCGCGGATTTCGTAGAGGAGGTGGCCCCGTGAACACCGAGGATTTCTGGAAGGGGCTCTGGCGAGAGAACCCGATCTTCGTGCAGGTGCTCGGAATGTGCCCGGCGCTTGCCGTCTCGAACACGGCGCGCAACGCGCTGGCGATGGGTCTCGCCACGCTCTTCGTGCTGGTTGCTTCCAACGCAGCCGTGGCGCTGCTGCGAAACTTCGTGCCCAAGCAGGTCCGGATCGCGACCTACATCCTCGTGATCGCCACCTTCGTGACGATCGTCGATTACACGATCCAGGCGATCAGCCTGGAGCTTCATCGCGCCCTCGGCGCATTCATTTCGCTGATCGTGGTGAACTGTCTGATCCTGGGGCGCGCAGAGGCCTTCGCTTCTCGCAACAGCATCGGCCGCTCGGTCCTCGACGGCGCCGGGATGGGTCTCGGCTTCACGCTGGCGCTCCTCTCGCTCGGAGCCGTCCGCGAGATCCTCGGCAGCGGCTCGCTCTTCGGCGTGGCCCTCTTTCACGCAGATTTCCAGCCCTGGGTGATCATGTTGCTGCCGAGTGGCGGCTTCTTCACGTTGGCCGCCTGGCTGATGCTATTCGGTCGCTGGAGGGCTCCCGATGCCTGAGCAGGGCCTGGGCTCCATCTTCCTGAACGCCTGCCTGATCAACAACTTCGTGCTGGCCTACTTCCTGGGCCTGTGTCCGTTCCTGGGCGTGTCGAACCGGCTCGAGACCGCGACCCGGATGGGTGCGGCAGTCAGCTTCGTGATGCTCGTTGCCTCGGTGTGCGCGTTCGGTATCGAGCGTGTGCTGGTCGCCATCGACGCGCCCTACCTGCGACTCATCTCATTCATCGTCGTGATCGCCTCCACCGTGCAGTTGGTCGAGATGTTCATCCGCAAGACGAGCCCGACACTGTTCCGGAGCCTGGGCATCTTCCTCCCGCTGATCACGACGAACTGCGCGATCCTGGGCCTCGCCCTGTTCCAGACGAACAAGGGCTACAGCTTCAGCCAGTCCATTGCCTACGCGCTGGGCGCCGGTGCGGGCTTTACGCTGGCCCTCGTGCTGATGGCCGGGCTGCGGGAGAAGCTCGACCTGGCCCCGGTACCCGACCCGGTGCGGGGGACGGCCCTGGCCCTCGTACTGGCGGGCATCCTCTCGATGGCGTTCATGGGTTTCGCGGGGCTGGGGGTCTGATCGCATGTGGACATCGCACCTGGTGGCGTTGCTCGGGCTGGTGCTGCTGCTGCTGGCATGGCTCGGGGTTCAGAGCGCCTGGCAAAGGGTCTTCCCCGAAACGGATCCGGATCCCCTGGCCGGGCGATTCGGCTGCGGTGGCGCAGCCTGCCCAAAGCAAAATGAGAGCGGCGGGGCTTGTCCCCACGCGGAGGAGAAAGCATGAGTGAAACCGTGACGCACCTCCAGGACTACGATACCGAGCCGCGGTTCGGAACCACGCTGATCAGGAGCCGGCGCATCACCGTGGAGGACGCCGCCGATGAGGTCCGCGAACTCGTCCTCGAGGTGGATCGCACGGACTTCCCGTTCGAGATCGGTCAGAGCCTCGGCGTGCTCGCTCCGGCCTCACCGGCATTCGGGCAGGCGCATCATTTCCGGCTCTACAGCGTTGCGGGTCTTCCCGAGCGAGGGTCCTCCGGCCGGCCGCGCATCGAGATCGCCGTGCGTCGATGTTCCTATGTCGATGAGTACAGCGGTGAGAAGTATCCGGGCGTTGCCTCGAATTTTCTGTGTGATCTGGCGCCCGGTGACAGCTGCCTGACGACGGGCCCCTACGGGCTTCCGTTCGAGCTCCCCGACGAGCGCGACGCAAACCTGATCCTGATCGCCAGTGGGACCGGCATCGCGCCCTTTCGAGCGTTCGTGAAGCGGCTGTATCGGAGCGTTCCGGAGTTCGGCGGCCACGTATGGCTCTTCCATGGCGCTCGAAGCGGCCTCGAGATGCTCTACATGAACGACGAGCGAGACGACTTCGCGCTCTACTACGACGAAGAGACCTTCGAGGCGTTCCGGGCACTCAGCCCGCGGCCGGACTGGGGCGACCCGGTGGCCTGGGGCGCGGCGATCAAGGAGCGCGGCGCCGACCTGTGGAAGATGCTAGGCGAGGCGAAGACCTACGTCTTCGTTGCAGGGCTCGAACCGATGCTGGTCGAGCTCGACGCGGCGTTTGCCGACCTGGCCGGCTCCGACGAGAAGTGGCAGCGCCGCAAAGCCGAGCTTCGAGCGGGACACCGCTGGGTGGAGCTCGTCTACTAGGCGCGGTGTTCTCGTTCCCGTGCAGCCTGCATGGCTGCGCCCAGGTCATGCAGCTCGCTGCCGAGGGCGACGATCAGATCGTCGTAGGTGACGATGCCGACCGGGTGAGCTTCCCGCAGCACAAGCAGGCGACGGATGCCCTGGGAACTCATCTCGGAGGCGGCCTGCTCGAGGGAGGCGCGGGCATCGATCGTGACGACCGAGGTGCTCATGGCGCCGGCTGCAGGCGCATCCACCCCCAGCCCGCGAGCCACGACGCGAACCACCAGATCACGATCTGTGACGACGCCGGCCGGGACGCCCTTCCGGTCGACCATGACCACGCAGCCGATGTGCTCGCTGGCCATGATCCGGCCCACCTCGCCCGCCGAGGCATCCTCTGGAATCGTCGTCAGCTTTCGCGCGTACTGCTCGACATCGCGTGCCGGACCGGCCTCGGCGGATCCCGAGCGCACGCCGATCGGGATCTGCTCGGCGGCGACGTCGGCGAGGCAGGTCAGCTCCAGTGCGATCAGGCGCACCAGATCGTCGCCGGCCAGCACGCCGACCACCGCGCCTTCGCCGTCCACGACGGGAACGCGACGCAGGCCATGACGGCGCATCGTCGCGCTGGCCTCTCGGAGCGGCAGCTCCGTGCCCACGACGACGGCCGGGGTGCTGGCGATCTCCGCCACCGAGGCGGCTTCGGGATCGAGGCCGCGGGCGAGCACGCCCAACGCGATGTCGCGATCGGTCACGACACCCACGGGCGAGCGACCCTTCACGACCACGAGGGATCCCACCCGCTCCGTCGCCATCTGCTCCGCGGCGTCGTGGAGCGTTTCCGTACCCGGGATCGTGCTGGCGGGCTTTCGGCAGTGGCGTGCGACGGTCATGACGGCTCCTTCAGACGTAGCTCGTGTAGCTCGGCTCGTACATCTGCTGGCGGATGTACGCTGCCGGGTCGGCGGGACGCTCTACTCGAGCGAGCCCCCGCGCCCACGCAACCTCGGCGACCGCAACAGCAATCGACAAAGACACCTCTCGAATACGGGAGAACGGGGGATAGACACGCCCCAGTGCGAGATCCTCGTCGTGGACCTCGGCGGCCAGGGAGCGCGCAGCCTCGAAGAACATCTCGTCCGTCACCTGCCGTGCACCGCAGGCGATGGCGCCGAGTCCGACGCCCGGGAAGACATAGGCGTTGTTGCCCTGGCCGGGGACGATGCGACGGCCCTCCCATTCGACGGGCGGGAACGGGCTTCCGCTCGCAAAGATTGCGCGACCGCCTGTCCAGGCGATGGCCTGCTCGGCTGTGCATTCGGCTTTGGCCGTCGGATTGGAGAGCGCGAAGACGATGGGCCGCTCGTTCAGGCGGGCCATGGCTTCGAGGATGGGCTGCTGGAAGGTCTGCGGGGCGCCAGACGCGCCGATCAGCGCGGTGGGTCGAAGCTCCTCGATGGCCGAGCGGAGATCGGGCAACCGAGGGTGGTCGTGGGCGTAGGGGAGCTTGTGGTCCGCCAGGTCGTCGCGCTCGCGTACGACCAGCCCCTTCGAGTCGACCAGCCAGCAGCGCCGCCGCGCCTCCGCTTCGGCGAGCCCCTCGGCCCGCATGCCCGCGACGATCATGCCGGCGATGCCGATCCCCGCTTCGCCGGCGCCGAGGAAAACGAAGGTCTGCTCCTTCAGCTTCCCTCCGGTCAGGCGCAGGGCCGCCTGGACGCCCGCGAGTGCCACCGCCCCGGTGCCCTGGATATCGTCGTCGAAGCACGGCATCTGGTGCCGATATTTCTCCAGCAGGCGGAAGGCGTTGCGGTTGGCGAAGTCCTCGAGCTGGAGGACGGCGTCGGGAAACACCTCGCGCACGGCATCCACGAACTCATCGAGCAGTGCGTCGTACGCCTCACCCTCGAGCCGTTTCTGCTGCAATCCGAGGTAGAGCGGATCACATCGTCGTGCCTCGCTCTCGGTACCGACATCCAGTGTGATGGGGAGGCACTGCTCCGGGCGGATCCCTGCGCAAGCGGTGTACAGCACGAGCTTCCCGACCGGGATGCCCATGCCGTCTACGCCGAGATCACCGAGCCCGAGGATCCGCCCGCCATCGGTGACGACGATGATGCGCACGTCCTCGTGGGGCCAGTTGCGGAGCACCTCCGTGACGCATCCGCGATCGTTCGCCGAGACGAACAAGCCGCGCGGGCGGCGGAAGATGTGACCGTACTCGAGGCAAGCACGGCCGACCGTCGGCGTGTAGAGGATCGGCATCAGCTCCTCGAGGTGGTCCACGACGACCCGGTAGAAGAGCGTCTCGTTGCGATCCTGAAGGGCGACCAGATAGAGGTAGCGCTCGAGATCATTGGGCTTGCGCCGAGTGTTCTCGAGCACCCGCGCGACCTGGGTGGGCAGGTCCGACGCCCGCGGCGGCAGGAGCCCGCGCAGCCCGAGGGCGTTGCGCTCCGCCTGGCTGAAGGCCGTGCCCTTGTTGCGGAGAGGGTCGTGAAGCAGCTTGACGCCGCGGGAGAGGCCGTCCGGGTCGTGGCTCATGGTGCCCTTGGGCTTGCAAGGGCCATACCCTGCCGGGCCTGGTCAAGCGGGCCCGAAGGCCGTCCCTCTTGCTCCGGCTGTCCCACATGGCCCCACGAAGCGCTCCTTCGCCCGCTCGAGCATGCGCTCGTGGTGCTCGAGGCGGACTTGCTCGCGCGCCTGCTCGGAGCCCGCGTTGCTCGTTGCGCTCCTGCTCCTTCATCATGTCGCGTCCGTAGTTCGGCGGGTCTTGCTGCGGGGAGCCGGCACCCATCTTGCCAGAGACCTGACAGAGACCGGGAGGGAACCGTGAACCGACGTCCGGGCTGAGGAGGCCTGGGTGACGCGTGAGGACACAAGTCCCAATCCGACCAGGTGCTTGACAGCGTTCTGGAGGGACCGATCGTCTCCGGGAGGGGGGTGATGACGACGTGATCTGGCGACAATGCGTGGCTTCGGCTGTCGGGACGATCGTGGCCCTGGCGGCGGCCTTGGGATGTGTCGACGAACGGACCGACGAGGTGGCGGGCGCTGCCCTGTACGAGAGACATTGCGCCTCCTGCCACGGGCTTTCCGGCCAGGGCGACGGACCCCTGGCCACGTCCCTGACCGTGGCACCGGCGGACCTAACCAGCCTGGCCCGGCGCTCCGGCGGGAGCTTCGACGAGTCCGCCGTGATGATGGCCATCGACGGACGCCTGCTCGTCGCCCAACACGGTCCGCGGGAGATGCCGGTCTGGGGCGCGGTCTTTGCCCGGGAGCACGTTGGCGAGCCCTTTGCGGCGTACGGCGCGACGCTCGACGCCAGTGCGCTGGCAGATCATCTCCGAACGCTCCAGGTCGAATAGATGTCCGCGGATCCGCCGGAGATCGTGTTTCGGGCCCACGGACTCTAGAAGATGGAGGTCGGCAAGCGAGGCACGGCGGCTGCGGGGATCCCAGGGAACCTCGTCAAAGGCGAGACGGTTCCGGGCCGCGCATTGCTTCGCATCTATGATCCGAGCGTCCTGCGCGTCGAGGTTCCGGTACGCGAAAGCCTGGCTGTCTCACTCGAACTCGGTCAGGCCCTGCAGGCGACGATCGGCGCGTTGGACGTCGAGCTTGCCGGCGTGGTCGATGAGATCGTGCCCTTCGCCGACCCCGGCGCACGGACCCTGCTTGCCAAGGTCCGCTTGCCGGCGGATGGCCGGCTCTTTGCGGGAATGTACGCGCGGGTAGCGGTGCCGGCGGGCACGCGAACCCGGCTGATGGTGCCGCAGCGCTCCGTGCGTCGGATCGGACAGTTGGAATCCGTGCTCGTAGTGGATCCAGATGGCCGTGCCGAGCGGCGTCAGGTGACGACAGCCCGGAGATCAACAGGCGCGGCAGAAGTCGAGGTGCTGAGCGGCGTTTCCGAGGGGGAGCAAGTCGCCATCCCGTAGGGCGCGGGCGTTCCTCTCTCCGCATCCCGTAGGGCGGGGGCGTTCCTCTCTCCGCTACCGTTCGCCCAATGGCACGTTTCCTTCTCGCGCCGCTCCTCCTCCTGCTCACGGGCTGTGTCCATGCGGATCTAGGCGATCCGCGCCTGCGCCCCAAGAGCCGCGCCTTCGCCCATCCTGAGGAGACGGATGCCGGCCGCGAGCTCCGCCCCCAGTTCGAAGCCCATCCGGATGCTTCCGGCCTCTACGTCTTGCGCTCCGGGCTCGATGCCTTTGTCGCCCGGATTCTGATGGTCGATGCGGCGGAGAAGGCCATCGACGTCCAGTACTACATCTTCCACGACGACGTGACGGGCCGCTTTCTGTTTTCGCGGCTGCTGGCGGCCGCGGACCGCGGCGTGCGGGTGCGTCTGCTACTCGACGACCTGGGCTCGCCGGGGCTGGATCGGCTGCTGGCAGCGGCCCAGGTGCATCCGCAAATGGAGATTCGCTTGTTCAACGCGATGGCCCGGGGTCCCCTTCCCGGCCTGGCCCGTATGCTCGATCTCTTGAGCCGGCCGAGAAGGCTCAATCATCGGATGCATAACAAGATGCTCACGATCGACGGGCTGGCGGCCGTGGTTGGCGGGCGCAACGTTGGCGATGAGTATTTCGATGCGGCGCCGGGTGTGAACTTCGCCGATCTCGACCTGTTGGCCTTCGGTCCGGTGCTCGGGGAGCTGGGTGAGACCTTCGATCAGTATTGGAATGCGGAGTTCGTTTCGCCGATCGCTGGCTGGTCGTCGCTGCGCGCAGAACCCGCTGCGCTGGACGCGCTCCGGGCGGAGCTGCTCGCCCATGAGGAGGCGCAGGTGGGCACTCGCTACGCCGAGCGTCTCGGCTCCAGCACCCTGTACCAGGACGCCAAGGCCGGAAAGTTGGAGCTGTTGTGGGCTCCCACCCGTGCAGTGGCTGACCTTCCCGAGAAGATCGTTGCACGCGGGGAAGCCCTCGAAGAGACCCTGCTGAGCAAGAGGCTCGGTTCCTTCTTCGACGAGGTCGACTCCGAGCTCATGATCGTCTCTCCCTATTTCATTCCCCGTGATTCGGGCGTGGAATTCCTGGCGAACGCCACGGGCCGTGGAGTTCGTGCGCGCATCCTCACCAACTCCTTGGCGGCTACCGACGTGAGCGCGGTGCATGCGGGCTACAAGGGGTACCGCGTGCCGATGCTCGAAGCCGGTGTGGAGCTCTACGAGCTCAAGGGCACGGGCAAAGGCGTGCGCCGCGCGAAGCGCTCCGGCCTGTTCGGCTCTTCGAGTGCCAGCCTGCACGCCAAGACTTTCCTCTTCGACCGTGAGATCGTCTTCATCGGTTCGGCGAATCTGGATCCGCGCTCCATCGATCTGAACACGGAGATGGGGCTCGTCGTACACAGCCCCGAATTGGCGGAGGAACAACGGGCGGCTTTCGAGCGGATCACAAGCCCGGAATTCTCCTGGTATCTACGCCTCGATGACGACGGCGAGCTGCTCTGGGAGGGCAGCGACGGGGGCGAATCGCAAACCCTGCATCAAGAGCCGGGCACGAGTTGGTGGCAGCGCTTCAAGGTATCGCTGCTGAGCCTTCTTCCGATTCAAGGGCAGCTCTGAACGTCCCGGCTTCTCCGCTTCTACCGTCTGCGCTCGAGGCCCTCGAGGAGTAGATCGAGGCCGTACTCGAACTCCTCCTGGAAGCCCAGGCTCGCGATTTCGTTCGCCATGGCGGCCACGTTCGGATGGTCGGTCGGGGACACCGACGCGTAGCCCGAGCGCATCTCCTCCTGCCACTCGGCCTCGTTCGCGCCGTGGGCTCGCACGTGTTCGTTGGCAGCGGCGACGCCGGTGATGAAGCGGATGACCATCATGAAGCCGCGTGTCGCCTCGCGCGCGTCGAGTCCCATCTCTCGAAGGAGTGCGAGGCAGGCTTCGGTGAGGCTCACTGTGTGGGGGCCAAGCGTGGGCCGGGTGGTGGCGACGCGCATGGCTACGCCAGGGTGGTCGTCCAGGCAGGCCAGGAAGTCGACGCACATCCTGTGCAAGCGCTCGCGAGGTGTGCCCGAATCGGGGAGCGGTGCTTTGAGTCCCGCCATCGCTGCGTCGACCATCGCGTCGAGCAGGGCCTCCTTGTCCCGGAAGTGCCGGTAGATGGCCATCGGGTCGACCCGCAGCCGTTGGCCGAGGGCGCGCATGGAAAAGTCGCCTCGAGCATCCGCCAGGGCCAGGGCCGTTTCGACGATGCGCTCCCGAGACAAGGCCTGCCGCCGGGGCGGGCCCTTCTTTTTCATTGATTTCCGGGGGGTTGCAGGCACACGGGGACTCTAGCAAGAAACTTCTTGACATGTCTACACTGTAGACTACAATGCAGTCATTCCAAGGAGGAAATTGAATGGATCGCCTGCGAGCCGACACCCCCCTCGAGACCCTTCGCGTCCCCCAGGACGTCACCTACAACTGGGAGTACGACTCCACCCGCGCCCAGTTGGAGCGGCTGTACGCCCACGCGAAGCGCGACCAGTGGGATGGGGCCGAGCGTCTCGATTGGTCTCACGACGTCGACCCGCGCAGCGAACTCGTGCCGGATGCTTCGATCGGCATCTGGGGCACCCCTCTCTGGGACAAGCTCACGAAGTCCGAGATCGAGAAGCTCCGCCACGAGTCGATCACCTGGCAGCTCTGTCAGTTCCTCCACGGTGAGCAGGGCGCGTTGCTCGCTTCTGCCCAGATCGTCGACAGCGTGCCGTGGTACGAGGCCAAGATGTACGGCGCCACCCAGGTGATGGACGAGGCGCGACACGTCGAAGTGTACCGGCGCTTCGTGCAGGAGAAGCTCGAGCACGACTACCCGGTCAACCCGAACCTGAAGGCCCTGCTCGACCAGATCCTGAGCGACTCGCGCTGGGACATGAAATTCCTGGGCATGCAGATCATCGTCGAGGGCCTGGCCCTGGCCGCCTTCGGCACGATCCGCGATTCCGCCAACGACCCCCTGCTGCGCAACCTCACCGCGGCCGTGATGGAAGACGAGAGCCGCCACGTGGCCTACGGCGTGATTTCCTTGCGTGAATTCACCAAGGATCTGACCGAAGCCGAGCGCATGGAGCGGGAGGACTTCGTCTACGAGGCCTGCGTCCTGATGCGCGACCGCATCCTCAACCACGAGGTGTGGGAGGCGATGGGCATGCCGGTCGAGGAGTGCGTTGCGGTGAGCATGGATTCGCCCTTCGCCAAGGAATACCGACGGCGCCTGTTCAAGAAGATCGTTCCCAACGTGAAGAGCCTGGGTCTTCTATCCGACCGCCAGCGCGCCCGCTTCGCCGACCTCGGGATTCTCGAGTACGAAGGCGGCACGAGCAGCGACATCGATCAGGCCATCGAGGAAGAGAAGCGCCGCCAGGCCGGCATCGAGCGCGCCGCCGCCTAGCCGCCGCCTAGCCGCGGCCCCCAGGGGGCCCGGCGGCACGGCCTCGCAAAGCCTTCCATAGGCGAGATCCGGTACACTGCCTGGCCGGGCCCGAATCCTGGCCCATACGGGTAGGAGCCGTTGGCCAAATCAGTCGATCGCTGGCTGCGCATCGTTGGAACTGGAGCCTCGTTCGCCCTCTTCGGCGTGGGATCCCTGTTCCTGGGTCCGTTGGAACTGGAGCCTCGTTCGCCCTCTTCGGCGTGGGATCCCTGTTCCTGGGTCTGATCGCCTATCCGGTGCTCTGGCTCCTGCCTGGTGGCCGGCCGCAGCGCGAACGCCGTATGCAGTGGTTGATCCATCGCTCGTTCCGGGTCTTTGCGGGTTTCATGCAAGCCGTCGGGGTGATCGTGGTCGATCTGCGCCAACCCGAGAGGCTGCCGACCGAAGGCCCGAGCCTGGTGATCGCCAACCATCCGACCCTGATCGACTACGTGCTCCTGGTCGCCCACATGCCCCAGGCGGACGTGGTCGTGAAGCGGTCCCATTGGTCGAATCCATTCACCCGGGGTGTCGTTCGAGGCGCCGGGTACGTCCCGAACGATACAGGGGAGGTGACACTCGGGGCCTGCCTCGAGCGGCTT
>JAFDCZ010000275.1 GCA_019312665.1 Deltaproteobacteria bacterium | reverse complement strand
ACCGGCGAGATGAAGCTCGGCTGGTGGGTCGGGGGCCAGAAGCCAGCGTAAAACTGACCTCGCGCGTCACTTACCCCGCCACACATTGTGGGAGCGGTCTCGCCCGGGCATCTCGACGCCGGGTAGATTCTTCTTCGTCAGGATGGCGTCCTCTGCGACGAGCTCGTTCAGGTAGAGGATGTACGCCGTGAGCGCGTAGACTTCGTCGTTGGTGAGGCTCTTCGGTGCCATATGCGGCATCGCCCTGCGCACGTAGTCGAAGATGGACGTCGCGTGAGGCCATTGGGCTCCCACCGACATCACCAGGAGCGGAGACTTCTGGATCCTGAGGATGCGCAGCGGATCACTGAGGCTGAGCCAGCCATCGGAGCCAACCAGTCGCGAGGCAGGGCCCTCTGTGCCGGTCTCGCCGTGGCAATATCCGCAACGGGTACGGTAGAGCTCCGTGCCCTCCCCCACGCTGCCACTACCGGGCGGTAAGCCGCGTCCATCCGGGAAGATCGTAATCGCTCGTTGCTGAACCTCCGCCTCAGCAACAGGCGTCCCGAGATTCACCTCGAGCTCCTCCGCGAAGCCCTGGCTCACCGAGGCCAACATCATCCCGACCAGCACGATCCATGTGGCGAACCTACGCATAGGTATTCTCGACACCGCCATCACTGCCGATCCGCCACGGCTGCACCGCGTTGTAGTGGTTGAACGAATGGCTCGCATAACGTTCCTTCCACTGGGTCCGCGTAGGCTGTCGAACCCCTCGTTCGTCCGTAGCTCGGCTCAGCAGAACCGTCGGCTTGCCATCCCATCGCCAGGGAATCGAGAAACGTGTCAATGCCTTGTCGAGAACGGGCCCCTGCAGCTCGGCGAGCGCCCAGGTTCGCCCTTCGTCCGCAGAAACTTCGACCTGGCTCACCTTGCCGTGACCCGACCAGGCGAGGCCCGCGATCTCGTAGAACCCTTTCTCGTGAAGCATCTGGCGCCCAGACGGATGGGTGATAACGGACTTCACGTCCATCAGGAACGAGAAGCGTGCAATGTCGCCATTCGCGAGGAACTCGGTGTAGAGCCCCGACTCGTCTTTCGTATAGGCGGGGGTGTCGGTGAGCTCGAGCCGGTGCAGCCACTTGACGTTCGCGTTGCCTTCCCAGCCGGGCAGCAGCAACCGCATCGGGTAGCCCTGCGCTCCGCGAAGTCGCTCTCCGTTCTGGTAGAAGGCGAGCATCCCATCGTCCAGCAGCTTCGAGACGGGAATGCTTCGGGCGTGAGAGCCCCCATCGGCCCCTTCTGCAATCGCCCACTTCGCGGAGGCCCCGAGGCCCGCCTCTTCGAGAAGAAGCCGGAGGGGGACCCCGACCCACTCGGAGCCGGAAACCTGCCCGTAGAGATCCTGACAGGATTCGTCGCGGGCAAACGGTGAGAGCGCGTTTGCAGCGGTGTTGCCGGAACATTCGAGGAACAGGATGCGTGACACCATCGGATAGCGGAGCAGCTTCTCCACCGAGAAGGTGAGAGGCCTTTCGACCAACCCGTGAATCACCAACTCGTGCTTTGCGGGGTCGATGTCCGGAATTCCGTTGTGGTGAACACCGAAGTGCAGGCCGTTCGGCGTGATCGCACCGCGCTGGCTCTCGAGTGGCGTATGCCACAAGGTGAAGCCGGTGGTCTCGGGAACGATTGCCTGCGCCTTCTTCTGGACGTGACTCTCATGGGAGACCGGTTGGCCATAGCCGACATCAGGCCTGCCGGGTGTTCTCATCCAGGCCGGAAAACCCGTACCGATCCGAGAGTCGCCCCCAGCCGCGGCCGCTTTCGCCGGCCCGAGGGAACTCGCCGCCAGGAAGGAAGCCCCGGCGAGAAGGAACGATCGCCGATCGACGATCCCTCCTCCTGCGAGGCAGTCGAGCCGAGAACCCTTCACCGGTCAGCTGCAACAGCCGGTCGCGACTTTGGCCGAAGCCTCGAAGTCCCCACCGGTACCAAAGGTCTCCGAGTCTTCGATGATCCGATAATACTCCCAGCGCGCGCCCTGCGGATCGACGGCCCAAACCTTGTTCTGGTTGGCGTAGCAGCAGGTCTGCTCGTCCTCGACCGAATCGACCAGGCCAGCGGACTTGAGCCGATCGGTGGCGGCATGCACGTCTGCGTCATCGAAGACTTCCACGCCAAGGTGGTTGAGACGCTCGTCGGCATCGGGGTTTTCGAACAGCACGAGCTTCAGGGGCGGCTTGTCGATCGCGAAGTTCGCATAGCCGGGCTTGCGCTTGTTGACCTCCACATCGAAGAGCTTCGAGTAGAACTCGACGGCCTCGTCGAGATCCTTGACGTTCAGTGCGAGTTGGACACGCATGCTGGGCTCCTTTGCTTGATTGGATTCTTGATTGAATCGATCTATTGGTTGAAGCGAACGGCGTTCAGGCCTTTCGGGCGAAGATGTGCAGGCTCGTCACCGAGCCGGCGTACTCTTTCACCTGCTCCGCTGAGAGACCGAGCTCTTCTACGATCCCCTGGACCATCGGATCGTCGAGTGCGAACGCATCGAGAAACGACGACTCGCGATCCACTCGGATCTCCGCAAAGCCCGCCTTTTGGATCGTCTCCAGGTACGTCTCGCGAAGGCTCGCTCCGCCCACGCAGCCCAGGTAGGCATCGACGCTCGCAACCACGGCCGCGGGCAGTTCTTGCTCGAGCACGATGTCGGAGACCATGATGCGGCCACCGGGCCGCAGCACCCGAAACGCCTCCCGGTAGACACTCTCCTTGTCGGGAGACAGGTTGATCACGCAGTTGGACAGGATGACGTCGACGCTCTCGTCCTCGAGCGGAAGGTCCTCGATGTGGCCCTCCCGGAACTCGACATTGGTCACACCCGTCTTGCGCGCGTTCTCGCGAGCCTTCTCGAGCATGGCCGGTGTCATGTCCACACCGATCACCCGACCCGTCGGCCCGACCTGACGCGCGGCCAGGAATGAATCCATTCCGGCACCTGAGCCCAGGTCGACCACCGTCTCGCCCGGATGGAGCGCATCGATCGCGGTCGGATTGCCGCACCCGACGCCCAGGTTCGTCCCTTCGGGAACCGCGGCGAGCTGTTCGTCGTCGTAGCCGATGCGCCGCGCCGCTTCATTCGCACGCTCGGTGTCATCGAACGACGCGACCACACGGGTGTAACCCTCCTTGACCTGCTCGCGGAGGGCATCGGCGCCCTCGGCACGGCGACGGGTGAGCTCGGTTGCTGAACTCTCGAGATGGTTGCTCATGTCTAGCTCCTTGTTCAGTGAAGAATCGAGAGGATCGAAGCTCAGCCAGCGCTCTCTGCATTGGCTGCAGCAATATCATCGGCGTCGGAGACGACACCTTCCCTCACGGGGATGCCCTGCTGGACGAAGACATCACCGTCCGCCCACTCTGCGTGGGCCGTCAGCCAGAGGCGCACCAGATGACGCTTGCGCTCGGGCTCGTCGAAGTCCTCGTACTCGGTGCGAGCATGAAGGACGGCGTTGTTCTTGAGATAGTTGATCTCACCCGGCTCGAGCCGCATCTCGACATGGAAGGCCGGGTCCTCGGCGATGCTGTCGATCAGCTCGAGAAGCTCAGTCTGCTCCGGCGACAGGCGTGGCACCTGGGCGTGACGCTGAGCCTTGCGGATGTACCAGGGGATGTAGAAGAAGGTGAGCTGCCCTTCGTGGTAGCGACAGATCGGTAGCTGGAAGAACGGATCCTCGCCTGTGGACTGCTCGTCGTTGCGATCCCAGTAGAAGTTTTCGTAGAGAAGCGGGATCAGACCGGGCCGGCGCCGCAGGATCTCGTTGTAAAGCGCCGTGGTGCTCACGAGGCGGTTCTCGCCGCCCGAGCGCCCCTGCCGGATACACAGAAGCGCGACCAGATCAGCACCATCGCTGTGGAAACCCAGATCGACTCGGGTCTTGTAGAGACGAACCGACGTGTCTCCCGGGTCCGCACCCGTATCGCGAACGTGGCCCAGCAGATCTCCGGCAGCATTCTGTGATGCCGGGGATCCCATGTACAAGCCAAGGCCCCAGTGGATGATGGCCATGTCGGCCTCGTCGTGGCCATCGACCGGAATGCCCTTCACGTTGATGAACCCGCGGCCGCGCTGAAGAGCCTCCATCCATTCTGCGATTCCTTCAGCCAGGATCGAGAGACGGAAGTCGTCGCGGGTAAGCTCGGTCAACGGTTTCCCGCTGGCCTTCGCAACGCCCAGCGCATTCTCCAACTCGGTGATCTGCCCCGGCGTCAGACGCCGCACCCAGTCGTCACTCTTGACGATGTCCGGGCCGA
>JAFDCZ010000024.1 GCA_019312665.1 Deltaproteobacteria bacterium | reverse complement strand
GAGCACCGGGAGGCCGTTTGGGTGTGGGGCGCTGGCTAGACCGTCGCCTCGAATGCGAACGCTTCCAGGCGGTCGCGGCTGTCCGAGTTGCGAAGCTTCGTCAGTGCCCGGGCTTCGAGCTGGCGCACGCGCTCGCGGGACAGGCCCAGCTTGCCGCCGATCTCCTCGAGCGTGTGCTCGCGCTCGCCCTTCAGGCCGAAGCGCCAGCGCAAGATGTTGCGCTCCCGCTCGCAGAGCTGGGCGATCGACGTATCGCTGGCCCGCTCGAGCCGCGCGTGGTCGAGCCCGGCCACCGGCGAGATCGGGTTCTGATCGGCAACGATGTCCTTGACCTTCTTGGAGTCCGTGCCGGGCACGTCCTTCTCGAGGCTCACCGGCTCGCGGACCATTCGCTGAAGCTGCTCGGCACGCTCCACCTCGATGTCCATCGTCTTGGCGATCTCGCGGGTCGTCGGATCCCGGCCCAGCTTCTTCTCGAGCGCGTTGTACGCCCGGTAGTACTTGAGCAGGGTGTCGTGCACGTGGCTGGGGATCCGGATCGTCCGAGAATGGTTCTGGATGGCCCGGATCAGCGCCTGACGGATCCACCACACGGCGTAGGTCGAGAACTTATGCCCTCGGTGGTACTCGAACTTCTCGACGGCCCGGATGAGGCCGATGTTCCCCTCCTGGATCAGATCCTGGAAGGTGATTCCCATGTTCCGGAAGTCCTTCGCGATGGCCACGACGAGCTTCAGGTTGTGCTGCACGAAGACGCTCTTCACGTCCGACAGCCGGTCCCATTCGTCCTCGACGCGCCCCATGTGGGCAACGAAGTCCGGCAGCTCCATGCCGACCTCGTAGGCCAGCTCGGTGCCGCGCTCGCTCCAACGCGCGAGATCCTGCTTGCGCTTGGCCTTGCCGGCTTCGCTCTGGGGGGGCCGCTTGTTCGAACTCAACGACGCAATCCGGCGGTTGCAGCGAGCCGCCTCCTTGTACAGCTCGAGCACGCCCTTGCGAATCCGCCCAAGCAGCTGCATGGACAGATCGGCTTCCTTCAGCAGTCGAGCTGCTCGCCGGTTGAACTTGAGCACTTCGGCCGGCTTGTCGGCT
The DNA here is from genome assembly GCA_019312665.1 of Deltaproteobacteria bacterium. Taxonomy (GTDB): domain Bacteria; phylum Myxococcota_A; class UBA9160; order UBA9160; family UBA6930. The sequence goes on along the minus strand of JAFDCZ010000024.1, from coordinate 30,808 downwards.
TCGATCGCCGCCTCGCGCCTGCGCAGCGCGAGCTCGATCTTGCCGAGAATCTGGTCGATGCGGCCGCCGAGATCGACACCCTCGGGCGAGCCCGAGCCGAAGGACTCGCACATCTTGCCCGTGGCGCGGTTCTCGGCCTTCAGGCCCTGCCAGATCCGCACCGCTTCCTTGGCGGTCCACGGAACCGTGACCATGCCTTCGCGGAAGGCCAGGGTCGCGGCTTCGATCTCCTTGGCGAGGATCACCTCCTCTTCCTTCTTCAGGGTCGCGATTTCGGCGATGTCCTTGAAGTAGGAAACAAGGGCGCCGCGCTCACTCGAGCGCTGGCTCTCCTTCTGGGTGTTCAGCCGCTTCGGATCGACGCGGGTCATCGACTTCGCGCTCTTCACGGCCTGCGCATCGGTCTCCTGACCGAGCTCGTTTTCGGGCGCAATCCGCCGCCAAATCACACGGCGCTGCGCTTCGATGGAGATGTCGTTTTCGTTGGTCATCCCTCACCCTCCTAACCTTTGCTTGGGAGCGACGGAGTAGGGCCGCCGCTCGTCGAAGTCCCGCCGCGCGCTCGCCACCGGGCTCTCCGGAAGCTCCTGCTCGCGTGCAGGCATCGATTTTCGTTGTCCTGGTCTGGCTGCCGGTGTGGCGCCGGGCTTCGGTTTCCCGGATCCAGTCGGCTGGCTCTCGGGCTCTCTCGCAATGTCTTGGGCGCTTCACTGGCCCGGTCGGAGGCGCCCTCTTCGCTACTCCGATCCATGCCCGGCTGACAGGTGGTCCCGCCTTGCCGTCTTTCTCTCGCGGGTTCGTTCCGCTTCAGGGGTCCTTCGTGACGTTTGATCCAGGCGATGCAGTACGAGAACTCGTACCCCGTTCGTCCCAGTCAACCTCAGCTTGGCGACCCTGGTTGCATCGCGACGCGTTGCAGCAGAGCAATTTCATGAGAAAAAACAGGCAGTTCGGAAGACCGTTTCCAGCTAGAGGCGCTGGAGCCCGTCATTCCTTTTCCATTCAGACTGCAGGATATTCCGCTTTAGCTCATTTGCCAAGCACGAAATGACGCTCTTGAAAAGAAATTATTCCTCAACAATTTCAACTAGTTGAACGCGTTTCCTCGATGCGATGAAGCTCTCTCCTGACGCGACGCGCCATGAAGATCCGAACGAGCGGTCGGAAACACTGCGTCATGAGCTTTTTCTTCCACCTGTGCTCACCGCGGCTCACCCGTCATACGCAACGACGAGCAGAATGGACCTCTCGAATGCGACCCGAGGCGGCTAGGCGAAGGACGCCTTGCGGTGGCGGATCAGCTCCATGAACTCGGAGCGTGTCATCGGATCGCTCTGGAAGACGCCCTTGAGTGAGCTGGTGATGGCGAAGGTGTTCTGCTGCTGCACGCCACGCATCATCATGCAGAGGTGGATCGACTCGGTGACGACCGCAACACCGCGTGGGTGGAGCACCTTCTCGAGCGTCTCCGCCACCTCCATGGTGAGGCGCTCCTGCACCTGCAGACGCCGCGCGAACATCTCGACCACGCGCGGGATCTTGGAGAGGCCGACGACCTTGCCGTTCGGGATGTACGCCACGTGGACCCGCCCGAAGAAAGGCAGCATGTGGTGCTCACAGAGGCTGTAGAACTCGATGTCCTTCACGACGACCATCTCGTCGTAGCTCACGTCGAACATCGCACCGTTGAGGATCTCGATCGGATCCTCGTCGTAGCCCTTGGTCAGGAAACGCATGGCCTTGGCGACCCGCGCGGGCGTGCGCTTGAGACCCTCCCGCTCGGGATCCTGGCCGAGCTCGGCGAGCAGCCCTCGAATGAGGGGCTCGATCGGATCCGCGTCGGGGGAGTCGCTCATGGCCGGGGCCTCCGTCGGGGCAAGAAAGGACTCTAGCCCAACGCCCGCGGAGCCCGGTCAGTAGCTGCGCAGGAGCCCTCGCACGACGCCGCGGATCTGCACTTCCTCGGCGGGCACTTCGATCGGTCGGAGGGTCTGGTTGGCAGGCTCCAGGATCACCTTCGGGCCCTTCTTGTAGAACTTCTTGAGCGTCGCCTCACTGCCACGCACGAGCGCAACGACGGTCTCTCCGTTGCGGGCCTCCTGGCGGCTCTCGATGACGACGAGGTCACCATCCTGGATGTGCTCGTCGATCATCGAATCCCCGCGCACTTGAAGAACGAAGCTCTCGCTTCGCCGGCGTACCATCTCCTGAGGCACGGCAACACGCTCGTCTACCTCGAAGACCTCGATCGGGGCTCCGGCCGCGACCGTGCCCAGCAGCGGGAGTTCGACCAGGCCGGTCCGCTCCTCGTCCATGGGCTCGACCGAACGGGAGCGATTCCAGGCCTTCTTGAGGAAGCCCTTCTCGACCAGGTGCTGGACGTGCTTGTGGACCGTCGCCACGGAGGAGAGCCCGAACGCGCTTCCGATCTCTTCGAGGCTCGGGGAGTAGCCCTTTTCATCCACGAATTGACGGATGAAGTCGTAGATCTCTCGCTGGCGACGGGTCAGGGCCACGAAACGGCCTCCAAACGTTGATTTCGCCGGAGATTCGCCGAACAGAAGGCGAAGGTCAAGCTGGAACCCAAGAAAAACACGGCTCCGACTTGACCCGGGGAACCACGTGCATACCGTCCCAGCTGATTTGGCAAACACTGGCGTCGAGTGCTAACTCGACCCGCTCGGATCGTTTCGATCCGAGTCATCCCCAACGCCCGCCCCGCCCGTTACCCGGGTGAGGGTCTCGGAGGAGTTCGCTGGTATGAAGATCCGACCGCTCCAGGACAGGATCCTGGTCAAGCGCCTGGACGAAGAAGAGACGACCGCCGGGGGAATCATCATCCCCGATTCGGCCAAGGAGAAGCCCCAGGAGGGCGTCGTGATCGGCGCCGGAGGCGGCAAGGTCCGCGAAGACGGCACCGTTCAACCCTTGGACGTGAAGAAGGGTGACAAGGTGCTGTTCAGCAAGTACGCGGGCACTGAAGTCAACCTGGACGGCGAAGAGCACCTGATCATCCGCGAGGACGACGTCCTCGGGGTTCTGGAGTAACTGGCAATGGCAAAAGAAATCAAATTCGATCAGGACGCGCGGCAGAAGCTCCTGGCCGGCGTCAATGGCCTGGCCAACGCCGTGCGCGTGACGCTCGGCCCGAAGGGCCGCAACGTGATCATCGAGAAGAGCTTCGGCTCTCCCACCGTCACCAAGGACGGCGTCACGGTGGCCAAGGAAGTCGAGTTCGAGGACAAGTTCGAGAACATGGGCGCCCAGATGGTGAAGGAGGTCGCTTCGAAGACTTCCGATGTGGCCGGTGACGGCACCACCACGGCAACCGTCCTGGCTCAGGCCATCTACCGCGAGGGCAGCAAGCTCGTGGTGGCCGGCATGAACCCGATGGAGCTGAAGCGTGGCATCGACAAGGCGATCGCGGCGATCGTGGGTGACCTCGGGAAGCTCTCGAAGCCCACGCGCGATAGCGAGGAAATCGCCCAGATCGGCACCATCTCGGCCAACAACGATGAGACCATCGGCTCGATGCTGGCGGAAGCCATGCAGAAGGTCGGCAACGAGGGTGTGATCACGGTCGAGGAAGCCAAGTCCATGGACTCGGTCCTCGAGGTGGTCGAGGGCATGCAGTTCGATCGCGGCTATCTGTCGCCGTACTTCGTGACCGACCCCGATCGCATGGAAGTGGCTCTCGACGAGCCGATGATCCTGCTTCACGAGAAGAAGATCTCGAACATGAAGGATCTGCTTCCCGTCCTCGAGCAGGTGGCTCGCCAGGGCAAGCCGCTGATCATCGTGGCCGAGGACATCGACGGCGAGGCACTCGCCACGCTCGTGGTCAACAAGATCCGTGGCACGCTGAACGTGGCCGCGGTGAAGGCCCCGGGCTTCGGTGATCGCCGCAAGGCGATGCTGCAGGACATGGCCGTCATCACGGGTGGCCAGGTGATCGCAGAGGAGCTCGGTCTCAAGCTCGAGAACGTGACCCTCAAGGATCTCGGCAAGGCCAAGCGTATCCTGATCGACAAGGACAACACGACGATCATCGATGGCGGTGGCACCAAGAAGTCCATCGAGGGCCGTTGCGCGGAGATCCGGGGTCAGATCGACTCCACCTCCTCCGACTACGATCGGGAGAAGCTCCAGGAGCGGCTCGCCAAGCTGGCCGGCGGCGTTGCCGTCGTGAAGGTTGGCGCAGCGACCGAAGCGGAGATGAAGGAGAAGAAGGCGCGCGTCGAAGACGCGCTCCATGCCACCCGTGCAGCTGTCGAGGAGGGCATCGTCCCCGGCGGCGGAGTGGCGCTTCTGCGCAGCCAGAAGGCTCTCGACGGTCTCGAGAAGGACCTGAACGACGAGCAGGCAGCGGGCGTCGCCATCATCCGTCGGGCCACGGAGGAGCCGCTTCGCCGGATCGCTGAGAACGCCGGTGTCGAGGGCTCGATCGTGATCGACCGGGTGAAGAACTCGAAGGGCGCCAACGGCTTCAACGCAGCCACCGAAGAGTATGAGGACCTGCTGAAGGCAGGCGTCATCGACCCGACCAAGGTCGTTCGCGTAGCGCTGCAGAACGCCGGCAGCGTGGCTTCGCTTCTGCTGACCACCGAGGCCATGATCGCCGAGAAGCCCGAAGAAAAGGGCGGCGGCGGCGGTGGCATGCCCGACATGGGCGGCATGGGCGGTATGCCCGGCATGATGTAGGCGTCCTCGGACTCCTGCGATTCCAACCGCCCCGGAGCCTGCGCTCCGGGGCGGTTTTCGTAAGAGCGCAGGTCGGCGGCTCAAGCCCCCGACGCATCGGGCCGAAACGACCCGTGTGGACGAGCGTCAGAGCCAGGAACGGCTCGCGAAACGGCTTACGGCGATGGGTCTCGAGGTCGAGATCCTGCCCGGTGGCCGTTGCCTGCGTGGCGTCTTGCCGCTCGGTCAGGAACCGTTTTTGACGCCCTCTGGCCCCCTCACGGTCGCCAGCGTCGAGTTTGCCAGTGTCGGCCCCCAGCGCATCAAGTGCCTCCGCCCCACAGCGTTCTTCCAGCTACCGATCATCGGGGTCGCAGGCTGTGGAAACGCGTCCGAGCTCGAGGGGCGGATCCGCGCCGCCTGGATCGATCACATGGCGGGCCAGCGCCGCTTGCGCAGCCAGCTCGTGGAATCGCAGCTCGCTCATGAGAGTGAGTGGGACGACGCAGGCCTCGCGCTCTCGATCGGCCAGGAGGATCCCGGTGCCCGGGCGCGTTGGGTGGAGGGACGAACGCTTGCCCTTCCGTCCCCAGGGCCGCTTGCGGGCCATGCCCTGGCGAGTGCCTCCGACCGGGTGATCGACCTTCCAGCTGAGGCTCGCTCAGCGTCCGAGATCGAGATCGCCATCACTTCGCGCCTGGAGGAGCTCACGCGGCAGATCGATCAACGCGAAGCCCGACGTCGGCGCCGCCACGCCTTGGAAGGGGACGGAGCCCCGGCCGAACCGCTCCACCCTGTCTTCCGGGGTCGCGACCGCCAGATCCTGCTGGTCGGCCCGCAGCTCGCGGAGGATGTGGCGCTTGACGCAGCGCTGCGCCAGCGCGGCTTTCGCACCACCCAAGCTCGCGGCGCCGATGCCGCGCGCCGGGCCTTCGACGACAGCTCGTTCGAAGTGGTCGTCACCGATGCCGTCCTCGACCGGGCCGAAGGCCTCGAACTCATTCCGACCCTGGCTGATGTACCTGGCATCGGGCAACTACCGGTCGTGCTGATCGACGACAGGGCCCGCGAAGGCCGAAGGGAGGCCGCTCGCGCGCTGGGCGCCGCTGGCTACCTCGTGCGCCCGCTCGACCCACAGCGCCTGGCCGCCGGTCTCGAACGCATGCTAGTCGAACGTCCACGGCGCCGTTTCGACCGGTTTGCCCGCAAACTGGCCGTGGCCTGGGCGGACGGCCGCGACGGCTTCACGACTGTCGTAGGCCGACTCGGGATGTTCGTCTCGACGGGCCGGGAAAGCTCCCCGGGCGCTCTCGAAACCGTGGAACTCGCGCTCCCCGAAACGGGGGAGCGCGTCTCCATGGATATCGAAACGCTCTACCGCGTGGATCCGCGTGGTGGACGCGACCCAGGCATCGGCGTGCGCATCCGCGCCTTCTCGAACGATCACGAAAGCCTCTGGATCGACTACCTGACGGCACTCGAAGGCACGACTGGCTAACGCCGGCTCTCGAGGGCGCGACAGGGCCGCCCAGGCTCAGCCCAGCTTGGCGCGGGCTTTATCGATGTCGCTGTCCATGATCGTCTTGCGTTTGTCGGCAATCGCAGAGGCGTGAGCCTCACGCGCCAGCCGTGCAAGAAAGTCTTCCGTGGCGTCGACGGCTCGGTCGATCGCCGATCCCGAAACCCTGAGCCCTTCGCCGTGTTTGGAGATGAGCCGCTTCACGACCGCGTTCGGCAAGTCTGCCATTCGTTCCTCCTGTGTAGTGTCTCGCTGGCCTCAAACAAACAGCGACCGAGAGGGATTGTCAAACCCGGCAATCGTAGTGCTTTACCCTCGGCGGTTTCGAGCCGCTTCCTCAGCCGCTCTCACGACCTCACTGAGCGGTCGATTCTCGCGGCGGGCTGCCCGCTTGCAGTCGTCGTACTCGGCAGAAACGAGGGTCAGGCCGTCGGGAGCGGTCACGAATTTCACTCGGATCTTTCCGAATTCCGTGTCCACCCGGCGCACTTCTCGCGGCAGGATCAGGCGATCGGCTTCCAGACACCGAACGCCGAGACTGCCCGTGACCGAGAGCAACCGCGTCGCCATCGGGATGCGCTCGGCGGGCGTCGTGAGCACCCGCAACAGGAAGCCGGGCCGGTTCTTCTTCGTCTGCACGTGCTGGAGCGAGACATCGAGTGCCCCCGCCTCGAGCAACTGCTCCATCACATGATCGAAATGCTCGGGAACCAGATCATCCAGGTTGGCCTCGAGGCAGACGACGCGATCCGTGCCGCCACCGCTCTCCCGCCCGATCACCACCCGCAACACATTCGGTAGAGGGCCCGGCCGATCGTTCCCGGCACCGTGGCCGATCGACTCGATGGTCATCGCCGGAAGCCCGCTGAACTCGTCGGCGAGCGTGCGCAAGATCGCCGCACCGGTGGGCGTGATCGTCTCCCAGTTCACGTGGGCCGGCACGGTCGGCACCCCTCGCAACAGCTCGAACGTGGCCGGCGCAGGGAGCGGAAGCCGGCCGTGCTCGGTCTCTACTTCACCCTCGCCCAACGCCACCGGACCCACCGTGACGCGCTCGATTCCCATCGCATGCACGGCGATTGCGGCGCCCGTGATGTCGACGATGGCGTCCACCGCACCCACCTCGTGGAAGTGGACTTTCTCGACCGGAATGCCATGCACCCGCGCCTCCGCCTTCGCCAACACGGCAAAGATGGCCTGGGCCTGGTCACGCACCTGCGCTTCGAGCTTTGCATCGTCGAGCAGACGGCGAATCGTATCGAAGTGGCGATGGGGGTGGTGATGACCGTGCCGGGGCTTCGGCACCTTCACATCCACGTAGGGTGCCGCCAAGGCACCTCGCTTCACCCGGCGAACGACCAGGCGATGATCCACCCCAAGGCCATCGAGCGCCTCCGTGAGCTTCCGGCGGGGCAAGCCCGCGTCGAGCATGGCGCCCAGGAACATGTTGCCGGCGGCACCCGAGAACGGATCCAGATGGAGAACCCGACGCCCTCCAGTCGCCGTGTTCCGGCGCCCACCAGTCACCGTATTCCGACGCCCTCCGGTCGACACTTTCCGTTTGGATCTCGCCACGCTCAGAGCCTGTTGATGAGGGTCGCCACGGTCGCGGCGCCGAAGCCGTTGTCGATATTCACCACGGTCACGTTCGACGCGCAGCTGTTCAGCATTGCCAGCAGGGCCGAGAGGCCGCCGAAGGAAGCGCCGTAACCGACGCTCGTAGGTACAGCGATCACCGGCTTGTCGATCAGCCCTCCGACCACCGAGGCCAGGGCCCCTTCCATGCCAGCAACCGCGATCACGACGCGAGCGCTCCGAAGCAGACGGCTCTCGCCTAGCAGACGATGCAGGCCGGCAACGCCGACGTCTGCGAGCAGCTCCACCTTGTTCCCGAAACGTCCCGCCACACCGGCCGCTTCGCGTGCGACCGGGAGATCCGATGTTCCGGCGCAGACCACCGCAATCGTGCCCTTGCCCTGGATCTCGGGCTCAGCCGGCCCGAACCAGAGCAACCTCGCGGCCTCGTCGTAGTCTCCGCCGGGGAGCAACGCCAGGACGCGCTGAGCCACCGCGGGCTCGATCCGCGTCGCGAGAGCCGATTGGCCCGCCGACACCAATGCCCGCGCAATCTCCGCGATCTGCCCCGGCTCCTTGCCCAGCCCGAAGATCACCTCCGGCAGACCCTGACGAAGCGCCCGATGGACATCGACGCGAGCCGCCCCCGATGGCGTCTCGATCGTGGGCGGCTGGGCGAGCGCTTCGAGAGCATCGTCGGTCGTCAGCTCACCGCGGCTCACGGCCTCGAGCAGCGCGCGCGCGCGTTCGCGTTCCATCCAAGGGAGCGTAGCCGATCCACAGGGAGACCCGGCCCACCTCAGCCTTCGTGCGGGGCGGGTACGTACACGAGCCGGCCGTGGATCTCTCCGGCGCGATCGCCCAGCTCGGTCTCGATGCGAAGGCCCGCGTTGGCTTCACCGGGTTGCAGGCGATTCGCGAAAGCGGCCTCCGCGTCGTGAAGAACCAGCTCCGGGACTGAGGGAACGACGAGCGTGCCCGTGGTTTCGCCGATCGAGGAGGCCACGTGGGAAACGAGGATGTTGCCAAGCTCGCGCAGGGCCGACTCGGCCATCTCGGAGTCGGGCGATCGGCCACCGACCAGCAGTTGGACCAGGCGATCGCGAACCTCGCCGGGGAAGATCAACGCGATCCGGCCGCCAGGCCCCCCCTGGAGTTCGAAGAAGACACCCATCGGATCGTCGTGCTGGGCGTCTCGTGAGAGATCGGGCACTGCGTCGACTGCCAGGACCGTCGGCACGTCCATCGAGCACGGTCGGCCCACCATCGCCGCGAGGGCATTGGCGGCGTGGCCTGCCCCGATGCTCGTCAGCTCACGGAAGCGATCCACCTGGGCTTCGTCGAGCCCTCGCGTGCTCAATCCGGTCATGCCAGCTGGTTCACATCGAGGAGGAAGATCGGTGTGCCATCGGCCAACACGGTGAGCCCGGCGAGCATCCGCGCGCTGGTCAGGAGCTTCGGCACGGGCTTGACGTAGATCTCCTGCTGACCCGCAAGGTGCTCCACCAGCAACCCGACCCGCTCACCGCGAACCTCGGCCAGAACCAGCGGGATGGCTCCACCCTCCCTGCTCCGGGAGAACCCGACGCGCCGCGCCAGATCCAGGACCAGCACCGGCTCGTCATCGACCAGACAGAACTGCTCGTTGCCCGCTTGTTCGATGGCTTCGACTTCCACCTCGACCACACGCTCTACCTTGGCGATCGGAATGGCGACGATCTCGTCGCCGAGCCCCAGCAACAGAACGCGCTGAACGGCGGCTGTGATCGGAACGATGAGGCATGTGGTCGTTCCGAGCCCAGGGCGGGAGTGCAACTCCACACGGCCGCCCAGAGCTTCGATGGTTGCCTTGACCGCGTCCATTCCCACGCCGCGGCCCGAGACCTTCGACACTTCTGTAGCGGTACTGATGCCCGGGCGGAATACGAGCGCTGCGATCTCGTCAGCCGGAAGCTCGTCCGCCAGATCCTCGTGCAGGACGCCGGCGGCGATCGCTCGCAGCTTCACCGAAGCCAGGTCGATCCCGGGACCATCGTCCGCCACCGAGATCAGCACCTGATCCTTCTCCCGACGAGCCTCGACGACGACACGCCCAGCGGGCGGCTTGCCTGCTTCGCGACGGACTTCTGGCATCTCCAATCCGTGGTCGACCGCGTTGCGCACCAGATGAACCAGGGGATCCCCCAACCGATCGAGGATGGCCCGATCCAGCTCGAGCTCCGCACCACGAAGCTCGATGTCGACCTCTTTGCCCGCCGCTCGGGCGATGTCGCGCGCCATACGGGGAAGCGCGTCGAGCACCCGGAGCAGCGGCGCCGTGCGCAGGGAGAGTGCGCGACGCTTCAGATCACCTACGACCCGCTCCATCCGATCGAAGCCCGCGTCGAGGCTCGGAGAAATGGCTCCGCCTGCCTCCTCGGCCGTTCCGCGCAGATGGCTCGAGCTGAGGATCACCTCGCCCACCGAGGCGAGGAAGCGATCCAGGGTTTCCGTCCGAACCCGCACCGACGGTGCCGAAGCACCGGGGATCGGGAGGCTAGGTGCGCCTGCCGCAGCTCCCGCCCCGACCTCGGGTGCTACGACATCGCCACTTTTTTTGGGTCTGGTTCCAGCGACCCCAACGAACCCGAGGCCTGTGGGTCGGGCTCAACCTCGAGGCGACGCAGAAGCGCGGAGTCCGGAGCCGCAGGCTCGCCGTCGGCACGCACTGCCGCCACCATCGTCTCGAGGCCTTCGAGGCCCGCGAAAAGCAGAGCCATGCCGGCCTCCCCGGCGGGCACGACCCCGTCCGAACGAAAGCGCTCCATCGTGTCTTCGAGCTTGTGGGAGAGGTCGGTGATCGCGTCGTAGCCGAGTGATCCCGCCATGCCCTTGATCGAGTGGGCCATGCGGAAGACTTCGTCGATGGCCTCACGCGCATCCGGCCGTTTCTCGAGCACCAGGAGCGCACGACTCATCTCTGAGAGGTGATCGGTCGCCTCTTCGAGAAACAGCGCCCTGTACTTGGCGAGATCCAAGCTCAGATTTCCTTCTCGAGCACCTTGCCGAGCGTCGTGAGCACCGCGTCGGGCTTGAAGGGCTTCACGATGAAGTCCTTGGCTCCCGCCTCGATGGCCTCCATGACCAGCATTTCCTGGCCGAGGGCGCTGCACATCACCACCGTGGCACCAGGATCCTCGACCTTGATGGCCTTCACCGCATCGATGCCCGAGCGTTTCGGCATCACGATGTCCATCATCACGAGATCGGGGCGAAGCTCCAGGAACTGCTCGATCACGTCGACTCCGTCCGCGGCCTCACCTACCACCTCGTAGCCTTCGGGCTCGATGATGTCTCGGATCATCTGCCGCATGAAGGACGCATCATCGGCTATCAGGATTCTCTTCATATTGATTCCTCGTGGGTTGGTTCCGCGGCGCCATTCGCCACCGAACGCGAGATCACTTCCATCGCTCGTTCGAGCAGACGCTTCGGATCGAGCACGCTGACCATGCGGCCAGCGTGGGGCCTTCGCTCGGCGACAGGATCCGCATCGAGCGCGTGGGCCGCCGGGCCATCGATCAGGCCTACGATCTTGTCGACCGGAACGCCGTAGCGGTTCGGATCATCGGGATCCCTGGCCAGGATCAAGAGCGGGCGACCCGACAGATAATGGGGCCGCTCCGTCTGGAGAAGCGCGTCGCCGAAAACGATCGGTACGGCATCTCCGTGGTAGTTCACGACTCCGCCGACCTGATGATGCACCATGGGAACCGACGCGAGCTGATGGAGCTCGGTCACTTCGGCCACGTCCGTGATCGGCACCGCGTAGAGAGCGCCACATAGCTCGAAGGCCAGCAGGCGATCTCCAAGCTCCCCGAGGGATGCTGATACGGGCTCGCTCATCCCTCCTCCGCCGATGCGCCGGTTTCGAAGCGGCCTACCATGTTTGCCAGATCGCCGGAAAGCTCTGCCAGGGAACTCGACGCCCCCGTCATCTCAGCCACGGCCTCTTGCTGCTGACGCGCGAGTTCGGCCACTTCCTCGACGGCCGAAGCATTCACCAAGGAGACCTTCGCCACCTCATCCATGGATTGGACCATCGTTTCGGCGGTGCGGGCCTGGTCGTCGGCCTCCTGGAAGATTTCCTCGGCGCGCCCTGCCGCCTCACCCACCGCAGAACGGATCTGCTCCAGGGAGGCCGCGATGGTATTCACATCCTCGCGTCCCTCGGAGATCATCTGCCCGGATTCGCGCATCTCGTCGGCCACGCTCTGGGTATCGGCCTCGATCTCTCCGACGAGCTTCGAGATTTCGTCGGCACTGCGCGCGGCACTCTCTGCGAGCTTTCGAATCTCGTCGGCGACCACAGCGAAGCCACGTCCTGCTTCGCCGGCCCGTGCAGCCTCGATGGATGCATTCAGCGAAAGAAGGTTCGTGCGCGAGGCGACGCTGGTGATCATCTCCGTGATCTGGTGGACGTGGCGTGTCTTGGCTTCGAGCTGGAAGACGTTGCCGCCCGCCTGCTCGACCCGTTCGAACACGCTGCGCATCTTCTCGATGGCGAGGCGTGACACATCCACGCCGGCGTTGGCTTTCTGGTTGGCCTCCGCGGCGAAACCGAAGGCTTCCCGCGCCCGGGACGCGTTCACCTCGATGGCCGAGGCAATCTCATTGATCAACCGGGTCACGTCGCCGATCAGCGCTTGCTGTTGAGACGCGCCCTTGGAAATTTCCGAGAGCGTGCTGGTCGTATCCTCCGCGGCGGCATGCACACCACTGACGGCACCTCGCAAGGTGTCGACACCGTGGTCGACCTGCTTCGCGTTGTGTTGGATACCGGCCATCACCTCCCGCAGACGTCGCACGGCACCCGCCATGTTGCGGGCGAGGTCGCTGCTCTCATCGGGGAACCGACCCACGGTGACAGGCGCACCCTCCCGAAGGTCTCCCTCCAGGATTCGCTCCGAGAGTTCGAGCACCGGGCGGTAGCCCCCGGCGATGCGCGCCGAGATGGCCCAGGCCAGGATGCCACCCGCACCCACGGCCAGGAACGGTCGGGCCCAGGCGGCCATGGGCACACCCCACTGCTCGAGCAGCCACGGAATGAGCAGCACGACGCAGGCAACCAGCACGGAACCGATCGCAAACTTGTGGGACAGGGAGAGCCTCACACCCCCGGGTATCGGCGCGCCCGGATGCTTTCTTGATGCGCCACCGGTGAGAACCCCTGAGTGCGAGCGAATCCCAGAAACCGCTCAGAAGTGCTGCCAGCCCCCCTTTTCCGGCCCTCCGTTCGCTTCCCAGCGCTGGCCGTCCACCAGCTCGAGGCCCCCTCGGGCGAGGACACCGACCGCAGACAATGAGGTCCTTGCGCGCAGCTCGGGTGGGAGTTCGATGGGAGCGGAACCCCGCACGCTGAAAAGCAGTTCGTAGTCCTCGCCGCCCGAGAGCAGCAGCTCTTCAGGATTGCGCTTCACGCGCCGGCAGGCGGCCTCGAAGCCCGGCGGCCGGGGAAGCGCGGAGACGCGCAGGCGCGCCCCGACGTCGGAGGCCCGGCATAGATGGGCCAGGTCCGCGAGCACACCGTCGGAAATGTCGATGCACGCGCTGACGCGACCGGTCCAGGCAAGCGCCCGGCCGAGGGCGATGCGCGGTTCCGGCACGTGCCTTACCCGCCCCCTCGCTCGCTCGAGCGCGCTTTGGCCGAGGGGCCCGGAAAGGAAGAGGCGATCCCCGGGGCGCCCTCCAGCCCGGTGCAACGCACGGCCCCTGGTGACAGCGCCTAGCGCGGTCACGTGCAGTTCGAAGCTCCGCGAGGCCGTGACGTTTCCGCCGACCAGCGGGCAGGCATGCTCGGCCGCCACATCCAGGCCGCCCTTGACGACAGCGAGCACGACGTCGACGTCGCGGCTCGGTGCAACAGAGAGCGACAGCGTGAAGCCAAGCGGCCGGGCCCCCATCGCAGCCAGATCCGAGAGCGTGGCGGCAAGCGCACGGCGGCCCGCGGTGCGTGGGGATTCGTGATCGAAGCGGAAATGAACGCCTTCGACGAAGGCGTCGCTCGTCACCGCAACATCTTCGCCCGCCTTGGCCCGCAGCAAGGCGGCATCATCCCCAATGCCGAGCACGACCCCGGCACCCTGGATACGCCTGGCCTCGCGCTCGATGCGCTGGATCAGTCCGAACTCTCCCAGCTGCCGGAGCTTCACATCCCGAGTGTAGGGCGCGGAGGCCCCCGATGGGATGCGCGCCTCAGCTGCGGGGTTTGGCCGTGGCCGTGCTGGTCCGAGCCGTTCGCCCGCTGCTTCTCCGGACCGTTCGCTTGCTCCCAGGGAGCTTGCCGTCGAGGGCGGCTTCCAGAACGTCATCCATATGGGAAGCACCGACGAAGTGGATGCGGCGGGCGATCTCTCGCGGAATCTCCTTGACGTCGGCCAGGTTCCGCTCCGGAAGGATCACGGTCTTGATGCCAGCGCGAAGTGCCGCCAACGCCTTCTCACGGACGCCTCCCACCGGCAGGACCTTGCCCACCAGGGTCACCTCGCCCGTCATGGCGACGTCCGGACGCAAGGGCACGCCGGTTGCCAGCGAGATCATCGCGGTCGCCATCGTGACTCCCGCAGAGGGACCATCCTTCGGAATCGCTCCCGCGGGTACGTGCACATGCACTTCGTTGCGCTCGAGCCGTGTCACGTCGGCACCCATCTCGGCCACCCGTGAGCGTGCCCAGGTAAGTGCGGCGTAGCCGGATTCCTTCATCACGTCACCGAGCTGACCCGTGAGTACGAGACCGCGGCCGCGCGTCGTTGCGGCTTCGACTCGCAGCACGTCCCCACCCGCTTCGGTCCAAGCCAGACCGTTGGTGACACCGATCTCACCTTCGCTGCCGATCTCGTCCTGGGCGAAGCGCGGCGGCCCGAGGTATTTCACCAACGAACGTTTGCCTGCGCGCAGGGAACTCTCGTCGCCTTCGGCCGCACGACGGGCGGCCTTCCGACAAACGCTCGCGATCTGTCGCTCGAGACCGCGAACTCCAGCCTCGTAGGTGTAGTCCGTAATGATCGTGGAGAGTGCGGAATCGGACCACTGGATCCGATCTGAGGGCAGACCCGATGCCTCGACCTGTCGCGGAACGAGGTACGAGCGCGCGATGTCGAGCTTCTCTTCCGGCGTATAGCCCGGCACCCGGATCACTTCCATGCGGTCGCGCAGCGGCCCGGGAACCGAATCGAGAAGGTTGGCGGTCGCCACGAAGAAGACCCCGGAGAGATCGAAAGGCACGTTCAGGTAGTGGTCACTGAACTTGCTGTTCTGTTCCGGGTCGAGGACCTCGAGAAGCGATGACGAGGGATCTCCCCGGTAGTCGTTCCCGAGCTTGTCGATCTCATCGAGCATGAAGACCGGATTTTTCGTTCCGGCTTGCTTCAAGCCCTGGATGATGCGGCCGGGCAACGCGCCGACGTAGGTCCGCCGATGGCCCCGCACCTCGGCCTCGTCCCGGATACCGCCAAGGGAAATGCGTACGAACTCGCGCCCCATGGCTCGGGCAATCGAACGGCCGAGGGAGGTCTTGCCGACGCCCGGCGGCCCGACGAAACACAGGATCGAGCCCTGCGAATCCGAGCGCAGCTTGCGCACGCCGAGGAACTCGAGAATCCGATCCTTGATGCCTTCCAGATGAGCGTGGTCGTGGTCCAGGATCTCACGGGCCTGGGCCAGATCGAGCCGATCCGGCGACGTCCGCGACCAGGGCAGATCGGTCATCCACTCGAGGTAGCTGCGTACCACCTGGGCTTCGGGCCCGTCGGGATGCATGCGCTCGAAGCGCCGAAGCTGCTTCATCGCTTCTTCGAGAGGCTCCGGCGGAAGCCCGGCCTCCTCGATCTTCATCCGATACTCGGCGGATTCTTCCATGCGGGGATCCACCTCCCCGAGTTCGGCCTGGATCGCCCGCAGCTGCTCGCGCAGGTAGTGCTCGCGCTGACCTCGGCTGATCTCCTCCTTGGCCTGGCTCTGGATCTCCGCCTGCATGGTGGTGACATCCAACTCGCGTTGCAGCAAGCGATCCACCTTGCGCAAACGCGCGATCGGATCGCTGACTTCGAGTACTTCCTGAGCCTCGCCCAGGCGCAGCTTCAGGTTGGACGCCACGAGATCGGCCAGGCGGCCGGGCTCGAAGACGTTGGCCGTGATCGAAAGCACCTCCGGCGGGAGGTTCTTCAAGGGAAGCAGTTCTTCGACGCGGCTCCGCACCGTGCGCATCAACGCTTCGGCTTCGACGCACCACTCGCCTTCTGCTTCTTCGGGCAAGGCCGAAACCGCGGCCCAGGTGGCCGGCTCGCTGTCCACGAAGGAATCGATGCGCGCCTTGGTGAGCCCCTGCACCAACGCCTTCACACGACCGTCGGGCAAGCGCAAGATACGCATCACCATGGCTACGGTGCCAACCCGGTGCAGATCGTCCGCGTCGGGATCTTCGACATCCGCGTTGCGCTGAGCGGTCAACAAGACGAGCCGATCTCCCGCCAGTGCATCCTCGACCGCCGCAATGCTCCGCTCTCGCGAAACGAAAATGGGCAGCACCATGTACGGGAACACCACGAACTCGCGGAGCGGGAGGATCGGAAGCTCGTCCGGAATGCCGAAATCGAAGGAGGAGGAGGTATCGGTTGCCATCCCGGTGCGTTTCGACGCGTCGGGGAAGACGCTTAAGCGGCGGGGTCGAATGCCTCGTCGGTTTCGGCTTCAGGCATGCGCAGGTAGGGTGCAACACCGGTCTCATCGACGGAGATGATCTCGCCTCGTTCGACGCCGAGCAGGTTCGGCCGGCGTAGTGCAGACCCATCGGCCCCCATCGAAAGAACGCCCGATGCCCCGACCACACCCTTGGCCCGGAGCAAGCCGTTCAGCACGGCTTCCCGGCCCAGAGAGCCGCGCGTGATCTGCATGGAAACGAGATGTGCGGCATCGAAGGCCTGGGCAGCGAGAACGCCCGGTTGCGCATCGAAGGTCGATACGAAACGCCGGGTGAACTCGGCCGTGAAGGGACTCTCGCTCGCGGCAAAGAAGGGGGCCGCGAACACCGCACCGTCCACATGTTGCCCACCAATGTCGATGAGATCGGGGTGGTTCCAGCCCGCTGTACCCAACAAGCGGACACCAAGAACCTCGTGGAAGGCCAGGTGAGGTGCGATGAGCGCCACATTCTCGTGGGCGTCGGGGATGAACAGCGCCTCGAAATCCACGAAGGGCGGCAACGGAGCACCATCCGGTGACAGGAGCTCGTTGGCCTCGATGCGAAGCTCAGCGGCCTCCTCCGCCGGGAGCCGCTTCGCGCGCTTCCTCAACCGGGCGCGCTCGGCCAGGGCTCGCTGCTGGCCCCCGGTCAAGAACTCGAAGCCGATCAAGCGCCGGATGGGATCCCGAAAATCCGTGGCATCGGATGCATAGCGGCCCACACCGACGATCTGACCGCCATGGGCTTCGACCGCGTTCCAGAAGGCAGCGCGCTGAGCGCGTCCGGTTGCGTCATCCGGATAGAGGATGGCGAAGCGCCGCAGGCCCAGGGTCTCGGCGGCGTAGGCCGCAACACGTTCCACCTCGAGCCTCGGCGTCGCGCCGACGCGGAGGACGTGAAGACCGAGCGCGGCCACGGACTCGCTGCGCGTCAGAGTGACGAGCGGCAACCCTTGTTCCTCGGCGACGGGAGCGGCCGCTTGGGCTGACGCCCCGAGCAAGGGGCCGATGCAGGCAATCACTTCGGGGTTGGCGGCAAGCTCTGCCACGCCGGCCGCGGCGCGCTCAGAATCCCCTCCGCTATCGCGAACCAAGAGGCGGAGGGACGAGGCCGCCGGGCGGCCTTCATCGAACAGCCCTGTCGCCATCAACACGCCCTGAAGGGCCTCTCGTCCGAACTCGGCGTAGGGCCCTGAGAGGGGCAGCACCACGCCAAGAGTCGCGGCCTCGGCGGGCAACGCCCAGCTTCCGCTGCCGTCGGCCTGTGTCCAGCCGGGAAGCTCGTCGACGCCCGTCGTATGCGTGCCTGCAAGACGCGCCTTCAGATGCGCGAGACGGCCCGCTTCGGGAGGCGTGAGGGGCAGTCGCTCTGCCCGAGCGAAAGCAGCGTGGGCGGCCGACCGATTGCCCTCGGCCAGGGCGCGTTCGGCCCGGTGGAGCCATAGCCGACCAGCGGGCTGGCGACGGCCCAAGCTCTGGCCTGCCTGCTCCAAGGCCTCCGCATCGAGACCCGCGAGGAGTTCATCGATGCGCGCCTCGACCCGCGCGGTCTCCTCCGGCTCGTCCTGGTCGGCGCGAACCCGGCCCAGCCAGCGCAGCTCCTCATCGGAATCCCCGTTGGCGCGAGCGACCGCCGCCCGGAGCACATGGGCCCGGCGCCTTCGCTCCCCATCCAGCAGGGAGATCCGGATGGCCTCGGCCGTGCGTACTGCCGCTTCGTTCTCACCCGCGTCGAGCTCCAGACCAGCCAACTCCAGCCGAATCGCATCGCTCTTGTCGCCAGTAGAGTGATGCTGCACAGCCCACTCGAGGTGGCGGCGAGCTTCGTCGGTGCGGCCCTCAGCAAGCGCGAGCTCTGCCAGACGCAGCGCCGCGTCATCGGCGTAGAGGCTGTTCGGGTTGGCCTGGAGGAATGTACCCAGGGCAGAGCGGCCGGCGGCCTCGTCGGCGGCCAGCACGGCCAAGGCATCCAGATACGCGCTTCGACCCACCGAGCGTCTGCGATCCAGTGGCGACTGACAAGCGATCAGCAGCAAGGCGCCGAGCAAGGCGACGGCGCGACCGCAGGCCCCGCGCTTCAATCGAAGAGATCCCGAAGCTTGTCGAGGAAGCCCTTGGTGACGGGCGAAACGTCGGTTCCGGTCTCCTCGGCGAACTGCTCGAGCAGCTCCCGCTGCCGGCCGGTGAGCTTCGTAGGGACTTCGACGAAGACGCGCACCAGCTGATCGCCGCGGGCGCTTCCGTTGAGCGACGGCAGGCCCTTTCCGCGCAGGCGAAGGACCTTTCCGGGCTGGGTGCCTTCCGGAATCCGCATCTTCACCTTGCCCTCGAGGGTGGGCACGTCCACCTCGGTCCCGAGCGCAGCATGTACGAGCGGAACCGGAACTTCACCGAGCAGATCCGAGCCGTCGCGCTCGAAGAAGGGATGCTCTTTCAGATGCATCACCACATACAGATCGCCAGGCGCGCCGCCGGAGATTCCGGCTTCACCTTCCCCGGCCACCCGCAAGCGCATGCCTTCCTCGATTCCGGCGGGAATGCGCACTTTGATGGTTTTCTGACCTTCCTTGCGCCCGCTGCCCCGGCAATCGTCGCAGGGATTGCGTACGACGAAGCCTTCGCCTCCGCAGGCATCGCAGGGCCGGCTGATGCGGAAGAGCCCCTGCTGGAAGATCGCCTGACCTGTGCCCTGGCAGCGCCCGCAGCGCTCGGGCTCGGAGCCTTCCTGGGCACCGGAACCCGTACAGGTCTCGCAGACCATCATCTTGGGCAGATCGAGGGCGACCTCCTTGCCTTCGAGGACGTCCAGCAGATCGATCTCCAAGTTGTACCGGAGGTCCGCACCTCGCTGTCCGCGACTGCGGCCACCGCGGCCACCCATCCGCCCACCGAAGAGATCGCCGAACAGATCGTTGAACAGATCGCCGACATCCTGGAAGCCGCCCGGAAAACCGCCGGCTCCACCAGCTCCCATTCCCTGATGACCGAACTGGTCGTATTGGGTGCGCTTGGCGTCGTCGGACAAGACCGCGTAGGCCTCGGAGGCCTCCTTGAACCGATCCTCCGCCGCAGCGTCATCCGGGTTGCGATCCGGATGATTCTCCAGGGCGAGCTTGCGGTACGCGCTCTTGAGCTCATCTCCCGAGGCGCCTCGAGAGACCCCCAGCACCTCGTAGTAATCACGCTTGGCCATTCGAGGCCGGTAAGATCGTCACTGTCGCCCGAAGGTCAAGCGCCCCCCGCGGGGAACGCCGCCGCTAGCCCTCGTCTTCCTCGCCGAGGGTGGCGTAGAGGGTCTCGGTCATCTGGTAGGAAAGGCCTGAGAGCTCGTCGATGGCGACCTCGAGGGAAGCCATGTCGTGGGCACCGAGTGCCGCGCGAGTCTTCTCGACGGCTGCCTCGAGGGCAATCCGGTCTTCCTCGGCAATGTGCTCGGCGTATTCTTCGAGGGTCCGCTCGGTGCTGTAGGCAAGGCCGTCCGCCTTGTTCTCCAGGTCGACCAGACCGCGGCGCTCCCTGTCCGCGTCGACGTTTGCATTGGCCTCGTCGACGAGTTGGTCGATCTCTTCGGTCGTCAGACCCGATGAGGCCGTGACGCGGATCTGTTGGCTCTTGCTCGTTCCGAGATCCTTGGCCGAAACGCTCACCACGCCATCCGTATCGATCTCGAAGCTGACCTCGATCTGCGGAACGCCGCGGGGTGCCGGCGGGATGCCGATCAGCTCGAAGCGGCCGAGGCTCTTGTTGTCAGCCGCCATTTCGCGCTCGCCCTGGAGCACGTGGATCCGCACCACGTTCTGGTTGTCCTCGGTCGTCGAGAACACCTGGCTCTTCTTCACGGGAATGGTGCTGTTCTTCTCGATGATCTTCGTGAACACCGCGCCCTGGGTCTCGACACCCAGAGAGAGAGGCGTGACATCGAGGAGCAGCACGTCCTCGACCTCGCCCTTCAGCACGCCGGCCTGGATGGCAGCGCCCGCGGCAACCACCTCGTCCGGGTCCACGCCCTTGTGGGGCTTCTTGCCGAAGATCTCCGCCACCTTCTCCTGGATGCGAGGCATGCGGGTCATGCCGCCCACCAGGATCACCTCGTCGATGCCTTCCTTCGCGATCTCCGCATCTTCGATCGCGGTTTCACACGGTTCCACCAGGCGGTCGACGAGATCCGCCACCAACGCTTCGAGGCGCTCGCGGGTGAGCGTCACGTTCAGATGCTTTGGCCCGGAATCATCCGCCGCAATGAACGGCAGGTTCAAATCCGTCTCGGGCGAAGAGGAGAGTTCGTGTTTGGCACGTTCGGCGGCTTCCTTGAGCCGCTGCAAAGCCATCTTGTCCTCGCGGAGATCGATGCCCTCGGCCTCCTGGAAGCTCTCGATCAGGTAATCGACGACACGTTGATCGAAGTCTTCGCCACCGAGGTGGGTATCCCCGTTGGTGCTCTTCACCTCGAAGACGCCGTCTCCGAGTTCGAGGATCGAGATGTCGAAGGTACCGCCGCCGAGGTCGAAGACCGCGACGATCTTGTCGTCATCGCTGTCATCGCCAATGCCGTAGGAGAGTGCCGCAGCCGTGGGCTCGTTGATGATGCGCAGGACGTTCAGGCCAGCGATCTTGCCCGCATCCTTGGTCGCCTGGCGCTGGGCATCATTGAAGTAGGCGGGAACCGTGATGACGGCATCCGTCACGTCCTCGCCAAGAAACTCGGCGGCAACTTCCCTCATCTTGCCGAGCACCATGGCCTGGATCTCGGGCGGCGAGCACAGGCGATCGCCAATGCGAAGCCACGCGTCACCGTTCTCGGCGGCCTCGATATCGAAGGGCGCATGCGCGGCGAAGCGCGTGACCACCTCCGTATCGAACTTGCTCCCGATCAGACGTTTGACGGCGTAGAGCGTCCGCGCAGGATTCGTGACGGCCTGTCGCTTCGCCACCTGCCCGACCAAGATTTCATCCTGCTCGGTGAAGGCGACCATCGAGGGCGTCGTGCGCGCACCCTCCGCATTCGGAATTACCTGAGGTTCGCCGCCCTCCATCAAGGAGACGCAGGAATTGGTAGTTCCCAGGTCGATTCCAATGACCTTGCTCATCGAACGCCAGCCCTCCAGGCTGGGCGTCCCTCGAGCCGCCCGCCTACTCTTCGCTCTCGTCCTGGGGCTTTTCGGCCAGCCCGGCCTCAGGCTTTCGCGAAACTACGACCCGAGCGGGACGAAGCAGTCGATCTCGGAGCTGATAGCCGGGCTGAAGCACCTGGAGAACCGTGCCTGCCTCGGCCTCCTCGCTCTCCGCCTGGGCCATGGCCTCGTGGATATTCGGGTCGAAAACCAGCCCCTCAGCCTCGACCGGGTTGACGGCGTGCTGGGCGAGAGCGGTCAGGAGCTCCCGTTGGACCAGCTCGACACCCTGCAAGATGCTCTCGAAGTCCCCGCGATCACTCGCTTTTGCGTGTTCGATGGCGCGCTCGAGGTTGTCCACTGTGGCGAGAAGCTCCCGGGCGAGGCCTTCGTGCCCGTAAGCGTGAGCGTCCTGCCGCTCCTTGAGAGCCCGGCGGCGCAGATTCTCGAAATCGGCCTGCAACCGCAGGCTGGCCTCCTTCTGGGCTTCCAGCTCTTCCCGCACCGCTTCCAGCTGCTCGAGCACGCGCTCATGTGCTTCCCGCGGCACAGCGAAGGCGGGCCCACCGCCCTTGGGCTTGTGGCGCTCTTCTGCTCGGGCCTCGACGGCTTCGGCCGCCTCGCGCAGCGCATCCTCGAGCTCGGAACTCGGCGCGAGGGTCCCCTCGGCCGGCTCTTCCGTGAGGGCCTCCCAGCCTTCGCTCCGCTCCTTGTCATCGCCCGCTTGGCTCATTGTGCTCCCACCCAGTCCGTCGCGAGACGCGACACGCAATCTACCAGCGGTACCACCCGCGCATAGTCGAGCCGGCTCGGGCCGATGACACCCAGCGTACTGCGGTGCTCGCCCGTTCCGTAGGGCGCCGCAACCACGACGCAGCCCTTCAGTGCCGGCTCTCCGGTATCGTCGCCAAACGCAATCGTCACGCCATCGTCCCGAAGAACGTGATCGATGACCTCGACCAGCCGCTCGTTCTCCTCGAGTGCCGCATGGAGCGCGCGAACGCGCTCGACATCATGGAACTCGGGCTGCTCGAGCAATGCGAGCCAGGTGGCGACCAGGATCTCGCCTTCCTCCTCGGACCCGGAAGCCGCACGACCGAGGCGCAGCGCGCGCTCGAGCAGCAGATCCGACTCGCCGCGCAGATCGTCCGCTTCCTCGAGGAGCCTGCGTCGGAGGGAGGGCAAGGTCTGCCCGACGATCCGCTCATTCAGGGTTGCCGCCAGATGATCCAGGTGTGCCTGGTCCCGGCGGCCGGCCTGGTCGAAGATCCGTTGATAGGCGGCACCATCGGTGGAAACGAGCACGCAGAGAACGCGCTCGGCGGAGACACGGATGAAGCTCACATGCCGCATCACCGCACGTTCCACGCGGGGTGCGAGCACGAAGCCCATCTGACGGGTGCGATGGGAGAGCAACCGTGAAATCCCGGTCGCCAGGCCTGGAGCTGCCTCGGATTCGAGCTGACCCGCGACGTCGCGCTCTTCGTAGGGGCCAAGGCCGCGCGGCTCGAGCAATTGGTCGACGTAGACGCGGAAGCCATCGAGCGTCGGCATGCTCCCGGCAGAGCGGTGCGGTTTGATGACGAGCGAAAGCTCGCCTAGCTCGGCAAGGGTCGTTCGCACACTCGCCGAAGAGAGCGAGACGGGCAGGAGCGCCGAAATCGTGTCCGACGCGACCGGCGCGGCCTCTCCTACATAGGACGAAACCACGACGTTCATCACCTGGCCCTGACGGCCGGAAAGAAGCGGGCCGCGCGGGGAGCGCATGTGCGGGAGGTCGGACAGAACGATTGGCTCCTCGAGGTCTGTCCACGATCGCTCGTGGGCCGGAAAACCCAATGAAATCAGATAGCTGACCCATACCATCGGCCCGCCGGAGCGTCAACGAAAGCCTTACACGAGCCGCTCGAATACCGTATCCGAGAGCAGCCAGCCCCGTTGGGTGAGCCGCCACGCCCCATCGGCCTCCTCGAGCAACCCGGCTTCCCGAAGCTCCTGGAGCGCGGGCCAGCATACCTCGGGCAGCAGGCCGAACTCAGCCTCGAAACGCCGTCGATTCAGGCCTGGCTGCGTTCGCAGTCCGAGGAATCCTGCCTCGGAGCGAGCTTCCGGCTCGCTCAGCGCTTCGAACTGCGGAGGACCGGCGCCCCCACCGCCCTCGATCCGGGCCAGCCAGGCGGCCAACTGCCGCTCGTTGGCGCGGCGCGCTCCGAAGGGCGTGCCAGAGCCCGGCGACTCGCTGGAATGAGCGCCCACGCCGATGCCCAAGACGGGCTCGCGACGCCAGTAGCGCCGGTTGTGACGGGCCTGGTAGCCGGGCCTGGCGTAGCTGGAAATCTCGTAGCGCTCGAGGCCCCCTGCACCGAGGTCTGCGGAGACAGCCTCCATCATGGCGGCCCCGGTCTCGTCATCCGCCGGTTGGAGCTGGCCGCGCGCCACGGCGGTCGCGTAGGGCGTGCCTTCTTCCACTGTCAGCCCGTAGGCCGAAACATGCTCGGGCCGGTAGGCGAGCGCCTCGCGAACGTCCTTCCGCACCCCTGCGAGATCCTGGCTGGGCACTCCGAAGATCAGATCCAAGGAGAGGTTGGTGAAGCCGGCCGACCGGGCGGCCTCGAGGGTTCGATGGGCTTCGTCCACTCGGTGGGCACGGCCCAGGCGATGCAGGCTCTCGTCGTCAAAGGACTGCACACCGATCGAGAGCCGATCCACGCCTGCGTCCCTGAACGCGGGTAGCCGCTCGCGCTCGACGGTGCTCGGATTGAGTTCGAGCGTGATCTCCAGGGGTTCGCCGTCCGGATTCCATTGCCCCCGGACCGCCTCGATCAGACCCGCGATCGATGCGGGTCGAAGAAGCGACGGCGTCCCGCCACCGAAGTAGATCGTCGCCAGGCTGCGCCCAGCGTAAGCGGGCGCCCGGGCACGAAGCTCCGTCTGGAGGGCCGTGACCAACCGCGCCTCCTCGGCGGGATCGATCACACGCCGGGCGACGACGGCGAAGTCGCAGTAGGGACACACGCGCTCACAGAAGGGCACGTGTATGTAGACTCCGACGTCCTTCCGCCTCACGTTGCCATACTACCAGTACCCCCGGCGGGCCCCTCCTGCGGAGGCGGTGGGTACAGTGCCGAAATGACGGTGGCGCCCCGGCCGCAGCGATCCCGAAGGAAATGCAGACGATTCCCGACACACGAGCCGACGCCCACAGCACCAACCCTTCCGCTGAGGAAGGCGTTGCGAAGACCCGAAGCTCCCGATGGATCGCCCTCGGAGCAGCGCTCGCAGCAGCCGTGGTCGCGCTGGTCGGCCTTGCGCTTCCGTATCGACCCATTCCCGTCCCCGGCCCCGATGTAACCCCGGCTCCCCTCGGCCTCCCGGAACCGCTCTCCGGGTTGAAGCTTCACGTCTTCAACACCGGAGCGAATCGGATGTCTTCGCTCCTGGTCGGGCCAGCGCCCCCATGGCGAGCGGTCCCGGCCTTCGTCGTCGA
The DNA here is from genome assembly GCA_019312665.1 of Deltaproteobacteria bacterium. Taxonomy (GTDB): domain Bacteria; phylum Myxococcota_A; class UBA9160; order UBA9160; family UBA6930. Next base: position 5,718 of record JAFDCZ010000024.1, on the reverse strand, counting down.
GCACCCGACCCATGGCCTCATCGTCTTCGATCTCGGCCTCTCCCATGAGGTTGCCGAACATGGCGAGGACGCCCTTCCCGCTCCGATGGGATGGCTCATGGAGAGCCGCGGCCGCGTTGGATGGACGCTCGAGAAACAGATGGCAGAGGCCGGCCTGGCGATTCGAGCTGTCGAACACGTCGTGATTTCACACCTGCATGAAGACCATACGGGGGTCGCGTCCGAGTTCGCGCACGCCGCGTTCCTGGCGGGGCCCGAGACCCGCTCGAGGATGATCGAGGGTTCGCACTCCCCCTTCGCCCCGGATGCCATCCCCGAATGGCGCGAGATCCCTTTCGAGAACGAGGGAGAGCCCCTCGGGCCGTTCGATTCGAGCATCGATCTGTTCGGCGATGGCTCGATCCGGTTGATCGCCGGCGGTGGGCACACACCCGAGGGAGTGATGATGCTCGTCAACTTGGAGAGCGGCCCGGTCCTGCTGACAGGCGACGCGGTCGTCCACCACGATTGGTTGGCGTCGGACGATGTCGAACGAATCGCCAGCGACCGACTGCGGGCCGCCACCCTTCGCAACCAAGTCCGCACGCTTCAGGCTTCTGGCGCAGCCCTCGTCATTCCCGGGCACGACCTGCGGCACCTCGGCCCAGCGCGTCCAGAGCTGATTCTTCACGCGCCCGAGCGATTCGCACCCACAGCCTGGCCGATCGACGGCTGAAGCCGAGCCTACCCCGCCAGCGGCTGCACGATCTCCTTCGCAAAGTTCTCGAGCACCTCCTCGTCGCCACCCTGGATCACGATGTAACTGATCCCCGTCTCCTCACGCCGCTGTTCCAGGCGCTCACGAATCTCCTGGGCGGAACCGGTCAGGAAGAGCGGGCAATCGGCGATCTGCTCCACCGTCATGCCGCTGCTCTTGGCCAGCGCACCTCGAAGGCCGGTCACGTCATCCAGGATCGCGGTCACGAAGGTGAGGGAGTTGAGCTCGATCTCGTCCGGGTTGCGGCCGGCCTCCAGCGCGCCCTCGCGAATCCAGCCAACCTTCTCGCGAATCCGTTCCGGAGCGCTATCTGCGGGAGTCTCCGCGGTGACCTTGCCTTCGACGAGCTTCGGATTGATCCCGACGATGTCGGCATAACGTCCAGCCAGGCGAAGCAACCGCTGCCCGCCACCTCCGATCAGGATCTTCGGGCGACCGCGATCACCGAGTTCGGCAGCCTGGGCGATCTCGCGCGTCTCGTAGTGCTCTCCCTTGAAGCTGGTGCGCTCATTCTCCCACATGGACGTGATGATTTCGAGCGCCTCCTTCAAGCGGGAGATGCGAATACCGGGGCGGTCGTAGGCCATCCCGGCCTCGACGTAATCCGTCTCCATCCAGCCCGCGCCGATGCCGAACTCGTGACGCCCTCCAGACATCAGATGCAGGGTCGCAGCTGCTTTCGCATGGATGACCGGATGTCGGTAGTCCACGTCGAAAACGAGAGAGCCCAGGTTGAGGCTCTCGGTCGCCGCCGCGATCCCTGCCAAGGCCGTGGTGGGATCCCATTGCGTGCCGAAATGATCGGGCAGGAATACGGTCGAATAGCCCATCTCCTCGATACGACGAACGTCGGCCTGCCAGGTATCCGGCGGAAGCGTGGAAATCTGTACACCGAACCGAAACGGATGAGGCATGAACTCGGGTCTCCAGGGTAAGCGCCCAGGGAAAATTCCCGAGCGCACGATATCACGAGGATTTTACATTTCAGCAGACCCGGCTTCCGATTCCTTCCATAGACTGCTCGGTCGCGCCCCCCCCACGCCGACCCGCTGAGCTGGGCATCTCGAGGGAATTCATCATGGAAGCCGCGTTGAGAACCGACCTTGGAGCGGGCACCGAGATCGGGCGTTCATCGGGAAGCGCTCGCTTCTCGGCCGATGCCGATCGACGCGGAACCATCCTGAAGTACAAGGCCGACCGCGGGCCGGTCGCCTTCGTGGTCGCGTCCTTTGGTCTGCGTCTGGCGCTCTGGAGCCTGGCCGGGCCGTGGATCTGCGCTCTCTGTGTGCTCCCCCTGGCGGTGATGGGCATGTTCGTCGCTCCCATCAATCACCACCACCAACACGTCAACTCGTTTCGCGCAGGCTGGCTGAACCGGATCTACGATCTCGTCCTGGCCCTGCAGGCCGGCATCGCGCCCTATGGCTGGGTGCTGCATCACAACCTGGGCCATCACCTCAACTACCTGAACCAGCCTCCCGACGAGAACCCGGACGAATCCCGCTGGACGCGCCCCGACGGCACGCAGATGGGACGTTTCGAGTACTCCGTCGATCTCCTCCTCCATCACCAGATCGACATCGTGCGGGTCGGCCTCCGCCACCCCAGATACCTCCGCTATTTCCTGATGATGAAGCTCCCGCTCTGGAGCCTGCTCGGAGCGGGTTTGTGGTTTCGCCCAGCAGAGACGCTGCTCATCTTCCTGGTGCCGGCCTTCCTTACCCTCTTCCACACCATCTGGGCCACCTACGAACACCATGCCGGTTGCCCTCCGGACAACCATCTCGTGGCCAGCCGCAACCGGGACAACGCCATCTTCAACTGGATGACCGGAAACCTCGGGCTCCACACGGCTCACCACAAACGGCCCGGGCTTCATTGGTCGCTGCTTCCCGAGTTGCATCGGGAGATCCGCGACCAGATCCCGGAGAGCCAGATCGCCACGACCTTCTGGTAGGTCGAAGGGTCGCTGTCGGCCTCCCCGTGTGCCGGCGTTCCAGCCGTGCTACGCCCCGGCCATGGCTCGCATTCTCGTCCCGCTCCCGGATCTGGACTTCGACGTGACCGAGGTCTCCGTGCCCTGGCGCCTGCTCACGCAGGCGGGGCACGAGGTCGTCTTCTCCACCGAGGAGGGCCACGCAGCCGAAGCCGACCCCCTGCTCCTGACGGGCGTCCTCTTCGGCCAACTCGGTGCCGAGCCGGAAGCCTGCGCGTTCTACCGCGAGATGGAACAAGCATCTGCCTTCCAGAACCCCGTGCGCTGGAAAGACCTCGCGATGCAGGAGTTCGATGCGCTCCTGCTCCCTGGCGGACACGCACCGGGCATGCGCCAATTCCTGGCAAGCGAGCTGCTGCAAGAACGTGTCGCCAGCTTCTGCAGCCTCGACCGCCCGATAGGAGCCATCTGCCACGGAGTCCTCGTCCTTGCACGAACACGAGACCCGGCGACGGGCAAGAGCGTCCTTGCGTCGCATCGAACGACCTGTCTGCCGCGTTACATGGAAGCCCTCGCCTATGGCCTCACCTTCTGGAAGCTCGGGCGTTACTACCGGACCTACGCTGCCTATGTCGAAGCCGAAGTTCGCGCAGCTCTCGATGATGCAGACTCACAATTCGAAAGGGGCCCGATCACGATCGGAACCCGGGGAACCAACGAGGACGATTCTCCGGCATTCGTCGTCGAGGATGGCCGGTATGTTTCCGCCCGTTGGCCCGGCGACGCGTATCTCTTTGCGAAGCGGTTGATGAAACGACTGGAGCGAAGCGGTTCATGAAACGACTGGATGCTAGTTGAACCACCCCACACACGCACTCAACCGCGGCTTCGAATGGCATCCGATCCAAGGGCCCTTCCGAAGGCTCAGCGAGGCCCAGGCCGAGCTCTACAACGAGCAAGGCTTCTTCGTGATGGAGGATGTGATTCCGGCCGACATCCTGGAACGCGTCATCTCGGAGATCGATCCCTTCGAGGAAGAGACGGAAGCCTTCCTGCAGACGCGCAAGGACGGCAAGCTCTTCATTGCGCGCGCCAACGAGATCACCTTCACGGCCCATCTCGTGGCGAAGTCCGACACACTCAAGAACTTCGTGAGTTCCGAGTTGTTCCGCGACATCGTGGCGGATGTGATCGGCCCTGATGTCCGACTCTACTGGGACCAGGCGGTGTACAAGAAGCCCGGCGCCACCGATCCGTTTCCCTGGCACCAGGACAATGGCTACACGTTCATCGAGCCGCAGCAGTACCTGACTTGTTGGGTAGCCCTGACCGACGCCACCCGGGAAAACGGCTGCCCGGAAGTCGCACCGCGCCTGCATCGCGAAGGGACGTTCGAACACGAACTCACCGACCTCGGGTTCCGCTGCCTTCCCGACGAGCACGAGGGCCAGGCCGCGCCGGCCCGCGCGGGAAGCATCGTCGTCTTCTCCAGCCTGACGCCCCACCGAACCGGGCCCAATCGGAGCGACCAAATCCGGAAGGCCTACATCGTCCAGTTTGCGCCGGACGGCGCCTGTATCGTTGCCCGGGACGACAGGGACGAAGCCAGCCATACCCCGGCGACAGCTGAAGATCGACAATTTCCGATCCTCGTTGGTGGGCAGCCACCGAGTGCCGCCCGAAATTGACGGATTCGAGCCGCCGCGCGAGCGCTATCCTCCCCTGATGCACGCTCCCGTCCACGTCGAGACCCTCCCCGAGGGCCCTACCCTCCTCCTGCGCGAAGCCCACGTCGCCCCGGTGGCCGAAATTCAGGTCCTGGCGCAGGTCGGTGCCGCGGACGAGGGGCCCGGCGAAGCCGGTCTCGCTCATTTCCATGAGCACATGCTCTTCAAGGGCACGGAGACCCGAGGTGTCGGCGAGATCGCCGGGACTCTCGAGGGGGTCGGCGGACGCATCAACGCCTGGACCTCTTTCGACACGACCTGCTACCACGCAACGCTGCCGAGTGATGCCATCGCGGTCGGCCTGGACGTATTGGCGGATGCCACCCAGCACTCGCTCTTCGACCCGGAGGAAACCCGTCGAGAGATAGAGGTGGTGCTGGAAGAGATCCGCCGTTCGGAGGATGAGCCCCACCACGTTCTATCGGACCTGATCTTTTCCACCGCCTATCAAACCCATCCCTATCGTGCGCCCATCCTGGGCAGCCGCGAGAGCGTGGAGTCTCTCACGCCGGAGAGACTGCGCGCGTTCTATCGTCGTTGGTACACGCCCTCGAACCTCGTGGTCATTGCCACGGGAGATTTCGAGACGGGCTGGATGCGGGAACAGCTCGCCGCCGCCTTCGGGCAAGCGCATAGCCCTGCCCCGGAGCGTGGGCGTCCTGCCGAGCCCCAGCAGAAAACCCTGCGTGTCGCGCTCGAGCGCCGCCCCTTCGAGCGCGCCTGCCTCGACCTCTCATGGCCCGCGACGAATCTGGCCCACCCGGATACCCCGCTTCTCGATCTGTTGGCCTACGTGTTGGGAGGCGGAGAGAGTTCGCGCCTCGTGCGACGGGTGAAGGAGGAAGCCGGGCTCTGCGACCGCATCGACGCTTCCTGCTACACGCCCTTCGAGCCGGGACTGTTCGGCGCCTCGGTCGATCTCGAACCGGAGCAGACCGAAGACGTGATCGAGGCCGTCGTGCGCGAGACCGAGCGCCTGCGTCATGAGCCGGTGAGCGCGGCCGAGCTCGAGCGGGCCCGCGCCAACTTCCTGGCGAGTCAGGCCTGGGAGGGCGAAAGCGTTTCGGGCATGGCGCGCAAGCTCGGCAGCTTCCAGGTGCTGGCCGGGGATCATCGTCAGGCCGATCGCTACCTGGAGGCTGTGCGCACGGCCACCGCGCAGGACCTCCAGCGCGTCGCTGAAGCCTACCTCGGCAGCTCGTCCCTTTCGATTGCTGGAGTGCTTCCGGAGGGAACGGATGCCGTGAATGAGGAGGGCGTGCGTGCCGCGGTACGGCGGGCCGGCGAACGGGCCGAGC
>JAFDCZ010000274.1 GCA_019312665.1 Deltaproteobacteria bacterium | reverse complement strand
CTCCGATGTGCATCGGGATCAAGAGGGCCACAATCTGATCCGCCGCTTTCCGGAGGACGGCAAGCGATTGGGCGATGCCGTCGCCCGGCTGGCGGAAGAGATCGAAAGCAACCCGCGCGGCTGGCGCTAGCATCGGGTACCCAAGGAGAAGCCGTGAAAGCCGTCATCTGCAAGGAGTTCGGGCCGCCGGAGAAGCTGGTCGTAGAGGAGGTGCCCGACCCCGTGGCCGGGCCGGGCCAGCTGGTCATCGACGTGCGTGCAGCAGGGGTGACGTTTCCCGACGCTTTGATCATCGAGAACGCGTATCAGTTCAAGGCGACACCTCCTTTCTTCCCAGGTGGCGAGGTTGCGGGCACCGTCCGGGAAGTCGGTGATGGTGTCGAAGGATTTGCAGTCGGCGACTCCGTGATCGGCGCTACAGGAATTACCGGCGGCTTCGCTGAGCAAGCCCTCGTGAACGCTGCCAGCACGCGGCCGATGCCGGAGCGGATCGGATTCGCTGAAGCAACCGGCATGCAATATGCGTACGGCACCTCACATTACGCGTTGAAGTATCGGGGCCAGCTGCAGAAGGGTGAAACGCTTCTCGTGCTTGGAGCGGGGGGAAACGTCGGTTTGGCGGCGGTGGAGTTGGGCAAGCTCTCCGGTGCGCGCGTGATCGCAGCCGCATCGAGCGCCGACAAGCTCGCCCTCTGCCGCGAACGCGGTGCCGACGAGACGATCAACTACTCCACCGAAGACCTGAAGGAACGCACGAAGGCGCTGACCGAGGGCCGGGGCGCCGACGTCGTCTATGACGCCGTCGGCGGGGAATATGCCGAGGCCGCCCTCCGGGCCACGGCCTGGAACGGGCGCTTCCTGGTAATCGGTTTCACCGCAGGCATCCCCAAGATCCCGCTGAACCTGACGCTCTTGAAGGGCTGCCAGATCGTCGGTGTCTTCTTTGGCGCCATGATGGGCCGTGAACCCGAGACCCGCGATGCCATCGTCCGGGATCTCGACCAGATGACCGCTTCCGGCCAGCTCAACCCCTACGTCTCCAAGCGTTACAGCCTCGACGAGGCTCCCCAGGCCCTACGCGATCTCCAGGAGCGCCGCGTCCTCGGCAAGGTCGTCATCGAACCCTGACCGCAACCGCGAGCGCTCAGAGAACTTGGCTGGCAACCAGTTCGAGGCAGCGCCAGCCGTACTCGGGGGGGAGTCCTCCTACGAGGGGTTGGAGGAGAAGCGGCAAGCCGGTTTGGATGAGGCTCTTCGCCTGGCCGGGGGTGAGGATGCGGTAGTTGCCCTCTTCGGCGCGCAAGGCTTCGACCGTCAGGGCCTGGGAACCACTGGCGCTCGCGTGGGTTCCCCCCGCGGCCATCCACTCGCCGTACATCGTTGCATCGTGCAGCAGGTAGGAACCGATCTCGGCCCAGGCCCGGTCCGGGTCTTCAGCGACGAAGACGCTGGTCGGAGCGTCGACGGGCGGGTTCACGAACAAGCCGGGCGTCGTCCCAAACTCCTTGCAGGCATCCGCGTAGAGCTGTTCGAGCTCTGGTGGTCCTCCTTGGCCTAGCATGCCCATGCCGAAGCGCGCGGCCCGCCGAATCGCACCGGGAGATGCGCCGCCCATGAGAAGCGGCGGCCCGCCGGCCGAAATCGGCTTGGGTGTCACCTGGACGGGCCGGCCCTCGTAGATGAACGGCTCACCGGTCCAGGCTTGCCACATCGCCTCCAAACAGGCCTCCATCCGTTTGCCACGCTGCCGCATGTCGTGACCGAACATCGCGTACTCCTCGGCGCGGTAGCCGAGGGCGCAGACGTACGACACGCGCCCACCGGAAACGATGTCCAGCACGGCCATCTGCTCGGCGAGCTCGATCGGGTCGTGAAGCGGAACCAGCAACGCGGCGATCTGGATGGGCAGGGTGCTGGTTCGAGCCGCCAAGGCGGAGGCCAAGACCAGGGGGGCAGGGAGGTAGCCGTCCGAAGAGCCGTGGTGCTCCGACACGATCGCCATCAAGCAGCCGTTCTTCTCGCCCCAGGCACTCATCTCGATCGCTGCCTGGTAGAGATCCTGGATCGGCGCCCCTGAGACCGGGGCGCGCATATCGAAGCGCAAGGTGAACATGGACCCTCGAACCCGCTCTGTTTGCGGCTGAGCCGATTGCATATAATATACAATCAATGGCCAGCAGGGGCCCCCAGGAGAGCAGAATGGGCGAGGAGCTGATCACCCTCGAATTCGACGGCCCGGTCGCCATCATCAGCAACAACCGGCCGAGCAAGCACAACGCCGCCAATGACGCGATGGATACGCGGCTTTGGGAAGTCCTCCGCACCCTCCACGACGAGCATCCGGAGGTCCGGGCCATCCTGTGGAGGGGCACGGCCACCGCGGTGCCCAGCTCTTCTTCACGATGCCCTCGCCGATCCTGGTCGCCATGAAGGGCTGGGTGATCGGCGGCTCCTTCGAACGCGCGCTGCTCTGCGATATGCGCATCGCCGCCGAGAGCACACGCATGATGCTGCCCGAGGTGAAGCACGGTGTGATCCCGGATAGCGGCGGAACCGCCCGGCTCTTCCAGATGGCCGGTCACGGATTGGTTGCCGATCTGGCACTGACAGGCCGGGTGATGGATGCGGAGGAAGCGCTGCGGCACGGCATCGTCTCCCGGGTCGTCGCGGACGACGAGCTCGAAGCCACCTGCCTCGAAGTCGCCCAGGAGATCGCGAAGGCTCCCGCCTTCACCGTCAAGATGTTCCGCCGCAACCTGGCGCTTCTGGCGAGCGACGCCGTCCGTGAATCGATCGTCGATGAGGCCGCCACCCAGAGCCTCGTCTTCGCCTCGGACGACTACGCCGAGATGAAAGCTGCCCGGGAAGCCGGTCGCGACCCGAAATACCGACGTCGTTAGTCGAGGGCAAACGTGAGCTGGGACGAAGAAGTCGAGGGAATCCGAGCCCGGCGGAAGAGCGCAAAGGCTCAGGGCGGCTCGGAGCAGGTCGCGAAGCAGCACGCCCGCGGCAGGCTCACGGTACGCGAGCGGATCGAGGGGCTGCTCGACCCGGATAGCTTTCGCGAGCGCGCAGCCGTGGCTGGCGAGGGCGAGCAGGACGACCAGGGCCAGCTGAAGAGCTTTACGCCCGCCAGCGTCGTCATGGGCATCGGGAAACTCGACGGTCGTCAGGTTGTCGTCTGCGGCGATGATTTCACGGTGGCCGGCGCTTCCTACTCGGCCGCCGGCATGAAGAAGGGGACCTACGCCGACGATCTCTCGGCACGCAGGCGCCTGCCCATGGTTCGTCTGCTCGAGGGCGGCGGTGCCCGTATCACCGGCCTCACGAAGGGCGGGCGATCCGGCTACGACCTGACCCAACCCTCGACTGCGAATCTCGCGATGCTCGAGGCCTTCCGAGCGGTCCCCGTCGTGTGCGCTGCCCTCGGCCCGGTCGCAGGTTTTCCCGCAGCCCGTCTCGTCACCTCCCATCTCTCGATCATGACCCGCCAGACCGCCCAGGTGCTGATCGGCGGCCCGGCGCTGGTCGAGCGTGCCACCCATGAGAAACTCACCAAGGAAGAACTCGGGGGGGCACAGATCCACTTGCGGAGCGGCGTCGTAGACAACGTCGCGGAGGACGAGGCGGGAGTCTGGGAGCAGATCCGAGCGTTTCTCTCGTTTCTGCCGAGCCGGGTCGGCGAAGCGTCGCCGATCGTCGACCTGAACGATCCCCGCGATCGCCGGGAACCCAAACTCCTCGAGATTGTGCCCCGCGCACGCCGACGTGCCTACAAGATGCGCCGGCTGATTCACGCCATCATCGATACGGACTCGTTCTTCGAGATCGCTTCACTTTTTGGTCGCAGTCAGATCACGGGCCTGGCGCGGCTCGAAGGAAGGAGCGTCGGAATCTTTGCCAACGATCCCGTGCATCAGGGTGGTTCCATGACCGCCGACGGCGCACGCAAGGTGCGGCGCTTCGTCGAGCTCTGCGATCAATTCAACCTCCCGGTGATTGCCCTGGTGGACGAGCCGGGCTTCCTGATCGGGAGTGAGAGCGAGCAAGCCGGAACGATTCGAGCGGGTGTCGAAACGCTCGCCGCGACCATGCAATCCCGCGTGCCCTGGGCCTCCGTCATCGTCCGCAAATCCTTCGGGGTGGCCGCGGGTATCCACCTCGGCCCCGGGAGCACGACCTTCGCCTGGCCCTCGGCCGAGTTCGGCGCGATGCCCATCGAGGGCGGCGTAGCACTCGCCTACGGCCGCGAGATCGAGGCCGCGCCTGACCCGGAGGCCCGCCGCCGCGAACTGGAGGACGAGCTGGCGAACGCCCAATCCGTCTTCCCCCGCGCAGAAGAGTTCGGAGTCCATGACCTGATCGACCCCCGGGATACGCGGCCCGTCCTCTGCGAGTGGCTAGATGAGGTGGCGAACCAGCTCGAAGAGAACCTGCGGCAGGGCGTTCCTCGCTACACCGCTCGCCCCTGATCATCCTTTGAGCCGCTCCCTTGCCTCCCGCTTGCTAGGTGATCTCCGCGGACGGGCACTCGTCGCCGTCGTTGGCTGCTTTGCCTGCCAGCTCGCCATCGGCTTCGGCTACACGTTCTCGCCAATCATGCACTTCGTGATCGACGATCTCGGTTGGAGTCGAGCCGAATGGTCCTCGGCGGTGAGCCCGCGCATCTTCGTCATCGCCATGGCCAGCCCCTTGATCGGCGCGCTCGTGGTGAGGCTCGGAGCCCGCGCCATTCTGGTGACCGCGGTCGCCGTGCTAGGTGTCTGCGGCTACGCCCTCTCCCAGATCGAGAGTGTCGGTGAGCTGCTCCTGTGGAACCTGGTACTGGGCATCTCGCTGGTGGGCGTCGGCGACGTCGTCGTCGGGCACGTAGCCGTCCAGTGGGTTCGCCAGCGCCGCGGGCTCGCGCTCGGATTGATCTACGTGGGCTCGAACCTGGGCGGCATGCTGCTCGTTCCCCTGGCCACGGATCTTGCTGCAGATTCCTCCTGGCGGGAAGCCTGGCGCGTCATCGGAATGGGTACGGCAATCGTCCTCTTGCCCTTCGCGGCCTTCGCTGTGCGTGAGCCCAGGCCCGGCGAGGTAGAAGAAGCCCTCCACGAAACCGCCGGAGCCGCCGCATCTCCAGAAACGGGGGCGCCGGACCTGAACGTGAAGCAAGCCTTGCGCACGCGAAGCTTCTGGATCCTTGGCTTCGTGCTCTTCTCGTACTTCGCGTTCTTCATGGCCATCACCGACCATTTCGTGACGTTCCTGATGGACGAAGGCCTGACACGCGGCGCTGCCGCAACCGCATTCACCCAGGCGATCGGGATGGGCTTGATTGCGAAGCTGGGTTACGGCGTCATCGCCGATCATCTCTCTGCGAAGACGGGCGCCTTGCTGAACACGGCCGTCTTCCTGGCGAGCTCGCTGCTTTGTCTCGCGCTCCCGGACCAGCCCTGGCTCGGGCTCTTCATTCTCACCTACGGCTTCGCAGCGGCCGCCCGAGACGTGGTCTATCCGCTGATCGTGATGCATTGCTTCGGCGGCCGGTATCTGGCTCAGATCTACGGCGCCTTGACCGTGATGCTCTTGATCGGCGGGGCACCCGGCTCGATCCTCGCCGGCGCCGCATCGGACCACTTCGGAAGCTATACACCTGCCTTCGCGGTCCTGGCGGCTCTGAACGCAGTCGCCTTGGTTGCGCTCGTCTTCGTGCGCGAGGAGCGCGTTTCTCCCGCCTAGCGTGTGCGCCCCGGGCGACGCTTGCGCTGGCTCATCAGCTCGTCGATCAGGCGCAGAGCCATGGGTTCCCAGCGCGGCGCAAAGAGGGCATCCGGGCGCACATCCCGAACTTTCGCGATGGCGAAGTCGGCATCCAGATCCTCCGAGCACGCCACGAAGTACGCCCCTACCAGGGCCGTTCGATCGCGACCCATGCTGCAATGAACCAGGGTCTTGCGGCCTGCATCGGCCTGGGCCTCGAGAAATGCCTGGGCCTCGGGCAATCGCTCGAGGCAGGCCGCTTCCGTCTGTTCGTTCGCCTGATCGTCCGCCGGCAGCTCCACCACCGCATGCTCGATCCCGGCCGCGCGCAGCGCGTCGCTGTCCACGTCTCGCGTATCCAGGGAAAGCACGGCGCCAATCCCGCCCTCTGCGAGCGCGGCCGCATCCCAAGCGGCGCGATTGGGGCCCGCGCGCCCGGCCAGCTTCTCGGAAACGATCCAGTACAAATGCTTCAACGCCCTTCTCCCTTGGTCGGAACGGCTGAGAAACTAGAGAATCGGATCGTCTTGGCCCGCGCTTGAGGAAAGGCTGCGCCGCTGGGTATGGTGATCCGTGAGCAAAGCCAGCTGGATCATGATCGCGGGGCCCTACCGAAGCGGATCCTCCTCCCAAGACGAGCGCGCGGCCAGGCTGCGCCTGCCCCCATCAAGCGAAGTAGCGCTCCGACGTGGTCGCTGCCGCCAGGTTTTCCTTCAAATGCGCCAGGCTCTGCATGTCGGCGTTCACGGCGTCGAGGCCATGCGCCAGGACGTACGCATAGCTGCGTTGGTACGGCGAGAACCCGGAATCCAGCAGCGTCTTGTCGTAGTAGGCGTCGAAGGCACGCGGATTTCCCCAGCCGATGAATTTCCGGCCCGCCAGGTAACGCCCCGCCTTCATGCCGATCAGGCCCATCCCGGATTCACGTGCACG
>JAFDCZ010000137.1 GCA_019312665.1 Deltaproteobacteria bacterium | reverse complement strand
CTTATCTGGGAAAGATCCTGCTTCCCCTCGAACTCGTGCCCTTCTATCCCTTTCCAGACGACCCTTCGCTGACATCAGCCCAGTTCGCGATCCCCGCGTTGCTGGTGATCGCGGCGACCGTCGGCGCCCTTCTCACGGTCCGGCGCCACCCTGTGTGGCTCGCGGCCTGGGCGGCCTACATCGCCTTGCTCTTTCCCACCCTGGGCATCGTCAAGGTCGGCCGCCAGGCCATGGCCGACCGCTACGCGTATCTTCCCAGCATCGTCGCCCTGCTACTCGTCTGCTACTCGTCGGCCTCGCGTGTGCGACGCTGCTACAGCAGTTCCGCTCGCGACCCTTGGGCCGGATTCGTGCGGCTGCAGCCGCGACGGCTCTCGCTCTGGGTGTCGCCGCTCTCTGCGCAAAGACGACTGTGCAAATCCGCGTCTGGGCCGATGGCGTCTCTCTCTGGACAGCCGTGTGCCGAGACAACCCAAGGGATCAGCGAATTGCCTTCGCCCAGATGAACCTCGGGGATGCCTACTTCAAGAGCAGCCTGCATGGCGAGGCGCTGGACGCCTACCAAGAGGCACTCCGACTCGATCCGGATGTGGCCGGCGTCTTCAACAACATCGGCAACGCTTACGTGGGCCTCGGCAACTTGGATCAAGCGGTCACCGCCTACGAAAAGGCCATCGAAATTTTGTTCGCTGATATCAATGCCCACGTGAACCTGGGCAACGCTTACGACATGCAGGACCGAACCAGCGAAGCCCAGACGGAGTACAGGACCGCGCTATCTCTCGACCCCGACAACGCCAAGGCCCACTACAACCTGGGGATCGTCTACGATCGCATCGGCTCCCATGTCGCGGCGATCAGGGAGTACCGGGAAGCTCTTCGCCTGGCTCCCGGCTACGAAAGGGCCCAGGACCGACTCGATCGAGCCATGGAGGGCCTGCCACCTCCACGTGAGTGAGAGAAGTTCCTCGGCGAGAGGTGACGATGATGATTCTGGAACCCGCCCTGAGCAGTAGCAACAGCTCGTGGGTGGGCCCTCCTGGATTCGAACCAGGGACTATCCGGTTATGAGCCGGGTGCTCTAACCACTGAGCTAAGGGCCCTGCTCCGATGGTAGCGGCCGGGCGCCAGGGGTCCCGCCGCTGCGGGTGGGATCGTCCTAGGCCTCGACGATCTCCACCTTGGTGCTCTCGATGAAGGCCATGGTTTCGCCTCGCTCCGGCTCGGGCACGGAAAACGCGTCGAGGGTTGCGCCGAGATGGCCCATGAAGATCGTCCAATCGCTCTCGCTGATGCGCATGCCGACGTGGGTGAGCTTCATGTCTCGGCCCGTGTAGTAGAGAGGGCCGCCCGAGTTGGACGCGAGGAAGTCGATCAGCAGCTGCTTCTCGCGGGCCACGCCGTCTTCGCCGCGATGTTGCCAGAAGCGGCCGAGCTGCGGGTCGGCGATCAGCCTGGGTAGAAGGTCGTTGGCTACTGCGCTGAGTGCGTCATAGCCGCCGAGCCTTTCGTAGAGCGATTTTTCTTGTCCCATGGCGAATCTCCTTGATGCGGTTCGCGAGTCTAACGCGCCTTGCCCAGGCTGGGAGCGCCTTCCTCTTCGTGGCAGTCCTCGCAGATGCGGCCCACCGGTTCGAGGGCCATGAAGTAGACGATTCCACTCCGACCCCGCTCGTGCACCACGTGGCAGGTGACGCAGGCGGGGCCTTCTTCCTGGTCGTGTGCGGGAAGCCCGTGGTAGGCCTCTACGGTGAACCCGGGCGCCGCCGAATGGCGGAACCCCGGATGGCAGCGGCGACAGGCTGACTTCGAGAGCTCAAAGGGCATCCCTTCCGGCTCCTCAAAGCTCCCGGCTACGTATCGCAGCCCGTCCCACCCGGCCCTTGCTTTCACCTTCGCCCGTTCCAGGGCACCGGAGCCCGCGTGGCAATCGATGCAACGGAAGGCAAAATCTTCGCGGTCTTCGACCCATCCCCGGCCATGCACGCCCGCCAGGCTGATGGGGACGACCCGCTCGAAATCCGCGCGCAGCTGTTCGTGCAGCGGAGTTCCATCTTGCAGGTGGCAGGAGGTGCAGAACTCGTTGTCGCGCTCGAGCCGGTCGCTGATGATCCAGCTACCCGTCGCGGCGAGGGCGACGAGTACGCCTGTCATCATCAGCGCGCGCGGCTGCAGGAACCGCTCCCCGCGTTGGATTGCGCGGCGCCTAGCGTCACGAGCCCCGTTTCTCGAGCGCAGCCCGGAAACCCAGGAACTCGCTGGCATTGTCCAGCGTGATCAACCCGACGATTCGCCCTTCGTGGGTCACAGGAAGCGCGCCCGAGGGCGTGCTTTGGAGCCGAGCCAGGAGCGGTTCGAGAAGTTCCCCGGAATCGGCAGGCTCGATGTCTCCCTCCATCGCCTGCGCGACCGGACGTTCTTGCCCGCCCGCGGCCAACGCCTGAAGCAGGCGCTGTTGGGAGAGCATGCCCACCGCGCGGTCGCCGTCGACCACGGGGAAGGCTTTCTGCGAGCCGGCGAGGGTCAACGCCACGGCGCGTTGCAATGGATCACCGGGGGAGAGCACTTCGAAATCCGTGAGCATCGCCTGGGCGACAGGGATGCCGGCCAACGCATGCTTGAGCTGGGCCGCGTTGGCTTCGCCCGCCGCGCCGATCCAGACGAAGAGCGCGATCAAGATCAGGAACGGGTTGCCGAACAGGCCGAGTGCGCCGAAGCCCAGGGCCATGCTCTGGCCGATGCTCGCAGCGATCCGGGTCGCCCGGGCGTGCCCCATGCGACTGGCCAGCAATGCGCGCAGCGCGCGGCCTCCGTCCATGGGAAAGGCCGGCAGGAGGTTGAACACCACGAGCACGACGTTCACCACCATCAAGCGCTCGAGGAACGGGCCGCCGGTCAGATCGAAGGTCGGCGCGCCCGTGGCACCTCCTGCCAGACGCAGGCCTACCCACAAGATGCTGGCGATCACCACGTTCACGGCGGGCCCAGCCATCGCCACCCGGAACTCCTGGCCTGGGTCTTCGGGCATCCGCTCGAGCCGAGCGACACCGCCGATCGGGAGCAGGGTGATATCGCGGGTCGCGATCCCGTAGCGCCGCGCCATCAGCGCATGGCCGAGTTCGTGAAGCACGACACAGCCGAAGAGCGCCAGCACGAAGAACAGCGTCGCGACGATCTCGGCCGGCGATTGACCCGCCCGGAAGCCGCTCATCGTGAACCACGCGAGCAGGATGAAAAATGTGGCGTGCACGTAGACGGCGATGCCCGCCAACGTTCCGAGCTTGAAGGACCACTTCATGGTGTACGCAGGCTCCCTGGGGCTCGAAGCTTAGCCGAGCGAAACGGCCGGATGCTCCTTCGCGCTTGGCCGAGCCGAGACACGCTCGTGCCAGGCCACCAGGCTCTCCCGCTCGGGGTCGATCGGAAGTTCGACGAGCCCGGCCGCAAAGTCGATCGTGGTGAGTGCCAGAATATCCGCGATCGTGAATTCGTTCCCCGCGATGTAATCATGCTCTGCGAGGGCACGATCCAGGAAGCGTTGGAAATCACGCGCCTGGCCTCGGCTCTGCTCGGCGACTTCGGCAATCTGATTGGGCATCACCGCCTTCGTGAACGGGGATCCGTGGAGCCACACCATCCCAACGGGGCGCATCAGGTTCAGCTCGATACGGCGACTCCACATCTCGATGCGCCCGACCTCCTCGGCCGTCGTTCCGAATAGAGGCGGCTCCGGGTGAAGCACCTCCAGGTAGCGGCAGATCGCGACGGACTCGGCCAGATGGCTGCCGTTGTCGAGCTCGAGCACCGGGATGCCGCCCAACCTGTTCACCTTCTCGAGGAAGGCCGGTTCACGGTTCGCCCGCGCCATGATGTCCACCTTTTCGCACGGAATCTCGAGGCCTTTCTCCGCCAGGTAGAGGTGGACCCGGCGCGGATTGGGTGCGCCTGCGTAGGTGTAGAGCTTCATGTCAGGTTCCTTTCGAAGAGGTCGAAGAGCCGTTCCCAATGACGTTCGGCACCGAGTTCGTGATAGGCGTCGCGCTGAGGAAACGCGAAGCCGTGCTGGGTGCCCGGATACCACTCGATGCGGTGGTTCGTGCCAGCGGCTTCCAGGTGGATGGCGAGGGCGTCGATCTGTTCCCTCGGTGCATAGCTGTCGAACTCCGCGCAGGCGAAATAGAGCTCGCCGGAGATCCGGTCCAGCATGAGATGGGGAGAATCGTCGCGATCCGTCACCAATGGAGTGCCGTAGATGGAGGCCACGGCGGCGAAGCGTTGCGGGAAAGCTGCCGCGGCGGCCAGGGCAAACGGACCACTCATGCAATAGCCCACTACGCCGGCCGGGCCTTGGCTTGCGCCAGGCTCGTTGACCAAGAACGCCAGCAGGGCCTTGGTGTCCTCCGCGATGAGCGCATTCGACAGATGGCCCATCATCTCGAACATGCGCTTCATGCCGTCGTCCGTGCGCTCCATCTGGAATTCGCGGACCTTGCGGTAGTAGAGGTTCGGCAGCGCCACCAAGTAGCCGGCAGCGGCGATGCGCCGAGCCATCTCGTTGAGCTCTTCGCGTTTGCCCTGTGCATCCATGTAGAAGAGCACGACTGGATGAGGGCCACCGGTCTCGGGCTGGACAACGAAGGTATTCATCTCGCCGTCCTGCGTGGGCACGTCGAGTTCTCGTTCGATCATGGGGGCAGAGCCTACCGCGTTGCCGATCCGGAAAGTCGATTCCTGCGGTAGATCGTCCGGCCCTCCTTGATCGTTTCGACGACCATGAGATTCCTGAGTTCGGGTGTTGGGATGCCCAGCGGGTTTCGATCGACGATCACCAGGTCCGCGAGCTTCCCCACTTCGATCGAGCCTTTTTCGTCTTCTTCGAAGAGCTGACGCGCGGCTTCGAGGGTGCTGGCCTCGAGGGCCTGCTGCACGCTGATGCGTTGGTCCGGGCCGATCACCCTGCCGCTTCGGGTCGTTCGATCAACGGCGGCCCAGAGCAGCATGAACGGATCTACCGGATGCACGGGGGAATCGTGATGAAGTGTCACCGAGAAATCCCGGCGCAGAGCCGACTTCAGCGGGTTCAGGCGTTCCGTGCGCTCGGGTCCGTAGATGACCTCTCGATGATAGTCTCCAAAATAGTAGTTGTGGGCGACCTGGAAGGTGAGCGTCACATCGAGTTCGGTGAGCACCTCGAACTGATCCTCCTGCACCTGCTGGAGGTGGATCAACTGCGTGCGGCGGTCGTCTCGCGGAAAGCGTTTCTCTGCAGCCCGGACGGCGGCGATGCACTGGTCGAGCGCCGCGTCTCCAAGTGCATGAATGGCGAGTGGAACATCCCGCTCATAGTAGGAGGCGACGATCGCGTCGAGTCGGCCCTGCTCTTCGATCGAAGAGTAGCCACGGTAGCCATCTTCCCCGGGGAGTTGCTGATGATAGGGCTCGCGCAGGAAGGCGGTCCGTCCGGGCGAGCCGCCGTCCAGATTGATCTTCCCGCCGCCTACGCGAAAGCGGTTCGTGTAGTTGGGCGTGTACGCTGCCGCGGCCTCCTCCGTGGAAGTCGTCAGGTAGAAGAGGTAAGCCACGACGTCGAGAGGAAATCGTCCTTCGTCCGCCAGCATGCGCATCTGCGCCAGGCTGGTCGTATCCGCACCCATCTCGGTGACCGTGGTGTAGCCGTTGCGCGCATAGAGCTGGACGGCCTCGGCGACCAATCGGCGAAGCGTCTCGCCGGTGCCATCGTTCAGGATGCCGCCCGCGACGCGCATCAACGCGGGGATGTGCGCGGTCTCCTCGAGAATTCCGTTGGGCTCACGGCTTCCCGGCAGCCGGCGGATCACGCCACCTTCGGGCGCCTCTGAGTCGG
Organism: Deltaproteobacteria bacterium; assembly: GCA_019312665.1. Lineage (GTDB taxonomy): Bacteria > Myxococcota_A > UBA9160 > UBA9160 > UBA6930. Next base: position 7,042 of record JAFDCZ010000137.1, on the reverse strand, counting down.
CTGTGATCCCGATGAGCTCGAGGGCGCGCGAGTTCAGAACACTCTGATGAATCGAAAAATGCAGCAGGAAGATGGGAACTTCGGTGCTGATGCTGTCGAGATCTTCTCGCGTCGGATGGCGCCCGTCGGCGAGCATGCCGTTGTCGTAGCCCCATCCAACGAGCCATTCGTCCGCGCCGCGGGGCGAACGCTCCAGCTCGGCGCGAAACCGGGCTTGGATATCGGCGATGCTCGTCACGTCTCCCGCCGGTGGTGGATCCATGGCCACCGTCGCCAGCTTGAGGGCGGTTTGCATCAGGTGGCTGTGCGCATCGATGAAGCCGGGCAGAAGGGCGCGGCTTTCGAGATCGATCCACTCGGCATCGGCCACAGAGGCTCTACGTGCCGCCTCGACCGTTCCAACCAGACGAATGCGACCGTCTGTGACGACCACCGCTTCAGCGCTCGGTTGCTCGGGGTTCATCGTAAGGATGGAACCGCCGTGGAAGATCCGCGTGCCGATCGCTGGGCCAACAGGTGGCCCCGTGGCGAGGCCTTCCGCGACGAGCGCGATCAGTGCGGCGAGTTCTTCGCCGCCGTCTTCCTGGAGAAAGTGACCAGCAGCCTCGATGGTCGTATGCGGCTGGCCTTGTGCACCGGGCACGCGCTCGCGAAATGGGGCGTCCGCTCCGCGGGTGATCGGATCGCCATCGCTGAAGGCGAGTACGAAGGGCTTCTCCCAGGTATCGAACACTTCCCAAGCAGCGCGGTTGGCTGAGACGGCGGGATCATCGGATGTGGTTGGAACCAACGAGGGCATTGCTCGGGCGCCGGCCATGTAACGGCTGCTCGGGAAGGGCGCATCATAGGCGGCCTTGACCTCGCGCGAGAGCTCCGTCGTGGTTGCAGTGTCGATCAAACCGCTGATCGGAAAGACCGGGCTGTAGCGCGAGAAGAGCTGCCAGGCACGAAATGCGAAAGGCGGGGAAGCTCCCTCGCCCGGGAGCGGAAGAGCGGTGTTGCCGATGACGACAGCAGCGAAGCGATCTGGATCCTCCGCTACGACGCGAAGGCCGACCAACCCGCCCCAATCCTGTCCGAAGAAGACGGCGTCCTGCAAGTCGAGCCGTCTCACCAGCTCGGCCATCACCTCGACTTGCATCGCGTAGGAGTAGTCCTCGACCCGCACGTATTTGTCCGAGCGGCCGAAGCCCACCAGGTCCGGTGCGATCACTCGAAGACCCGCGTCGGCCAGAACCGGGACCATCTTGCGATACAGATAGGCCCAGCTCGGCTCCCCGTGGAGCAACAGCACGGGCCGGCCGCTGGCGGGGCCCTCGTCGATGTAGTGGATCCGCAGGCCGTCGATGACTTCGTAGTGCGGCTCGAAGCTCCAGCCGGGAAGATCCTGGAAGCGGTCGTCTGGCGTGCGAACGATCTCGCCACGCTCGCCCCCACCTCCGCACGCCGACAGGGCTGCCACCAGGAGAAGGCTCAGGAGGGTCATCCGCATCCAGTCCAGTCTACCCCGTTGTTTGACTTTCCTGAGGGTCGCCTTCTGTGGCAGGCTGTCCCCATGAGTCGAATCAAGACGATCTTGCTTTGGGTGATGGCGGTTCTCTACATGTTCGCCGGCTACAACCATCTGATGAATCCGGCGTTCTACGTCGCGATCATGCCACCGAAGTTGCCAAACCCGGAATGGCTGAATGTGATCTCGGGGCTGGCTGAGATCGTGCTCGGGGTCTTCATACTCGAGCCTCGCGTGCGCGTGCTTGCAGCGTGGGGTCTGATCGCGCTGCTCATCGCGGTGCTTCCCGCCAACGTGTATGTGGCGATGGAGAACGTGGGTAGCGACGGCCCGGGCAGCGGCAACGCCATGGCGAACTACATCCGCCTGCCCTTCCAGGCGGTCTTCATCCTGTGGGCGTGGTGGTACACCCGCCCGGACGCGGAGGGCACGGTATGACAATCCTGAAACGAATCGGTCAGGTTTTTCTGGTTGTCGCTGCGTTGGCGGCTGTCGCCTACTTGTTTCGCAGCGATCCCATCGGTCCGATCGCGGGCAAGCAGCTTTCGGGCCCCGAGGTTTCCGGATGGCCGACCAGCTGGAGCTTCAGTGATGAACACGACCTGATCGCCATCGAGCTGCGACCCGACGATCCGCACTCGGTGACCGTGATCTGCTTCGTGTACAACGACGTTCTCTACGTTCCGTCCCAGGGCGCCGCCGAAAAAGACTGGCCGCAGATGGCCCTCGCTGATTCACGGGTGCGGCTCAAGATTGGCGACGCGATCTTCCGGGCTCGCGCGACCCGCGTGACGGACGAATCCGAGCGCCCGGCGATGTTTACCGCGGCAGCAAAGAAATATCCGCGGCTCGCGGAGTCCGAGAGCGAACTGCCGCCGGACCTTTGGCTCTTCCGCATCGATCCTCCTACCTCTTAGGGACGATCCCCGAAGGGAAAAGGGCCACCGAATATTGCGCAGCGTGCTGCGTCGTACTCCGTGAGCGCCACCAATCAGGCGGCGCGCGAATCAGGAGTCGATGATGAAACGCTTCGCCACCCTTCCTTTGGCCGCCCTTCTACTGTTGGTTCCGGCGCTTCCGGCCGCCGCCGGACATCCGGACCGGACGAAACGCGTGCCCGTGCCGGCGGTCCACAGCTCCGGGCAACAGATCCTGCACGCGGCCGTCCGGCTCGATGAGCTGACCACAAGCCTGCTGCGCCACGCCCGCCACGACACCCGGCACCCGAGACGCGCCGAACGGCGCGCGCTCCGTCAGCTGAAGCAGCTGCGGCGAGATGCCCGGGCATTCCGGTACGCAGCGGAACGCGGCCGACGGGTGCGGGGGCTGAACCGTGATTTCAACGAGCTGGAGCGCAGCTTCGCGGGGGCTTCCCGTCGCTTCCGATCCCTGCATCCGGACCGTCCCCTGCACAAAGAATTTCGTCGCGTCGCCCGTGCCGTCTCCCGCCTGGACCAGGAACTGGACGAGCGCAGGCTGGCGCGGGGGCGCCATCACAAGCAGGCTCGCTACGAGGTTGCCGATCACCGTTCCCGCCATCGCAACTAGGCGGCCTCGCAATGCACCTCTCGTTTGAAAGCGGGGGGCGCCGAGCGGCTCTCGGGGAGGCCCCGGGGGCCGCTCTTCGTTTCGTGGGCTGCTCCCGAAGGCCTCGATAGCGACGCGGGGGCGGAGGTGCGAGACTTCCCTCATGAGTGCCCCTCCCTCGCTACGACATGCCGTTGCAGTCATCGGTGGTGCCACGGCCGGTGCCGAGGTTGCTGCGCGCCTGGCCGATCACGGCTGTGCGGTCAGCGTATTCGAGCAGAACCCGCGGCCCTACGGAAAAATCGAGGACGGCCTTCCGCGCTGGCACGTCGGGCTGCGCAACAAGGAGTACGAGGCCATCTCGGCCAAGCTCTCGAAGCCCGGGGTCCACTTCGTGCCTCTCACGAAAGTCGGACAGGATGTGGGCTTCGCCGAGCTATGCAGGGAGTGGGGCTTCTCGGCGGTCGTGCTGGCTTGTGGTGCCTGGCGCGACCGGCAGATTCCGATCGACGGTGCAGAGGCCTGGGTGGGCAAGGGGCTCATCTACCAGAACCCGTTCATCATCTGGTTCAACCACAAGCACGAAGCAGACTACTCCGGCGAAACCTTCGAGGCCCTGGATGGCTCCCTGGTGGTGGGCGGCGGACTCGCGTCGATCGATGTGGCCAAGCTGTTGATGCTGGAAACCACCCTTGCAAAGCTGCGCGAGCGCGGCATCGAGCTCGACCTGATCGAGCTCGAAGTGAAGGGCATCCCGAAGATCCTGGCCCGGCACGATCTGAAGTTCGAGGATCTCGGGCTCGAGGGCTGCACGATCTTCTACCGGCGGCGACCCGAAGACATGCCGCTGGTCGAGATTCCCGACGGCGCCGACGAGAAGCGCGCTGACAAGGTACGCAACGCGCGCAAACGGCTGCTCGAGAAGGCGATGCAGAAGTTCCGCTTCCGGCTCGAGGAGCTCTCGGCTCCGGACGCCCTGCTCACCGAGGGAGATCGCGTGGTGGGCTTGCGACTGCGACGCACCCGGATGGAGGGCGGGCGCCCGACGCCCACCGACGAGACCTACGAGCGACGCGGCAGCTGCGTGATCAGCTCGATCGGCTCGATCCCCGAGCCGATTCCCGAAATCGAAATGAAGGGTGAGCTGTTTGCGTTCACGGATTGGGACCTTGGGCGTCTGGATGGCTACCCGAATGTATTCTCGGTTGGCAATGTCGTCACCGGCAAGGGCAACATCGTGGCATCGCGCAAACATGCAGCCGAGGTCGTCGAGGCGGCGATCGAATCCTACCTGGGGCTCGGTGAGGACGGACATGCAGCGGAGGCCGAGCTTCCCAACGCCTCCGCCGACGCGGCAGCAGAACAGGCCCAGCGAATCAGCGACGCGATCGGAAAGACGGAACCTGCCTCACCCGAGGCCGTTGCCCGCGCGCTCGAGAAGACGCGAGCGCGGCAAGAAGCCGTAGGATACGACGGCAACTACGCCACGTGGATCGCCCGAGTGAGCCCGAAAGCCCAGGACTAGCGGAGACCCGATGCAGCTCAAGTATGGATGCAACCCCCACCAGAGCTTTGCCTCGGCGGAGCCCCTCGTAGAGGGCACGGCGCCGATCACGCTCCTGAACGGCAACCCCTCGTACATCAATTTCCTGGATGCGCTGAACGCCTGGCAGCTCGTGCACGAGGCACGGGCGGCAACCGGCCTGGCCGCGGCGGCGTCCTTCAAGCATGTCTCGCCTGCGGGTGCTGCAGTTGCGCACCCCCTTTCCGAGGCCCTGGCTCGCGCCTACGAGGTGAAGGGCAAGGAACTAACGCCAGCGGCGCTGGCCTACGTACGCGCCCGCGGCGCGGATCCGAAATGCTCCTTCGGAGATTTCGCCGCGCTCTCGGATCCGGTGGACATAGAGACTGCGAAGTTCCTGAAGGGTGTCGTCTCGGACGGGATCGTCGCGCCGGGTTTCGAACCGGAGGCGCTGGAGATCCTGAAGTCCAAGAAGAATGGCGGCTTCATCGTGATTCAGGCTGATCCTGCCTACGTAGCGCCGGTTCGGGAAGAGCGGGAACTCTTCGGCATGAAGCTCGTGCAGGATCGCAACGCCCACGTTGTAGGCGCTGCGGAACTCGACGGCGTGGTGTGTGGCGAGTTGACCGAGGACGCACGTCGCGATTTGCTGCTCGGACTGGTGGTGCTCAAGTACACCCAATCGAATTCGGTGGGCTACGCGCTCGATGGTCAGATGATCGGCATCGGCGCGGGGCAGCAGAGCCGGGTGGACTGCACGAAGCTTGCCGGCAGCAAGGCCGATCTCTGGTACCTGGGAACCCACCCGAAGGTATTGGGCCTGTCTTTCAAGAAAGGCGTCAAGCGGCAGGAGCGCATCAACTGGCGCGTCCGCTACATCGAAGGTGATCTCACCTCCTTCGAAGAAGAAGCGCTACGCGAAGCCCTCGATCACCCGCTCGAGCCGCTCTCCAGCGATGAGCAGAAGGAGTGGATCGCCACCCTCGACGGCGTGTGTCTCGCCTCCGACGGCTTCATCCCCTTCCGCGACAACATCGACCACGCCCAGAAGCATGGCGTGCGCTTCATCGCCCAACCCGGCGGATCGACCCGCGACGGCGACATCGAAGCCGCCTGCCGCGAATACGGCATCACGCTCGTACACACCAAGCTCCGCCTCTTCCACCACTAGCTCCCAACAAGTCAACAGCGGGGACGGGGTTTACAATTGACTTGTTGGGCTTCTAGTTGTCGATGAAGCTTTTCAGGAGCGTGCTGCGGCTGGGGTGCCGGAGCTTGCGGAGGGCTTTGGCTTCGATTTGACGGATGCGTTCGCGGGTGACGGCGAAATCCTGGCCGACTTCTTCCAGGGTGTGGTTGGCGCGTTCGCCGATGCCGAAGCGCATCTTGAGGACGCGTTCCTCACGGGGCGCGAGCGTGGCGAGGACACGGCGGGTTTGATCCGAGAGGCTGGCTTCGACGACGGCTTCGGCCGGGTTCACGGCATTCTTGTCTTCGACGAAATCGGCGAGATTCGAATCCTCCTCGTCACCAACGGGCGTCTCCAGGCTGATCGGCTCCTTGGCGATCTTGAGCACCATACGCACCTTCTCGAGGGGCAGCTCCATCTTCTCGGAGATCTCCTCGGGCGTGGGCTCCCGGCCTAGCATCTGCACGAGCTCCTTGGTGGTGCGCCCGAGCTTGTTGATCGTCTCGATCATATGCACCGGAATGCGGATCGTGCGCGCCTGATCGGCAATCGCGCGGGTGATCGCCTGGCGAATCCACCAGGTGGCGTACGTGGAGAACTTGTATCCCCTTCGCCATTCGAATTTCTCGACCGCCTTCATCAGGCCGATGTTCCCCTCCTGAATCAGGTCCAGGAACAGAAGCCCACGGTTCGAATACTTCTTGGCGATCGACACGACCAGGCGCAGGTTGGCCTCGGTCAACTCGCACTTCGCCTGACGGGTCTCCTCAAAGGCGTCCTTGTAGAGGCTCCGAAGGGTGCGGAAGGTCTCGCTCGACATCTTCGTCTCTGCCTCGAGACGGCCGCGTTCTTCCCGGATGAGCTGAAGCTTCTCGCTCACCTCGGCAAGGCGGACGGCACCCCCGAGCTTCTCCAGGGCTTCCGTCGCCTTGCTGCTGCGCCGTGTGGCCAGGTCTGCAAGCTCATCGAAATCCGCCAACTTGATACGAAGCGGTCTCACCGCGCGCACGGCAGCCTGATCGATCCCCTTCATCACCTCGGCCTGCTCGACCACCCGGAGTTGGAGTTCGCGGAAGCGCCTCTTCGAGAAACGTTGGGCGACCAGCAAATCGACCGCCTCCCGGAAACGCTCCTCCATCTCCGTCTGCGACCGTTCGCGGGTCTCGTCGCTCGTTCGCGTGTTGGCGATCGAGGTCTGACGCTTGATGATCTCAGCCTCGAGCTTGCGCACCTTCGTCACAGCAGAGAGCAACATCTTCTTTCGTTCGGCAGGCGAATGCTCGGCTTCCTCATC
>JAFDCZ010000136.1 GCA_019312665.1 Deltaproteobacteria bacterium | reverse complement strand
CCGCTGGGATCGCGCTTCAGCTCTTCGAAACGGGTCTCGAGCCGAACCTCGATGTTCTTGCGCCGGAACTCCCGCTGCAACGCGACCGCAATATCCGGGTCGGCGCCGGGAAGCATCTGGTCAGCCATCTCGACAATGGTCACCCGGGAACCGTAGTTGGCATAGACGTAGGCGAACTCGATGCCCACCGCGCCCGCACCGATCACCACCAGCCGATCCGGCACCCGCTTGCTCTCGAGCGCCTCCCGGGAGGTCAACACCTGCGTGCCATCCACTTCGAGGCCCGGCGGCACCCATTCGGTGGAGCCGGTGGCCAGAAGGATCTGATCGGCCTCGACCAGGGCCTCGTCGTTCACGCTGACGCTATTCGGCCCGGCCAACCGGGCGCTGCCGGGGATCAGTTCGATCTGGTTCTTCTTGAGCAGGCCCTGGACGCCCTTGCACAACCGGTCGGCGGTCTTGCGGCTGTGGTCGATCAGCTTGCCATAATCGAGCACGAGCCCTGCCGTGGTGATGCCGAAGGTTTCTCCGTGGCGGGTCAGGTTTTCCACCATCTCGGCACCCGAGAGAAGCGCCTTGGTCGGAATGCAGCCCCAGTTGAGGCATACGCCACCGACCCGATCGCGCTCGATCACGGCCACCTTCATGCCGAGTTGAGCGGCCCGAATGGCGGCGACATAGCCGCCGGGGCCCGCACCAACGACGGCGAGATCGAAACGGCCAGCAGCGTTCAACGAGCTTTCCCCCAGGACGATCCAAAAACGGGCGTTTCGATCACCGCATTCTCCTCATCGGTACAGCTCACGCCTGCTTGACGCTGCTGAGGTCCGAGATTTCCACATGACGCCCATCCGCCGGCACCTTCTCCGCCTGCACCCGGGCCTGAAGCTTGATCAGTCCATCCAGCACCGCTTCCGGCCGCGGCGGACAGCCGGGAACGTAGACGTCGACCGGGATGATCGTGTCGATGCCCTGCACCGTCGCGTAGTTGTCGTAGGGCCCGCCCGAGCAGGTGCAGGCACCGAACGCCATCACCCATTTCGGCTCGGTCATCTGGTCGTAGACCTTCTTCAGGATCGGGGCCTGACGGTGGCTGATCGTACCCACCACCATCAAGAGATCGGACTGACGGGGCGAGAAGCGAGGCAGCGCGCAGCCGAAGCGATCCATATCGTAACGCGGCCCGGCGGTCGACATGAACTCCATCCCGCAGCAGGCCGTAACGAACGGGTAGAGGAACATGGAGTACTTGCGCGCCCAGTTCAGCACCGTGTCCATGCGAGTGGTGACGAACGAATCGTCCCCCTGACGAAGGATCTCCACCAATTCGTTGGCGCGCTGCTGGGGCGTCGCCCCTACGACGTGGGGTTTTGCGCTGGGCGGTTGCACGATGGGCGGAGGGTTCCGATCCGTGGCCATGCCATCTCCCTGAGGGCGCCGAGGATAGCCGCTAGACTTTCCGTCGCCCGGAGCGGGGAGGGGCCAATCGCATGGGGGACGAGCTGGAGCAGCGGGGCTCGCGTTCCCTGGCGTGGGCGGTGCACGCCTTCACCGCCAGTGGCGCAGTAGCCGCCCTGCTTGCGGTGCTCGCCGCTGCCCGTGGCGATTTCCAGGCGTCCGCGTTGTGGATGCTGGTCAGCCTCTCGATCGACGCCGTCGATGGAAGCCTGGCCCGCAAGGTCGGCGTCTCCGTATGGCTCCCGGATTTCGATGGCCGCCGCCTCGACGACATCGTGGATTTCCTCGGCTACGTCTTCGTGCCCGCCCTCTTCCTGGTCTGGACCGACAGCATTCCCCATTGGGGCTTCGCCGCCTTGCCCATCCTGGCCAGTGCCTACGGCTTCTCCCAGGGCGACGCCAAGAGCGACGACCACTTCTTCGTCGGCTTCCCCTCCTATTGGAACGTGGTGGCGATCTACGCCTGGGCCCTTCCGATCTCCCAGGCGGTCACGGTCGGCTGGCTCATCTTTCTCTCCATCGCCGTCTTCGTGCCGCTGAAATACCTCTACCCGAGCCATATGCGTTACCTGTTCTGGACGACGAACCTCGGCGCCGGGGCATGGACCTGCGTGGTAGCCGCCGGAATCGCCTGGCCCGAGAAGCTGGCCCATCTCCACTTGATCGAACTCTCGCTGCTCTATCCGGCCTACTACATCGCGGTTTCCCTCTGGCTGGGCGGAATGCAGCGGCGGGCGCGGGGGAAGGCCTAGCATGCCGAATCCGACTGGTGTCAAGAATGCGACCGGCATCCTGCTGATCCAGCTCGGCACCCCGGACGCGCCGCGCACCCGGGAGGTCCGGCGTTACCTGCGCGAGTTCCTGAGCGACCCGCGCGTGCTCGACATGCCGGCGCTCGGCCGGGCACTCCTGCTCTACGGAGCCATCCTGCCCTTCCGATCTCCCCGCTCGGCCAAGGCCTATCAAAAGGTCTGGACGGAGGCGGGCTCTCCGCTGCTCGTCCATAGCCGGGCGCTCACCGACGGCGTCGCCAAGGAGCTCGGAGACGGCTTTCTCGTCGAACTGGGCATGCGCTACGGCGAGCCTTCTCTGGAAGGCGCACTCGACCGGCTCGCCTCGGCCGAGGTCGAGCGCATCATCGTGCTCCCCCTCTTCCCTCATGAGGCGGGTTCCTCTTCGGGCTCCGCGCTGCAGCGCACCTTCGAGCTGGCCGGCAAGCGCTGGGATCCGCCGGCACTCTCGACCCTCGGCCCCTTCTACGATGACCCGGGCTTCATCGGCGCAGCCGCCGAGATCGCCGGCCCGCTGCTCGAGGAGTTCGCCCCGGACCATGTCCTGCTGAGCTACCACGGCCTGCCCGAGCGGCAGGTCCGACGCAGCGATGCGACAGGTGGGCACTGCCTCGCAAGCGACACCTGCTGCGACGCGATGGGCGAGGCCAACCGCCACTGCTACCGGGCGCAATGCTATGCGACGAGCCGAGCACTCACCGCGGCGCTCGGGTTGGATGCCGATCGGGTCTCAACGAGCTTCCAATCCCGTCTAGGGCGTACGCCATGGATCCAACCGTTCACCGATCACCGGCTCCCGGAGCTGGCGGCGGACGGGGTTCGCCGCCTGGCGGTGCTCTGCCCCTCCTTCGTCGCCGATTGCCTGGAGACGGTCGAGGAAATCGGCATCCGCGGCCTGGCCCAGTGGCGCGAACTCGGAGGGGACGATCTGCTGCTCGTCCCGTGCGTGAATGCCCAGCCGAGCTGGGTGCGCAGCGTGGCCGAGAAATTGCGCGGGGCGGCTCAGCTCGGGCTGTAGATGGTTCCCCCGTCGATCTTGAGGATCGACCCGGTCGTGTAGCTCGAGGCGCCGCTGGCCAGGTAGAGCGCGGCTCCCACGATCTCGCTCGGCTCGCCGCCGCGGCCCAGGGGAATGTTCGTGGCCGCGGCCTTGTGGAACGCTTCGAGATCCCAGGCCTTGCTGATATCCGTCAGGAAGGGCCCGGGCATGATGCAGTTGACCCGGACCTTCGGCGCGAAGGCTCGCGCCATGCCCAACGTGAGCGCGTGGAGACCGGCCTTGGCCGCGCCATACGGGATCTCCATGGGTGAAGGCTGACTGGCCGCCATGCTGCTGATGTTGATGATCGAGCCGCCCTCGCCTTCGGCCATCAATGTTCCGACCCGCGCCGAGAGCCGGAAGGCGCCCTTCAGGTTGACGGCCATCACCTTGTCCCAGAGCTCCTCGGAAACCTGATCGAGGGATGGGTAGAGGGGCGACATGCCCGCGTTGTTCACCAGCACGTCGATCTTCCCGAATGCCTCGAGAGTGGTATCGACCAGGGCGTCGCACGCATCCCAGTGGCCCGTGTGGCATGCGACGGCCAGGGCCCGACGTCCAGTTTCCGCCTCAACCTGCTTGGCCAGGATTTCGCAGGCCTCCTGCTTGCGGCTCGAGATCACCACGTCTGCACCCTGGTGGGCGAAGGCGAGCACCATCTCCTTGCCGAGGCCACGGCTTCCGCCCGTGACGACGGCGACCTTCCCGGTCAGATCAAAGAGCGTATTCGCGTCGGTCATCCGGCCTCCGGAGTGTAAGGGGTTCCCTTGGATCGGGTCATCCGGCCTCCGAAGGTTGAGGGGTTGTCTTGGATCCGGTCATCCGGCCTCCATCAATCGCAGCGCCGCGGCACGGCCGGCGCCCAGCGTATCTCCGACGCTCACCCCATCGACCCAGCTTCCGACCACTTCGAGGGGCGGGAGCCCGACCAGGGCGGCACGAAGCTTGGCGATCGCGGGCCGATGGCCGACGCCGGGCTGGCAGATGGCCTGGCGATGCCGGGTGTACGCCAGCGGCTCGATGCCACCGCGCAGGCCCAGGGCACGGTCCAATGCCTTTGCGATTCTCGCCTGCAGCTCGTCCTCCGGTGCATCCACCGCCCCGGGCCAGCGGCGCCCACCGATCATTGCCGTGATGAGCTCCCGACCCGGCGCCGCCCGGCCGGGGAAGAGCCGGCTCATGAACAGGGCGCCGAGCAGATCGAGCTGCTCTTCTCGCGGCACGAGGAAGCCGAAGCCCTCGACCGGATGGGTCAACGTGAGGGTCGGATCGACCGAGAGCTGCACGCTGACGACCGGCACGAACTCGATGGCGTCGGCGATGCGCGCCGCGTCCGGAGAGAGCTCGGAGAAGAGGCGCGCGGCCGCCGGAGCGGGAACGGCACACACCACACGGCGGGCTTCGACTTCGCCCTCATTCGTTTCGAGGCGCCAATGATCGCCGTCCCGGTTCAAGCTACGCACTGCACACGAAAGGCGAAGCGCTTCGCCGAGTGGCATGGCCATCTGGGTGGCCAGTCCTCCCATGCCACCGCTGGCCGACCAGCTGCCCGGGGCGCCCGGTGCCTCGGTTCCGCGCATGCGGCGTCGCAAGGAGCCCACCAGAATCGACCCGCCTAGCTGCTCGGCTTCCACCAGCGAAGGGAAGACGGCGCCGGCGCCGAGTTGGTTCTCGTCTCCGGAATACACGCCGATCAGGAAGGGTGAGATCAACCCCTCGGTCACCTCGTGGCCGAGGCGACGGGTCGTGAAGGCCGCGACACTCTCGTTCTCTCCGTCCCCGCGCCGGATGAACGGCTCGGCGAACAAGCGCAGCTTGCCCTTCGCGGTGAGAAGCGGACTCGTTGCAAACGTCACCGGATCCATCGGGACAGGCACGAGGCTCCCCTGGTGCAGCAGGAAACGCTTGCGACTGGCTGGGCTCGCTTTCACCAACGCAGCCTCGAGGCCGATCTCCCGGAACAACGCGAGTGCCGGGCCGGAAACGCGGAACGTGTTGGGACCGAGCTCGTAGAGGAAGCCGTCCTCATGCACGCTCTGCATCACGCCACCGGCGTGATCGGCGGCCTCATAGACCCGGACGTCCACGCCGCGCACCAACAGGGTGCGCGCCGCCGCCAGCCCGGCGGCGCCTGCGCCAATCACGACCGTGTCGACCCTGTCCATCTCAGGCCTCCGAAGAGAGTGCCCGCGCCGCATCCGTGAAGGCGCGCACGCCCTCGACCGGCGTTTCGGGCAGGCATCCATGGCCGAGGTTCAGGATGTGGCCGCGGGCCGCTCGGCCCGCGGCCGCGAGTTCGCGCACCCGCTCGAAGATCTTTTCACGCGGCAGGGCCAGCTCTTCCGGTGCCAGGTTGCCTTGAAGGCTGACGCGACCCTTCGCCTTTCGCGCGGCTTCAGCCAGATCCACGGAGGCACCCACCGAAACCACATCTGCACCAGATTCCATCATCATTTCAAGCAGATGCGGCGCATCGTTCATGTACAGAATGAACGGGGCCTGGCTCCGATCGACCCCTTCGACGATGGCCTGATTCACGGGCAGCACGAAACGGCGGTACGTCTCCTCGTCCAAGGTGCCGGCCCAGGTATCGAAGAGCTGGACGACCTGTACGCCTGCCCGGATCTGTGCGTTCAGGTAGTCGATCGTCATCGTGGCCAGCCGCCCGAGCAGGGCATCGATCAACTCGGGCTCATCCGCCATGCGCTGGCGAAGATGGGGATAGGTCCGGGTCGGATCCCCCTTGCCCTCGATCAGGTACGTAGCCAGGGTGAACGGCGCGCCGGCAAAGCCGATCAGCGGGATGCGATCTGCGGCCAGCTCAGCGCGAAGGCGCTGAAGAATCTCGAACACGTAAGGCACGGCGTGCTCGAAATCCGGAAGCGTGAGCCCATCCACTTGCTCACGGGTGCGAATCGGCTCATCGATGATCGGCCCGGGCGCGAAATCGAGGCCGACATCCATCGCGAGCATCGGCACGAAGATGTCGCAGAAGAACACGACGGCTTCGCTTCCCACCAGCCGGATCGGCTGCAGGGAGACTTCGACCGCTTTCTCGACGTCGGCACACATCTCGAGAAACGTGGTGCCCTCGCGCACCGCGCGATACTCCGGCAGGTAACGCCCGGCCTGGCGCATCAGCCAGACCGGCGGGCGATCCACCGGCTCCCCTCTGCAGGCCGCGAGCATCCGGTCGGTCGGATCGAGCGTCATCGTGCTCTCAGTAACCGCCCAGCGCGGCCCAGCGATCACGGTGGTAGGCGGCGTCTCCGAAGGTCAGCTCGGTGGCACGAGCGCGCTTCATGTAGAAGCCGATGTCGTACTCGTCGGTCATCCCGACACCACCAAACATCTGGACCGCCTCGTTCGTCACGCGAACGTAGGCTTCAGAACATTGGGCCTTGGCCAGCGAGGCGTAGCGGGCAAGCTCCACGTCATCGCCATCCGCTGCCCGGGCTGCAGCCATCACCGCCGATTTCGACAGCTCGATCTCGATGAAGAGATCGGCGGCCCGGTGCTTCAAGGCCTGAAAGGTCCCGATCACGGTCTCGAATTGTTCACGGGTCTTCAGGTGCTCGAGCGTGAGTTCGAAGGCATGCTGCATGCCGCCGAGCATCTCGGCGCACAGGCCGATCGTGGCGCGATCGATCGTCTCCTGGAGGAGCTGCCCTCCCCCATCGATCCCGGCAAGCGCGTCGCTCGCGGAAACGGCCACATCGCTCAGCTGGACGAGGGCTGCATTGCGATCGTCGACCCGGCTCTGGCGCACGATCTCGAGGCCCGACGCATCCTTCGGGACGACGAAGAGGCTGAGGCCGGAGGCCTCCCCTTGCTCGCCGGAGGTGCGGGCCGAGACGATCAGCGCGTCGGCGACATGGCCGTCGAGTACCTGGATCGCCTGGCCGGTCAGCAAAAAGCCGTCGCCCTTCGCGGTGGCCACCACGGCGGGAGAGAACACTTCGTAGCGGCTGGTGGCTCCCTGGTACGCCAGCGCGAGGATCGTGTCGCCGGAACAGACACCCGGCAGCCACTTCGCACAGGCCGCTTCATCACCGGAGCGCTGGAGCAACTGGCCAGCCAGCAGGACGGTCGAAAGAAAGGGCTCGGGCGCGAGACCGCGGCCGAGAGCCTCGACGACGAGCGTCAGCTCGGCCAGGCCGAGGTCGGCACCGCCGTGAACCTCGGCGAAGGGAATGCCCACCCATCCCAGATCGGCCATCTCCTTCCACAACTCGCGGGAGAATCCCACCGGATCGCCGGCATCCCGCAGCGCGCGCACGCGGGCGATGGGAGAGCGCTCGCCGACGAAATCGGCAGCGGTCTTCGCAATCAGCTCCTGGTCTTCACTCTGCATCAGGTCCACGAGGGCTCCTCAATCGGGCAGGCCGAGCACACGCTTGGCGATGATGTTGCGCTGCACCTCGGAGGTTCCGCCTTCGATGGTGTTGCCGCGGGAACGCAGCCAATCGCGGGTGCCCTGCAGCTCTTCCTCGGCGAAGCCTTCGCCCTCCCAGCCAAGCGCCTGGGGGCCGGCGATATGCATCAGCAGTTCCTGGCGCCGCTGGTTGATTTCGGTTCCCACCACCTTGAAGATCGAGCTTTCCGCACCGGGCTGTTGGCCCGCCTTCGCGGCATCGCGAGCGCGCTGCATCGTGAGACCGAAGACGCGGGTATCCATCTCCATGCGGGCGATGTCCTGGCGCAAGGTCGCATCGGGCAAGGGCCCCTCCGCGTCGGCGCCGGGCAGGTAGGCCCGAGCACGATCCGCGAGGCTGCGCCGACTACCGCCACCGCCTCCGAACGCCTCGGCCACCATCGAGCGCTCATGGCCGAGCAGCGCCTTGGCCACCGTCCAGCCTGCGTGCTCCTTGAAGATGACGTTGCTCTTCAGCGCCTTCACATCCTGGAAGTGCGTCTCGCAGAACGGTGAGGAGCCGCTGATCAGCAGGATCGGGCTCACGGAGATGCCAGGCGTCTCCATGTCGATCAACAAGAAGGTGATCCCCTCCTGCTTCTTGGCCTTCGGATCCGTGCGTACGAGTGCGAAGATCCAATCGGCCTCATCGGCGTAGGAGGTCCAGACCTTCGTGCCGTTCACGATGTAGTGATCGCCCTTGTCGTCAGCCCGCATCTGCAAGCCGGCCAGATCCGAACCGGCGCCGGGCTCCGAATAGCCTTGGCACCAGCGGATTTCGCCGCGGGTGATCTTCGTCAGGTGCTCCAGCTTCTGCTCCTCGGTGCCATACTGAAGCAGGGTCGGGCCGATCATGGTGAGACCGAAACCGATCAGCGGCGGCGGCGTGCCAACCGCCCGCATCTCCTGGGCCAGGATCTTGGCCTCTTCCTTCGAGAGCCCTCCGCCGCCGTACTCCTTGGGCCAGGTCGGCGCGGTGAAGCCCTTGGCCGCGGCCCGCTCGAGCCACAGCCGCTGATCCTCGCTCTCGGGCTTCCACTTGCGGCCGCCCCAGGTTCCGACGATGCCCCCTCCCCCCTTGCCGAGCAGGGACTTCGGACAGTTCTCCTCGAGCCAGCTGCGGGTCTCGGCCTGGAAAGCTTGCGGATCGGACATGACATTCCTCGACGCTGAAAAATGGGCTTCGGACGAATCGGTGGCGGATTGTAGCGGCTCACCCGGAGCCCGAACCCCGGGCCGGTGATTGCTAGCCTCCCCGAATGCGCATCCTCCTGGCCAGCCCCCGGGGCTTCTGCGCCGGTGTCGACCGGGCGATCGAAATCGTCGAACAGGCCCTCGAGCGCTTCGGCCCGCCCGTCTACGTCCGCCACGAGATCGTCCACAATCGGCATGTGGTCGAGGGGCTGCGCGCCAAGGGCGCGATCTTCATCGAGGACCCGGCCGACGTGCCGGAGGGCGCGCTGCTGATCTACAGCGCCCACGGCGTCTCACCGGCCGTCCGCGAAGCCGCCGCCCGCCAGAAGGTGCGCACGATCGACGCGACCTGCCCGCTCGTCACGAAGGTCCACGTCGAAGCCCAGCGCTTCGACCGTGCCGGCGTGGAGATCGCATTGATAGGGCACGCGGGGCACGTGGAAGTCGAGGGCACGATGGGCCACGCGCCGGAACGCATCCACCTGGTCGAAACCACGGACGACGCCGAACTGTTGGAGGTGAGCGACCCCACTCAGCTCGCCGTCCTCACCCAGACGACCCTCTCGGTGGACGATACCCGTGACGTGATCGCCGTGTTGGAGCGGCGCTTCCCGGAGGTCCGCCTGCCTCGCAAGGGCGACATCTGTTACGCGACCCAGAACCGACAGAACGCGGTGAAGGAGCTCACCCGCAAGGCAGATCTGGTGCTGGTCGTCGGCGCGCCGGAATCCTCCAACTCGAACCGCCTGGTCGAGCTGGCGCGCAAATCCGGCGTGACGGCACACTTGGTTCAGACCGCCAAAGAGATCGAACCCGCGTGGATCGAAGCTGCGACCTGTGTTGGCGTGACCGCCGGCGCGTCGGCCCCGGAGGTCCTGGTGGAGGCCGTGGTCGAACGCCTCCGCGAACTCGCGCCGAACGGTGCCGAGGTGGTAGCGCCGACGCCCGTGGACGAAGGCGTCGTCTTCCAACTACCCGCCGAGCTGCGCTCCTAGGCTTCCCGTTTGCGAGCCGGCATCCCTTCTACTGCAGCCGGTGAAACGGCCCGCCTGCGCGTCGCCACACTGAATGTATGGGGCCTCTGGGGCCCGCTCAGTCAGCATCTACTTCCGCGGATGCAAGCCATTGCAAAGCAAGCGGAGGAACTCTCCCTCGACGTATTCGCGATCCAGGAGAGCTGGACCGACGAGGGACGAGCCCTGCTCTTGGCCGGACTACGCGAGATCGGGTTGAAGCATGCCTGGCACAACCCCGAGGCCGCCGGCGGAAGCGGCCTGATGCTGATCTCGCGTCATCCCCTGGGCGAGGCCCGTTTCCAACGCTTCCGCCTCTCCGGCTTGCCGGAGCGGATCGATCATGGCGATTATTTCAGCGGCAAGGGGGCCGTCGTCATCACCATCGATACACCCGCCGGGCCAGTCGATTTCCTCGATACCCACCTCGTCGCCCACTACACACCCGAGACCATCGACACGTATTTCGGGCACCGCGTCGGGCAGGTGATCGAGATCGCCGAGTTGCTCTCGCCTAGCGACCGGCCCGTCGTTGCGCTGGGAGATTTCAACGTGCGCGAAAGCGGGCCGGAGTATCCGATCCTCAAAGGGCTCAGCGGGCTCGTGGATTCCGCGGTCGAACTCGATCGACGTTTCGACACGATCCTGGCGCCTCATCCGTACCGGGAGATCGATCACCGCTCGCGCATTGATTACGTCTGGACACGCGACGGTCTCGGCACGGCGGCCAGGGTGCAGCAGCTCGAGCGCGCCTTCGATGCGCCCCTCTCCTTCGACGGCGTCGATGCCGCCTATTCGGATCACGCGGGGCTCGTGGCGGAGATCGTGTTTTCCCCGGCTCCCAGCGCTCGCGCCTGGCCGGGTGCCGACGAGCCGGCGCTCGCTCTCGCCCGCGAAGCCCTCGAACAGGGGCGCACGCTCGCGAAGACCCGCCGCGGAACACTTCGTGCCGGCGCGGCTGCCGGCCTCGCTGGGGTCGCCGTTTGCGCGGCCGGAAGCCGTCTCACCCGAAGGGAATGGCTCCGGCGCAGCCTGTGGCTCGGCGCTGGCCTCAGCGCCGTCGGAGGCAGCGCCGCCCTCGGCCTCGCCGAGGTCTTTGGAAACGACGAGTTGGCTGCCCTGAACGAACTGGAAGCCGTCCTCGGAAGCTTGCGCCGGCCCGGTTGATGGCAGTGCTGGTGCGGCTCCGATAGCTCGCGCCGACCGGTTGATGGCAGTGCAGGTGCAGCTCCGATAGCCTGCGCCGCTTCATGACCGGCCCCCCCGACCCCACCGAGCGCGCCCAGCGTGTGGTGGAGGAGCGGCTCGAGGAGCTGGGCGATCCGGAAGGCGCACCGGCCAACCCTGCGGGCACCCTGGCGGTCGGCAGTGGTTCCCTGGTTCCCGAAGAACCCGCCCCGGGCGAAGCCGCACCCGGCACCACCCGCGAAATCTGGCGCCTCGCCTGGCCGGTGATGCTCTCCCAGGGCCTGGCCGCGATGGTCGCGCTGATCGATGTCGCGATGGTCGGCCGGCTCGGCCCGGAGGCGCAAGCTGCGGTCGGCTACGCCGTGCAGCTCTTCTTCGTCTCCCAGTCTGCCCTGTTTGCACTCTCGTTTGCCTGCGTTGCCGTGATGGCCCGCTCCATTGGCGCCGGCCGGCTCGACGAATCTCGCAAGGCCTTCGCGGCATCCCTGGTGTTGGCACTCGGTGCCGCTCTCGTGCTGAGCGGCTTGATGCTCCTCGCACCCAGAACCCTGCTTCGCTGGCTATCGGCCTCGCCCGAAGTCATCGACCTCTGCATCCCCTATCTCCAGTACCTGATGGCCTCGGCGGTCCTGATGGGCGTCTGTCTGACCATCGAGAGCGGGCTCCGTGCCAACAAGGATACGCGCACGCCGCTGCGCATCACGGTCGTCGTCACCATCGTCAAGATCGCCTTGAACGCGCTGCTGATCTTCGGGCTGGCCGGCTTCCCGAAAATGGGCGTCACCGGCGCCGGCCTTGCCACGCTCATCGCCCAATGCGTCGCCATCGTGTTGTTCGCTGGCGCCATCGCAAGAAGCCCCGCGAACGGCCCCACCGGCCTGCGCCGACGCGATCTTCACGGCATGGGACGCCTCTTCCCCGAGCTGATCCGGATCTCCATCCCCGGCGTCGGCGAACGCCTGATCATGAACGCCGCGATGATCTCCTACTTCGCTTTCATCGGCGCCTACGGAACGGTCGCCGCCGCCGCGTACACCATCGGCATCCGCATCCTCGCCTTCTCCTGGATCCCGGGCATCGGCTACAGCCAGGCCGTCGCCACCCTGGTCGGCCAGGCCCTCGGCGCCAAGGATCCCGCCGCAGCCCGCCGAGCCACCGCTCGCGCCGCCACGCTCGCCGTCGCGACCGCCATCGTCATGGGAGCCATTGGCGCCCTCGCCAGGAAACCCCTCGCCGAAATCTTCACCGTCGATCCCGAAACGGTCGCCACCCTCGGCCCCTTCATGCTCTGCCTGGCGCTCGCCCAACCCGTCATGCAGCTCCACTTCACGCTTGCCGGGGCCTTCCGCGGCGCCGGCGACACATGGACCCCGCTCGTCGCCGCCGTCCTCGGCAATTGGGTCTTCCGTGTTCCCCTGGCCTACCTGGCGGCCGGCGTGTTCGACGCACCCCTGATTTGGATCTGGTTGGTGTTGATCTTCGACCATTTGACGCGGGCTCTCTGGCTCACGTGGTCGTATCGGAGAAAGCAGGAGATCTGGGCCGAGGC
>JAFDCZ010000023.1 GCA_019312665.1 Deltaproteobacteria bacterium | reverse complement strand
TTGGAGCCAGCGACCTCTGCTTCGTGTGCCACGACAAGTAGGAAGAACCTACGATCCAGGAGCAGCGGTGTTCGCACACCGCGGAAGGGCTGGCCCTCCAGGGCTGGCCCTTCTCAGCGTCCGATAACTCGTCGTCAGGTCGAGCACGGACACCTTTGCCCCAAAGTACTTCGGGCCGACACGCTGAATAAACGACGCCTGAGTCTGCCGTTTGTTTCCGCCCGGCCTGCGCCCAGCCCCGGCGAAGGTGGTCCCAATTGCCTGCACCACCGATCGCGAGGCGGGAGCGGTCCCGGTTACCAGCACGGCCGATCGCGGGGCGGGGGGACGGTCAGCGAGGAAATAAAGCGCAGGCATCTCATCGGGTGAGCGTGCGCTCGTTCGCTAGCGGCGAAGCCGCGTAAGCGAACCCGCGTCCAAGTGTTACGCGGCCACCCAGGCCCCGGCCGAGCCATTCCTCGCTGGCCGTCCCCCCGCCCCGCGATCCACTACGAGAAGCGAAGCGGCCCCGATACCCGCTAAGACAGCTCCAGCATTCGCTCGATCGGCTCGAGGGCCTTGAGGCGGAGATCCTCGGGAACGGTGATCTCGGGCTTGAGGTCGCGCAGGCAGAGGTAGAGCTTTTCGAGGGTGTTGAGGCGCATGTAGGGGCAGCGGTTGCAGGCGCAGCTCTCGTCCATGCCCGGCGCCTGGATCAGCGTCTTCTTCTTGCCGAGGGCTTGGAGCCTCTTTTCGATCTCGTGGAAGACGCCGTCCTCGGTGGCAATGATCAAGGTCTCCGCGGGCCCTTCGACGGAACGCTGGATGATGCCTGACGTCGACGCAATGAAATCCGCCTGGTCGAGCACGGCCGCGTCGCACTCGGGGTGGGCGAGCACCTCGGCTTCCGGATGCCGGAGCCGGAGCTTCGTCAACTCCTTCGCGCTGAACTGTTCGTGCACGATGCACGCGCCCTGCCAGATGATCAGGTCGTCGCGATTCGCCTGCTGACCGATCCAACGGGCCAGATGCCGATCCGGTGCGACGATCAACGGCTGGCCCTCGAACTCGCGAGCCATCTTCACCGCATTCGACGAAGTGCAGATCAGATCGCTCATCGCCTTCACGTCGGCGGAGCAGTTGATGTAGGAGAGCACCTTCGCGCCGGGGTGCTCGTCGATGAACTTCCGGAACGCGTCCGGCGGGCAACCATCCGCGAGCGAGCAGCCGGCCTCGAGATCGGGCACGACGACCTTGCGATCCGGGTTCAGGATCTTCGCCGTCTCTGCCATGAAGTTGACGCCGCAGAAGACGATCACGTCCTTGTCCGCGCCGGCCGCGGCCTGCGCCAGCGCCAGGGAATCTCCGACGAAATCGGCGAGATCCTGGACTTCGGATTCCTGGTAGTAGTGGGCGAGCACGACGGCATTCTGCCGTTCCTTCAGCTCGCGGATTCCCGCCTCCAGATCGTCGGGAAAGCCCTCGCCACTCTCAGGGGTCATGCTCACGCGGTCTCCTCCGGGGCGCACGTTCGCCAAGACGGAAAAGCTCGGCTCCGGGCGGGCTTTCGTCAAGCGCCCGAGAGGGCGGGCTCGTCGCGAGGCAGAGGCTGTTTCACGAGGGTGGGAACCCCGTTCGTGGGCCCGCGTACGCTGAAGACCTTCGTCCCTGGCTTGCGCCCGTCGCGCACCTCCGAAACATCGAGGCCGGCCTCCGCCATGCGCGCCTGAGCCGCGTCCGCGTCGGCCACCCGCCATGAAAGCCCCCAGAGCCGATCCTCGTCGAGCGTGGCCGCGGAATCGCCCTCTTCCTGGAGCTGGGCGGCAAGCTCTACCGTCACGCCGCCGACCCGGAAGAAGATCAGACGCGAGCCCCATTTCGGGAACTCCCGGTCGAGACCCAGGCGCAGGCCGAGCTGTTCTCCGTATAGACGGACTCCAGCCTCGGGAGCGCGTGTCTGGACCACGATGTGATCGAGACCGCCGATACAAGCCGACGCCTCCGCCATGAGCGGCGACTCCGGCAGCGTCTCCTCTGGCGTCCGATGCTCAATGGCGAACATCAGCACGCCACGGGTATCCGCCGGCGGCAGGAACACATTCGTCCACTCCCGGAAGGCACCTGATTCGATGTCACGTCCGAGCCCAGCGGCCGGCTCGGACGGGTGCAGGCCGGCTTTCGTCCAGGCCTCATGGCAGGCCGCGGCGTCCTGTGTGCGAAACGCCAACCCCGCCGGGCCCTCTCCGTGCTCTGCCATTCGGAGCCGCAGCATGTCCGCGACGGGCCCGTCCCCCTCGGGGCAGAGCAGCTCCAGATACATGTTGGACAGCCGAAACAGCGTGTTCGCCGTGCCCATGGAGGGATGCTCGCCACGCCAGGAGGGGCTCCGGCCCAGCAACCGGGCGTAGTTCCGAGTGGCCGCGGTGAGGTCTTCTACGGCGAGGATGACGTGGTCGAGAGCGTCGAGCATGGCGACAGGATGACAAAGGCCGGAGCAGGTTTCGTACGAGCCTGCTCCGTTGGCGGCGGCGAGCCTGATTCTTTAGCCTTTTCGGTCACTTCCGACCGGAGCCCCGATGAACGACCCCGCCCGTCCGGAGCGAGACCGCCCCTGGGTCTTCCGCACCTACTCCGGCCACTCCTCGGCCGAGGCCAGCAACACACTGTACCGCTCGAACCTCGCAAAGGGGCAGACGGGCTTGTCGGTCGCCTTCGATCTGCCCACCCAGACGGGCTACGACTCAGATCATCCCCTGGCCCGGGGCGAGGTCGGCAAGGTCGGCGTGCCGATCGGGCACATCGACGACATGGAGGTGTTGTTCCGGGAGATCCCTCTCGACCAGATGAACACCTCGATGACGATCAACGCGACCGCCGCCTGGCTGCTGGCGCTGTACGTCGCCACGGCCGAGCGTCAGGGTGTGACGGCAGATCAGCTCCGCGGCACCACCCAGAACGACCTGATCAAGGAATACCTCTCCCGAGGCACCTATGTGTTCCCGCCGGAGCCCTCGATGCGCCTGATCAGCGACATGGTGGCCCACTCCGTGACGGCCATTCCGAAGTGGAACCCGGTCAACATCTGCTCCTATCACCTGCAAGAGGCCGGTGCGACACCGGTGCAGGAGATCGCCTACGCGATGGCCAACGCCATCGCCGTGCTCGATGCGGTGAAGGCGCGCGACGACGTTTCAGACGAGGTGCTCCCGGAGGTCTTCGCGCGAATCTCCTTCTTCCTGAACGCGGGCATCCGCTTCGTAGAAGAGATCTGCAAGGGCCGCGCAATGACCGAGCTATGGGACGAACTCGGGCGGGATCGCTACGGGGTCACGGATCCCAAGCAGCGCCGCTTCCGTTATGGCGTGCAAGTGAACAGCCTCGGCCTGACGGAAGCCCAGCCCGAAAACAACGTCATTCGCATCGTGCTCGAGGCCCTCGGTGTCACCTTCTCCAAGAAGGCCCGCTGCCGGGCTCTCCAGCTACCGGCCTGGAACGAGGCCCTGGGCCTGCCCAGGCCGTGGGACCAGCAATGGTCGCTGCGCATCCAGCAGATCCTTGCCTACGAGACGGATCTGCTCGAATACCCGGATCTCCTGGACGGCTCCCATGTGGTGGAAGCCAAAGTCGAGGAGCTCAAGAAGGCGGCGCAGGAAGAACTCGAGCGGGTGTTGGCGATGGGCGGTGCGGTGGCGGCGGTCGAGAACGCCTACATGAAACAGCGTCTCGTGGAATCCCATACCGCGCGGCTGCGAGCGATCGAAAGTGGTGAGCTTCCGATCGTCGGCGTGAACACCTACACGGAGACCGAGCCGTCGCCGCTGGTGGGCGATGACGACTCGTCCATCCTCAAGGTGGATGCTGCGGCCGAGCGCGAGCAGATCGAACGCTTGAATGCCTTCCGGGCAAAACGCAACGATGCGGACGTGAAGGCCGCACTGCAGGGCTTGCACGATGCCCTGTCCAACGGCGAGAACGTCATGCCGCCTTCGGTCCGGGCCGCCCACGCCGGCGTGACCGGAGGTGAGTGGGCCGACACCTTGCGTGAACTCTTCGGCGAGTACCGCGCCCCGACCGGCGTCGTGGCAAGGGAGTCCCAGGTGGCGGACGAAGCCACCCAACAGGTCCGGAAGCGTGTGCGCGCTCTCGGCGAGAAGCTCGGGCGCCCGCTCAAGATCCTGGTGGGCAAGCCTGGCCTGGATGGACATAGCAACGGCGCCGAGCAGATCGCCGTGAAGGCCCGGGACGTCGGCATGGAGGTCGTCTATGACGGGATCCGCTTGACGCCCGCCGAGATCGTGCAATCAGCCCGAGACGAGGGCGTGCACGTGATCGGGCTCTCGATCCTCTCGGGCTCCCATCTGGTCCTGGTGCTGGACGTACTCGCGGGGCTGAAAAACGAAGGGATCGATGTCCCGGTCATCGTCGGTGGCATCATCCCGGAGGAGGATGCGGAAAGCCTGCGCGAGGCGGGTATCCAACGTGTCTACACACCCAAGGATTTCAACCTCACGCGGATCATGGACGAGGTCGTCGATGTCGTCGAGGCGAGCGCGGGCGTTGGCTGATCTGGGAGAGCGGCTGCTCGCGCGCGAACGCGCTGCCGTAGCCCCGGCGCTGAACCTGGTCGACGACCGCCGGCCCGAAGCACGGAAGGAGGCGGCCGCGCTGTTGGCCGCCTTGGAGGAGAAGACCCTCCTCGGTGGCGCGCGACGCATCGGGCTGACCGGAGCGCCCGGTGCCGGGAAATCGACCCTGCTAGGCGCCCTGGTGCAACGCTTTCGCAGCCGTGACCAGACGGTGGGCGTGATTGCCGTCGACCCATCGAGCCAGCGCACCGGCGGCGCCCTGCTGGGCGACCGGATGCGCGTGCGATCCGGATCCGCGGACCCGGGCGTGTTCATCCGTTCGTTGGCCGCGCGAGATCAGCTCGGCGGGCTGGCGGAAGCAGCTCGGGCAAGCGTGACGATCGTGGCAGCAGCCTTCGATGTCGTACTGGTCGAGACCGTCGGCGTCGGACAGAGCGAAGGTGAGGTCGCCGACCTGGTCGATACGCTCGTCTACGTCGCCCAGCCTGGCGCCGGAGATCTCCTCCAGTTCATGAAGGCCGGCATCCTCGAGCTGCCCGACGTGGTGGCCGTCAACAAAGCCGATCTCGGTCCGATGGCCGAGCGCACGGCGAATGAACTCATGGCAGGTGCCGGCATGGGAGAACGCACGACGGAATGGGTGCCGCCGGTGGTGCTCGTCTCCGCCCAGGAGGGCACCGGCCTCGACGAGCTCGAGGCCGCGCTCGAGAGCCACTTGGAGAGCCTCGGGCCGAACGGGCTTCAAGAGCGCCGCCGTCGCGGCCGGGATGCAGGCGTGCGCGTGAGCCTCGAAAGGCGTTACGGCAGCCATGGCCTGGCGGCCTGGGGAGGTCATGCGAAGCTGGAAGCGCGCCTGGCCGAGGCGCAGGACCACTCGGGCTTCGCGTTGGCCGAAGCTCTCGGCCAGGAGATCGAATCCGCGTTGCGCGGCGGAGGAAGCGACCTGTGAAACGATTTGGCCGTTGGCTCTTGATCCTGCTGGCCCTCGAACTGGTGCTTGCCTACTGGCTCGGCAGCCGCATCCGCACGCGCTTCGAGGCGCCGACGCGAATCATCGGAGCACTAGCTCCGACTTTCCCACTCCACATCGGGGACCTCGGCCCGATGGTTCTCGACCCGGGCGAGCACGAAGAGCAGATCGGATAGCCGATTCAGGAAACGAAGCGCCAGGGGGTCGAGCGTCTCGGCCCGATCGAGGCTGACAGCGCGGCGCTCCGCCCTCCGGCACACGGCTCGTGCCACATGAAAAGCCGCCGCGGCTGCGGTCCCGCCGGGAAGAATGAACCGGCGCAAGGGTTCGAGTTCGGACTCGAAAGCATCGATCTGCTTCTCGAGAACTTCCACATCCTCGGCACGCGGCTCGGGAACACGGCTCTTCGCCCTGCGCTCCGCATCCGGCGACGCCAGGTAGGCCCCGAGATCGAATAGCGTGCCTTGGATTCGCTGGGCCAGCTCTACGATGTCATCCTGCGACGAAGCCGCGGCAGCCATGCCAAGCACGGAGTTCAGCTCATCGACCTCTCCATAGGCCTCGACGCGGTGGTGGTCCTTGCCCACCCGCTCCCCACCAAAGAGATCCGTCTCGCCGCGATCGCCCCGCTTGGTATAGATCTTCACGGCCCCGAGTATACCGACCCGCAGCGACCGACGAATCAGTGCAAGCCGTGGATACGCGTGAGTGAACGAGAGTCGCCGGGGCTAGGCACAGGCCGGGCGAAGCGGTTCCGGTTGCCTGCACGGCCAATCGCGGGGCGCTGGCCGGCCAGCGCGGAAGTAAAAGCGGAGCCAGGCCCGAGAGTACGCGCCCTCGGACTGCGCGCTCGGCAAACTCGGTGCACGCGCGTTCGAGGGTCTGGTGAGCCATGGAGCGCTGGCCGGCCCCCGCCCCGCGATCCAACGCGAGAAGCGAAGCGGCCCACCAGAACCAGGGATCCGCAGCGAGCCTACTCGCGGAGCTCCTCATCGAGCATCCGCTCGAGATCTTCATCAGGAGCCGGGGGCGACGCCTGGGACGTTGCAAGGGATTCCCCTTGGATCCGCGAAGAACGATTGCGCCTCAGGAACACCCCGACCAGCAAGCCTCCCGCCGCGAACAAAACGATCGGAACCGCGTAGGACACCAGGCCTACCCCCTCCGCCTTCGGAGCCTGCCGTAGTTCCTCCCCGAAGCGTTCGTAGAGCTGGGCCTCCACCTCTTCGCGGCTGCGGCCCGCCTTTTCCTGGTCGACGATCCAGGCTCGGAGTTCCCCGGCCTTCGGGCTGGGGCATTCCGAGAGAGCTCGGCCCGGGCAATACGGGCTCATCAGGTTGCCGGACAGCTCGTAGCCCCAGCCTTCTTCGGCGAAGGCGGGAGTCGCCAGCAACAGGGCTGCGAAACCGGCGAGGAGGGCTGCTCTTCTCATGGTCTTAGAGTAGCGGGCGCGGGACAAGCCAGACGTTCCGGTAGAAAACCGGGTCCCAGTGGTCCTGGAGATGGAGCGGGCCAGGCGCGGCGCTTTCTTCGTCCCCGAGCCCGGTCGGGCCGGGAAGCTCCACGTCGTAGTGGATCACGACCCCGTTGTGGCGGACGGTCACGCGCGCCGCCGCCAGCTTCTTGCCGTCGTCGCCGAAGCGAGCTGCACGAAACGAGATGTCGTAGGTCTGCCAGGCGAGCGGTGGCAAGGCCATGTTCACATCTGGCTTGGCCACCTCGTAGATGCCTCCGCACTCGTTCCACTCGCCGACCTCGCCGAAGGAATCGAGCACCTGCACCTCGTAGCGATTCTGCAGGTAGACCCCGCTGTTCCCGCGGCCCTGGCCGCTGGAGGTCGGCATGAAGGGCGTGCGGAACTCCAGGTGGAGATCGAAGCTCCCGAAGGCTTCGCGGCTCTCGGCGCCTGCCTCGAGCAGGCCCCGCGAATCGACCTCGCCATCGAACCCGCCCGGGCCCTTTCCGTCGAACAAGACGACTGCGCCCTCGGGAGGCAGCGCGCCAAGGGTCGGGCTTTCGCGCTGGATCTTCGGCAGCGAGAAGGCGTCTCCGGCCGGACGCACCCCGTGCAGCATGTCGGCCTCGATGCGGAGCTGCCAAGGACCGTCGAAGAGAACGGACGACCCCTCCCATGCACCTTCGAACACCTGGCGACTCGCGAGATCGGCGCCTGCTCCGGGAAGGCCCCCGTCGAAGAAACTCACGCTGAACGTTCCGCCACCTCGTGCTACGACCTGCGCACCGAGAGCCGGATCTCGCGAGCTGTACTCCCCCTGCACCGGAAAGTCGGCGCCGGCTTCCGCCGGTTCGAGCGCGGCTTGCCCGAAACAACCCAGAGCGAAGCCAACCAACCCGATCAGCACGGCGCGAATCAGATATCCCAATGCACTTGCTCCGGTTTCGTCTCTGCACCAGCCCGCTGGCGCACCTCCTGGCGAGGCGCCTCGGGGATGACCCGGGAGTTCGGCGGCACGGATTCGGTCACGTAGGCGTTGCCGTTCACGACACTTCCGCTTCCGACCACGGTCTCGCCGCCCAGGATGGTCGCACCGGGGTAGATCGTGACGTTGTCACCGATCGTCGGATGGCGCTTCGTGCCGCGGATGGTCTGGCCGCGCCGAGGCGAGAACGCACCTAACGTCACGCCGTGATACATCCGTACATCATCGCCGATTTCGCTGCTCTCACCGATCACCACGCCCGTTCCGTGATCGATGAACAGACGCCGCCCGATCGTCGCGCCCGGATGGATATCGATGCCCGTGCGCGCGTGGGCGTGTTCGGACATGATGCGCGGGAGCTGGGGTACGCCCAACTCGACGAGCACGTGAGCCAGACGATAGATCGTAATCGCATGGATCGACGGGTAGGCAACGATGATCTCGCCGAAGCTCCGTGCAGCCGGATCGCCCTCGAAGGCCGCTTCGATATCCTCGGCCAGCTGAGCGCGCACCTGGGGAAGGCGGGGGATGAACGCTGCGACCGCCGCACTCGGATCGAAGCCTTCCTCGCGCCGCACATCCGCGAGGAGTTCGGCGAGCCCCTTCGCCAAGGCCGGAATCTCGGTGGCCAGAGTGTCCTCGTCGCGCTCGTGGAGGATCACCCGCTTCAAGCGCTCTACCCATACGACGGCCTGGACCCAATCCGGGTACCCTTCCTCATCGGCCTTCGCGAGCGCATCGCCACGCGGAGCCGACAGGCTTGCGGCGGTGGCGGCGCATACTTCTTGGAGCGACTTCGAACTCATGAATCCCCTGCAGCAAGACACCAACGCGGCGTCCGGAAACAGGATTCTAGCGCGTGGGCGGAGGCCCGGGTGAGCGGATCGCAAGCCGAGCCCGAGCTCTCCGCAGGAGGCGTGGTCACCCGACCGGCTGGCTCGGGAGCCGAGGTCCTGATCGCCGACCAGGTGGATTGGAATACCGGCCGACACACTGTGCGTTTACCGAAGGGGCATCTGGAGACGGGTGAGAGCCTGGAAGAGGCCGCTCTCCGGGAGGTTTCCGAGGAAGTCGGGGTGACCGCGCGGATCCTCTTGCCGCTCGAGCCCGTCCGCTACGCCTTCTGGCACGAGGCCCGCGGCTGCTTCATTCCGAAAGTCGTGCACTACTTCTTGATGGAACTCGTTTCCGGCGAGGCCCGCGCCCACGACGGCGAGATGGAGCAGGTTCATTGGTGCAGCTTCAGCGCCGCCCAGGAACGCTTGACGTTCGATGGCGAGCGGGCCGTGGTGGGCCAGGCCCAGCGGCTGCTACGCTCGTCGAACCCCTCTGGCTCCTGATCTCTCAACCCAAAGCCTCGGCTCTCCACCGACGTAGAAGAACGAAACCGGGTGCAGAAGACCTTCAGTCCGTCCAGCCTGAACTGCTTCGAGAACTGTCCGCGGCAATACTACTTCCGGTACGTCGAGAAACTTCCCGTCGAATCCGAAGGCATCGAGGCGTTCGTGGGCAAGCGTGTCCACGAAGTCCTCGAGCGGCTCTACACCTTCGTCGGCCGCGGCATGGTGCCCTCGCTCGAACAGGTGATCTACCGCTACCACGTGTACTTCGCTGAGCACTACGACGAGGATCGCATCCGGATCGTGCGCAAGGAGATGAATGCGGAGGCCTACCGGAAGAACGGAACCCGCTGCATCGAGAACTACTACCGGAAGCACTACCCCTTCGATGGGGACGAGACCCTCGGGCTCGAGACGAAGATCCAGTTCCGGATCGACGAGGTGGGCCGCTACCCGATCCGCGGCATCATCGACCGGCTGGTGCGCGCTCGGGATGGCGTACTCGAGATCCACGATTTCAAGACCGGACGGCGGGTTCCCAGGCAGGAAGAGCTGGACAAGGATCGACAGCTCGGCCTCTACGAACTCGGCATCCGCGATCAGATGGGCGAGGAAGGCGAGATTCGCCTGGTCTGGCATTTCGTCCAGAGCAACCAGACCCGGGTCTCGTGTCGCTCGGATGCCCAGCGCGACCGCTTGAAACGGAAGACGGGCCTGGCGATCGACGCGATCCGAACGGAAGAGAAGTGGGCGCCCAAGGAATCCGGGCTTTGCGGCTGGTGCGAGTTCCGCGGCGTGTGTCCGGCCTTCGCCCACGAACGCGAGGACGAGCCGCCCCCGCGGACGGATCAGCCCGACCTGTTTGCCGGAGCCAGCAGCGGAAAGTGAACGAAACGGCCCCCTCTTCCGCAGCCACCAGCACCGTCCTGCACCGCGTCCCTTTCTACGAGACCGATGCCATGGGCGTCGTCCACCACTCCAACTACGTGCGCTACCTGGAACTCGCCCGCATCCGCTGGATGGAAGAGCACCACCGCCCCTACCGGGAGTACGTAGATGCGGATCGACACTTCGCTACCACCCGGGTCGAAGTCGACTACAAACGTGCCACGCGATTCGACGAAGAAGTCGCCATCACGTGTTGGCTCGAATGGCTCCGCGGCGCTTCCATGCGGATGGCCTATCGATTGGAAGCCCCCGAAGGCATCGTCGCGGTCGCCGCGACCGAGCACGCCCTCGTCGACACCCAAGGCCGCGTACGCCGCATCCCAGCCGCCGACCGCGAACAGATGCGCACCCTGCTGGCCGGATGAGTCGACGAGCGGGGGCTCAACCGAAGAGGCGACGGACGGCTTTGCCGAGGCGGCCGCTGAACTGGTCTTCGGCCCAGCCCGTGAGGCGTTGGATTGCGTCGAGGGCGTCGCCCTGCCCGGCCCAGTGGGAGCGGACGATGTCTGGGTGGACATGGTTGACCAGACGGGAAAGTGTCGCGGAAATGACGAGTACGTCGTCGATGAGACCGAAGGGACCGAACAGGAATTCGGGCATCAGATCGATCGGGGACAGCACGTAACCGATGCCGAGCAAGGCGATCGCCTTATCTCCGATCGCGACCCGATCGTCGCGTAGCAAGCGGAACATCAGCACGGTGAGATCCGGAAGCAGCAGCAGGATGTCCTTCAGGCCCGTCGACGCCCCATGCACCGGTGCCTGCAGCTGTCCACGGATGCGGTCATAGAAGCGCTTCTCGCGGCCACCGAGCTCGATCTCGATCGCGGGCACACGCTCTTCCCGTTCACTGGCGGGCATCCATGCTCTCCTCTTCTGGCGGCGGTGCGGCCACCGAGCCTGGCACCCGGAGCAGGCCGATCAAACCGCGGCCTTCGGCATCCGGCAATTCCGTATCGAGCAGGTGCGCCAGGGTCGGTGCGACATCCAGCTGATGGAGGCTCGGCGCGACGATGCCGCCTCGGACGCCACGCCCCCAGGCGACGAAAGCCGGCGAGTTCGTCGCAGGAGCGAAATAGCCCGCGGCCCCACGCTGCGAAGAGGGCGCGACGAGCGGCCCGCGCGCGCCATCCAGGAAGACGAAGCCCGGGCTTGCCTCGAGGCCGAACCAGGCCTCTGGATCTGCAGCGTTTGCGATCATCTCTTCCGCCGAGACCACCCGAAAGGCACCCGTCGCGTCGGCCTCCTCGGTGAGGACCGTGCGCGCCTGCAACGCGGATTTCGGGTTCTTCGCGTAGACGAAAGCCGACCCTCCGTTGGAACGCACCAGCGCCTGCCACTCGCCTTCCTTGGCGAGGCCCGCATGGGCCAACGCCCGGTTCGGGCGGACGGCCGTATGCACCGGCCGCAAGGCACGATCACCCACCACGACCACTGCCGAATCCAACAGCCCCGGACCGGTTTCCAAGCAGGCGAGCAACCGGGTCAACGCCTCGTCCACCTGGGCAAAGGCCAGATCCGCCGCATGAGGGCCGTGTTCGAGCAGCGGCTGTTCTGGCCCGCGCAAGCGCATCAACAAGAAACGAGGCCGCGCGGACGACGCCAGCGCCGTGCAGGCCGCCTCGACGAGGAAGCGATCCCGCTCCGGGCCAGCCTTGGCGACGGCGGGCGGGGCGGAGGTTGCAAGAGCCAGCAGCCACGGCGTGGTCGAATCGGCGATCGCGGACAGCCAGGTCTCGTCGCGACGGGTCGGCTGCACATCCGGCAAGACGGCGGCCAGCGGTGCGCCCTGGGTCGAGGGCCAGTCCAGCGCCAGCACCTTCCCCTCGAGACCCTCCCAGAGCGTTCGGGTGCGAGCGTGGCTCGCATGCCACGGACGGCTGCGGCGCAGCCCGCGCTCACCGATCAACCGATCGCCAAGAATGCCGTGGTCGCGCGGGCGACGGCCGCTCACCCAGGTGGCATGCACCGGGTAGACGCTCTCGGGCATCACCACGTCGACGTGCTCGGCCGCCACGCCGGCTTCGGCCAACGCCGAGAGAGTCGGCATGGGGCCGCCCGGGCGATGCGCTTCCGGGGTGAGGCCGGCCACACTCGCCAGCACCAGCACGGAGGGAATGCCGGCGGGCGGAACCTCCCAGCCAGGCGCGGAAAGGCGAGCCGAGAGTTCCGGAGCCGGCGTCTCCGTCATGCATCCCAACCAGAACAACCCGAGGCCGAGATGCGCCAGCCGCCTCGCCCAGCTCATCGGAACACCCCTTCCCGCTGCGCGCGGCCCTCCGCGAGGAGATCATCGATCGCCGCACGCACCCGATCCACCTTACGCTGCACGACCTCATCTTCGTCCGTGCTCTTGCCTTCGAAATGAAGCGGCTCCCCGAAATGGATGCGGTACTTCACGGGTAGCGGCAGCATCCCCAAGGGCCCGAGGAGCGGAAAGGTCGCCGTGATCGGGAAGGCGGGCATGCCAAGCAGCTTGCCCAGGGATTCGAGGTTCGCGAGCCCCGGGTTCTGCTCCTCCGAGCCTACGATCCCGATCGGAACGATCGGCGTGCCGGCCTGGAGCGCGAGGCGCAGGAAGCCCTGGCCGAAGCGCTGCAGTTTATAACGGCGGTCGAAAGTCTTGTTCATCCCTCGAACACCTTCCGGGAACACCATCACGCACTCGCCGGCCTCGAGCAGCGCGATGCAGTTCTCCCGCGTTCCGACCAGATTGCCGCCGCGTTCGGCCGCCCAGCTCATGAAGGGCAGCTGGGGAATGAAATACTCGCCCATGCCGCGAACCAACCGCGGAGGTTCTCCCTCGAGCAGCATGGAAACAGCCAGCATCATGCCGTCGAAGGGGAGTTGGCCTGCATGATTGGAGATCAGCAAGACGCCGCCGCTCGGGATCTTTTCGATGCCAAATGTCTCGACCCGGAAGTAGTAGCGATAGGCCAACGCAGCCGTGAGCATCTGGCTGCTCGCCGTCTCAGGGTGCATGCCGAAGGCGTCGAATCCGAACTCGTTCAAGTGGGTCGGGATCTTTCGAACCCGGTCGGCGATCTCTGTCTGGAGATCACGTACCGCGGACGGCATCGCCCCGCCGGCCAGATCGCTGATGGCATCGAGCCAACCTTTTTTCTCCGCCATCACGAACGACCTTCCCTCAAGCTGGCGAAGGTCTCGGCCAACCCGAAGAGGGGCTGGAAGCCCGTCGCTTCGGCGAAGCGCTTGCCGGAAAGCGTCACCGGGAACTTCAAGAAATCCAGGGCGCCAGGCGGCCAGGGCACGACGCCCGCACCGAAGAGCATCCGGATCGCGGGACGGAAGAGGGGCTCCAGAATGGGCGTCGCTCGGCCTCCGGTCTCACGAATCGCCGTATGCAGAGGCACCTGGCCCGGGCCCACGACGTTGAAGACGCCCTGCAGGCCCTGCTCGAGGGCCTGTGCGATCGCCTCGGTCATGTCGGCCTCGTGCAGGAACTGCATCATCGGATCGAACCCGAGCACGGTCGGCACGCGCTCGCGCCGCAGATAGTTTGCGATCATCGCGCTCACGTTCGCACCGAGCACGTTTACCGGGCGCAGCACGGCGGTCCGAATGTGCGGGTACTTCCACAAGAATGCGCCGGCGAGGCTGTCGACCTCCACGAGGTCGCGTATTTCCGGGTAACTGCGGCTGGCGGAGAGCGGCTGCTCCTCATCCAGGTAGAAGGGATTCTCGGGAAAGGCGCCGTAGACGTAGCCGCTCGAGACGACCACCACCTTCTTGACCCCGTACTCGACGCTGTGGTCGAGCATCTGCTTGGTGCCGCGAACGTTCACGTCGTGGCGGCGCTTCGGGTCCCCCTTGAAGTGGCGGATCATGCCCAGATGGACGATCGCGTCCGGGCGCTCGGTTCGAATCACGTCCTCGAATTTACGTTTTCGCAGGTCGAGGCTGTAGACCGACATGTCCTTCGGAGCACCGTGCCACGGCGCCCAGTCCACGCCGCAAACCGTGAAGTTGGCCATCAAACGGCTTGCCAACAGCCGTCCCTGGCCTCCGGCGATGCCGGTGATGAGGACTTTTTCCATAGGGGTCCCAAGGGGTTGCGGCCACGAAGGTATCGAGATGGTGAGAGCCCCACTACCCCTGCCGCTTCGAACCGGTATCCTGCGCGGCGGCGAAACTCCGGGGCGCGGGGCCCCAGATTGCCTCCCCCGCGCCGAGCGCGCCCGCAAGGCGCACCCCAAGGGGATAGGAGGGCACCTATTGGCCCTGGCCGAAGCGCAGTACCAAGACATCGAGATCCCGCTTTCAGAGCCGGTCCACGGCCTGGAGTCGGTGAAGGGTGTGCTCGGCATTCCCGAGTGGTGGCCGACCGGGTCGCGGATCAGCGTCGTCCTCGGGCAGAGCCAGGCGGGCGATGACCCTTTGATGGAAAGCCTCCAGCGCTCCCTGACGGAGCGGAAATTCCTCACGCTTCGTTTCTGCTTCCCGTACCAGCAGGCCGGCAAGAAGAAGCCCGATGATCCGCGCATCCTGCAGCGCACCTTTCATTCGGCCGTGAACCTGCTCGGCCGGGATCCGACTGCGGCTCCGGCACACGTGTTCATCGGCGGCAAGAACGTCGGCGCGACGGCCGCAGCCCATGCAGCGACCGCCCGCTTGCGAATCGAAGGCATCTTCTTCCTGGGCTTCCCCCTGCACAAGCAGGACAACACGGACGACATTCGAGCCGACCGGTTGTGGCGGGTGATCAACCCGATGCTCTTCCTGCAGGGGAACAAGGACCGCCACTGCGACCTTCCGACCCTCCGGGCCACCCTGGCGCGGGTCGGCGCACCGGTGCAGCTGCACGTGATCGACGAAGCCGACCACACGCTCAAGGTTGCGAAGAAGTCCGGACGCACGGCGGAAGAAGTGGAGGCCGAAGTCTTCGCAACGCTGGAGGCCTGGATTGTCAAGACGCTCGGCGACGCCGCGTAGCCTCGCGTGGGCTGGCATAGCCTAGAGCCGGCATCCAAGCTCCGGGAAGGCGAGGTGAAGACGTTTCGGATGGGCGGGCGCTACCTGGCCATCGGACGTACCGCCGACGGCTACTTCGCGATGGACGACCTCTGCCCCCATGCAGGCGGCAGCCTGGGTGAAGGCATGCTCGACGACGAATGTGTGCTCTGCCCGATCCACGGCTACGCCTATCATGTGCGCACGGGCGAGGGCCTCGATGATGGCAACGAGGTCCAGGTCTATCAGGTCGAGCTCCAGGGCGATCTGCTGCGTGTGAATCTTCACGACGAGGAGTGAGACAATGTTCATCGCGATGAATCGGTTTCGCATCGCTCTTGGCAGCGAGGAGATCTTCGAGGAGCTGTGGCGCCGTCGGGATTCCTACCTGGAAGAGGTGCCGGGTTTTCGCACCTTCCAGCTGCTGAAGGGGCCGGCGGACGAAGAGGCCGTCCTCTACGCCTCCCACACCGTATGGGAGAGCCAGGAAGCCTTTTCGGCCTGGACCGAATCCGAGCACTTCCGAAAGGCCCACGCCCAGGCCCGGGCTCCTCAGGGCACCTATCTCGGCCACCCCCAGTTCGAGGGCTTCGAGGTCGTGCTCTAGGCCTTCGTGGGCGATGATCCCCGCGTGGATGCTCGCCCCCTGGTTCACTCGCTCCTGCTGCTCGCGCTGACACTCACGCCCGCCAGCAGCCCCTCTCCCATGAGGGCAGCGAGCCCGTCCACCGAGAAGGCTTCGCACCCGTTCCTCGAGATCGATGCGCCGGCCCTGGCCGAGGGCACGACCGACGATCCGCTCTTCGAGGTCCGGGGCCACGGCGGCAATCGGCGCGGTGATGGGCACGACGTCGTCATCGCCCTGGACGTTTCCGAGAGCACCTTGCTCGATTCCGGCCTCGAGCTCGACGGCGACGGGCCCTCCGGCACGACGGATCCCGCACTCATCGCCTGGCTCATCGAGCAGACAGGCGAGACGCCACTCGTGCTGCGTCTGCGCGACGAGCAGGATTTCGAAGACACGGTCCTCGCCGCTGAGCTCGAGGCCGCTCGGGCCCTGGCCTCTCGTCTCGATCCCGCCCGCTTCCGCGTCGGCGTCGTCACCTTCGCGGAAGAGGCACGGGTCGTCGCGCCTCTCGGCGCCACCCGCAACGAGCTGGCCAGCGCCCTGGCCAACGTACCCCGCGATCTCTTCTGGGAATCTGCAGGCACGAACTATCAGGCGGCCGTCGAGAAGGCCCACGACCTGCTGCGCCCTCCGCTTGGCCTTCCGGACAACCGCCTGCGCTCGATCGTGTTCCTCTCGGACGGCGCACCCACGCGCCCCCTCCGTGGCAATCGGGCCGAGCGCTACGCCCTCGAAGCAGCCGTCGCCGCTGGCCGGGATGACATCCGCCTGTTCGCCTTCGCGATCGGCCCCGAAGCCGAGAGCGGCCTGGAAGTGCTCGCCCGCATGACCGGCTGGACCTCCGGCCGGCTCGAGACCGTCACTCGGCCCGGACTCATCGTGAACCGCCTCCGCCAGCTCGACCTGGTAGGCCTCGCGCACCTGGAAGTCTCCAACCTGACGACGGGTGAGGCGGCCCGGGCGTTGCGCGTGTTCCCAGACGGCAGCTTCGATGCGTTCGTCGAGCTGACGACGGGCACGAACGAGCTGCGATTCCTCGCCCGTGACCGAAACGGCAAGGAGCATGAGGTTCTGCGCCGGGTGGAATATCGACCTGGCAGCGCGCCTTCGGAAATGACCCCGGCGGTCGCCAGTGGCCCGCCTGGCGCCAAGGGCACGAACCTCAAGAAGCTACGCACTCGCACGGCAGAGATCGAGGCGCTCGCGGTAATGGAGGCTCGGCGCCTGCAGGCGAAGGATCTGCAGATTCGCGCGGAAGAGCGATCCCGACGTTGATGGTGCACCCTCATTCGACCAGGAGAAAGCGTGAGCCCTTCAAGCGACCTGTACTTTCATCAGATGCCCGCGGGCGAGATGGCCAACCTCGTCTACCTGGTGGGAAGCCGTGCGACACGGGAATGTGTCCTCGTCGATCCCGCCTGGAATGTCGGCGGGCTCCTCGACCAGGCGGCGGCCGACGACATGAACGTGGTCGGCGCCCTCGTGACCCACTACCACCAGGATCACGTCGGCGGCTCCATCTTCGGCATGGAGATCGAAGGGCTCGCAGAGTTGATGGCGCGCCAACCGGTACCGGTGCACGTCAACAAGCAGGAAGCCGACGGCTTGCGGCAGGTGACCGGCGTGTCGGAGAGTGACCTCGTGCGCCATGAGGGCGGCGACACCATCGAACTCGGCTCGGTGACGATCCGCCTCCTGCACACCCCCGGCCACACCCCCGGCTCCCAGTGTTTCCTGGTCGAGACCCCGGATGCACCTGGCAGCCTGGTCTCTGGCGACACCCTCTTCCTCGGAAGCTGCGGCCGCGTCGACCTGCCGGGCGGCGATCCGACGGCGTTGTACGACAGCCTGCACAACCAGCTGGCCAAGCTGCCGGACGAGACCCTTCTCTACCCGGGCCATCTCTACTCCACCGAGCCGTCCTCGACGATGGCCGAGCAGAAGCGCTCGAATCCCTACTTGCGTGTGACCCGGCTCGAGGACTTTCTCGGTTTCCTGGGCCAGTAGTCTTCCGCGCGCGGCCGTAAGCCCTCGGATCTGGGGCACTTTCCCCCGCCGCAGTTCTTGAAATGCGCCCCCCACTCCGTTACCGTCCGCCCTCGCTCGAAGCCCCCTCCCCCCATGGGACCGGAGCGCCTCGGGCCCCCTTTGACCGTAACCCGGAGGCTCTGTCCCCATGAAGATCCTGGTCTGCCTGAAGCAGGTGCCGCACCAGGATGCCCGTCTCGATATCGATGGCGCGGGCACCTGGATCAAAGAAGATGGCATCAAGTTCGAGATCAACAGCTACGACACCTTTGCCCTCGAGGAAGCGCTGCGCATCAAGGATGCGGGCGAAGCCGAGGTGGTGGTGGTGTCGATCGGTCCCGATCGTGTGACCCAGGCCCTGCGCACGGCGCTCGGCATGGGCGCCGACCGCGCCATCCACGTGAAGGACGCGGAGATCGACGGTTCCGACACCCTCGGCATTGCCAAGGTGCTGGCCGCCGTGGCCAAGGAAGAGAGCCCGGATCTCGTCCTGATGGGCCTGATGTCCGACGACGGCAATGCTTCGGCCGTGCCGCCGATGATGGCCGAGCTGATGGGCGTGCCGAGTGCGACCGCCGTGATGAAGGCCACGCCCGAGGGCGATGGCTACCGCTGCGAGCGAGAGCTCGAGGGTGGCGCTCTCGAAGTGGTCGACCTCGCCAAGCCCTGCTTGATCGCGGTGCAGTCCGGCCTGAACCAGGTCCGCTACGCCTCGCTCAAGGGCATCATGGCCGCCAAGAAGAAGCCCATGGATACGAAGAGCGCCGGCGATCTGGGCCTTTCGGGCGTGGTGGGCGCGGCGGGCGCCAAGGCGCAGATCGAGAAGATCTACGCACCGGTGCGCGGCGAAGGCGCAGAGATCATCGAAGGTTCGACCGACGAGGTGGTGACCCAGCTCGTTGGCAAGATCAAGGAGCTGGGCCTCCTCTAGGAGGGCCCGCACAAGGAGAACACCGATGGGCAACATCCTCATCGTCACCGAGATCAAAGACGGCACGATCCGCGAAGCCAGCTACGAGCTGGCCGCCTTCGCCCAGAAGCTCGGCGGCGACGTCAAGAGCCTGGTGATTGGCAGTGGCATCGCCGGCGAGGCCGAGAGCTTCGCCAAGAAGGGCGGCGGCACGGTCTACGTGGCCGACGACGCCTCACTCGCCAACTACAACGTCGAGGGCTACGCCGCAGCGATCCGCGCCGCGGTCGATGCCTCGGGTGCGGATGTGGTGCTCGTCTCCAACACGCCGAGCGGTTGGGATGTGGCTCCGCGCGTCGCGGCGGGCCTGGACGTGGCCCTCGTCTCGGATGTCTTCGATTTCCAGGACGGCGCCTACATTCGCCGCGTCTTCAACGGCAAGCTCAACGCGCGGGTGAAGGTGCCCGGCGACAAGGCCGTCGTGACGGTCCAGCCCGGCGCCTTGCCGGCCTTCGAGGGCTCGACCGACGGTGGAACCGAGAGCCTCTCGGTCGATACGTCCGGTGCACGCTCCGTGTTCGTCGAAACCAAGCTGGCCGAGTCCAAGGGAGTCGATCTCTCTGCAGCCGAGGTCATCATCTCGGGCGGCCGCGGCGTGGGAGATCCGGAGAAGTTCAAGGAGGTCATCCAGCCTCTGGCCGACGTTCTGGGCGGTGCCATGGGCGCCTCACGCCCGGTGGTCGATGCCGGCTGGTTGCCCCACGAGTACCAGGTCGGCTCCTCGGGCCAGGTCGTGGCGCCGAAGCTCTACGTGGCTGCTGGCATCTCCGGTGCCATCCAGCACCTGGTCGGCATGAAGGGCTCGAACTTCATCATCGCCATCAACAAGGACGCAGACGCGCCGATCTTCGAGGTCGCACAGATCGGCGTCGTCGCTGATCTCTTCGAGATCATCCCCGCCCTCACGGCCGCTCTCCAGGAGGCCAAGGGCTGAGCCCACTCCGGAGGCATTGACTTTCAGTCGGCTTGGTAGTCCACGAAGATGGGCGAGGACCAGGCTCGCTCTTCCGTCTCGGCCAGGCATTCATCGCTCCACGGGCGATCCGAGCACGGAGACGTCGTAACGCAGCGCCCGCTGTCGTCGAACGTGCAGGCGAGCGGGTCCGCTTGGACGGCTTGGCTCGGAGCCTCGATCGCGCGCACGTAGTAGAGCGCATCGCGGCCCAAACTCGCGAAGTCCGGGTCCGTAAACGCCGCTTTGCAGCCCGACGGATCGCCGCTGCATTGGATCACCCGCCACGGATCCTCGATCAGCGGCGTCACGTCTTCGGCCGAGCTCTCTTGAGGAAGGATTCGGACGATCTCGAGACGGCTGATCGGGCGACGCTCGTCGGAGGGGTGGTAGCACTCGCCCTGGCAGACGCGTTCGAGGCGCTCGGGAGCCATCGCCGCGCCCGCATCGGCAGGACAGCCCGGCTTCTGTTCGAAGGAGCCGACCGCGCGCACCTGGAAGATCGGCGACTCGTCCAGCGTCACCTGCCCACCCATCGGAACCGGACTGCCGTTCGGCCCGTTCAGCAGATCGAACCACAACAAGATGCGCGGGCCGCTGGTGCCATACACTTCCTTGCGTTGCATCGCATCCCATATCTGTTCCCGGCTCCGCCCCTCCGAGTGAACCGCAGCAAGCCCTCCTGTCATGAAGAACGAGGATTGCCGCTCGGTCTCCCAGACCGAGAAGACTGCCGTCGAAAACTTCTCGGCCGCCGGCTCCGAGTGGGCCACGGGCTCGCGTTCCGGCACCTCACCGAGCGGTGTGTCCAGGAAATTCCCGAACCGGGCCTCCGTGAACTCTGCGCGGGAGAACTCCTTGTAGCCTGTGCCCGGGCGCCCTGAGTGATTGTCACTCGATGCGATGATGCCAAATCGGAAGCGATCGGCATCGGCCTCGGCTTCCGGATTCGAGAGCGACAGGATGTACTGGACCGAGCTTCTGGGCCGGTAGTTGAAGGACGGAATCTCGCAGTCGCGACATTGGCCGGCATCCTGCCACTCCTTCGCCAACACGCCGGGCACCGTGGAAGCGCCTCCGTTTCGATTCGCATCGACCCAATGCTGACGAGCCACCGCGGCACGTTCCTCGCACTCCGCTTCCCCCGCACCTTCCGATGCGCAGCGTGCCTGGATGATCTCACCGGCGCGCCAGCAAGAGGGAAGGTAGGCGTCCGTCGGTGCGGGACAGGTCCGAGACCCATCTGCGCCGAAGAGCACTTCTCGGAACGGACGGTACTCCTCCGAATTCCCGTGACCGCTCATCACCTCGATCAGCCGCTGCTCCTCCGGATCGTGCATTCCCACAGTGATCTGCTTGTCCCAGGCCGAGCCGGGCGGCGTATAGAAACCCCAGGTCGTGCCATGAGGGATGACGAGCGTGGCGAGGTTCCAATCCCGGAGCTTCTCGAACAGCAGCTTCGGTGTGCGGGCGACTTCCCTGCAATCGGTGGGAAGATCGCGGACCGGAACGTCGGCTTCGCAATCGACCAGGTTCCCCGTCTCCCGGAGGTACTCGGCGAACGCGGGCCCACCGGTCTTCCACTCGGAGACACTGAGCAGGCCCAGCACGACCGCAGGCGGGACCGTGAGGCCTTCGTCGCTCGCTCCGCCTGGAATCCCGGCGCTGATCGGGCGGGTCGGGATTCGTTCGTCGTCGAGATCCCGGAGGATCACGTTCTTGTGGCCGTAGTGGGTGTCGGGCGTCGGGCCGACCTGGGTCCATTCCCAGCCGAGGAACGCCACCGTATCCGGGTTCTCCGCATCCCCCGCAACGGCATTGCATTGGCGCATCGTCTCGACGGTCTCGGCCCAACGGCGGGGACCGAGCGTGACGGCGTGGTCATTGATCGACCAGAAATCCAGGCCGGCGCAGTGGCGAGCGAAGTCGCAAGCATCGGCCACGGGATGGGCGCCATCTCCCCCCGCCATCGGCAGGCTCATCTGAAAGGCATCGAACGAGAAGGTCGAGTGGACATGGAGATCGCCAAACAAGATCTGCTTCGAGTGAGCCACCCCGAGCTCGTCCGCCGCCCTCTGTACGGCTTCTGCCCGCGCGGCCACGACCGCAGGAGCAATCTTCCGGGCCTCGGGCGTCCCACCCAGAGGCGCGGGCGCGCCCGCGCCGGTACCCGCGTAGTGAAGAAGGCCGAGCACCCCCGCCAGCAGGAAGCCGAGAATGACGAGAGAACGGCTCAACATGAGGACTCCTTCAGGAATGACTCCGGCGGGTAGGGTAAGCCGTCTGGGCGGACTTTCGCACGGGCGATACCCTTCTTCCTGAATGACGGGGACTGGCGAAGACTCGATTGGAGAGCTTGTCGACGGCATGCTCGGAGGCCCTCGGCTCGAAATCGCCAACGCGGAGGCCGAGCTCTGGAACGAGGCGCTCGACGGACTCCGGGCTCGGCTTCGCAAGCAAGGCGCCCTGCCCGGCCTACCGACCTCGCGTCCCCCGGAAGAGCTGGACGATCCCTTCGGCCTCGACCCGGCCACCATCCAACGGGCTCGCCCCTTTTTCGAGTTCCTGTATCGGCGCTGGTTCCGGGTGCAAAGCCAGGGTTTCGAGCACGTTCCCCAAGAGGGCGCCGTCATCCTGGTTGCGAACCACGGCGGCGTGCTTCCCTTCGACGCGGCCATGCTCATCATGGACGGTTTGCTGAAGACCGACCCGCCCCGGGTCTTGCGCGCTCTGGTCGACCGTTTCGTCGAGCAGATCCCCGCCGTGCGCCCATTCTATTCCGCGATGGGTCAGGTGATCGGAACGCGCGAGAACTTCCGTGCGCTACTCGCCAGGGGCGATCGGGTCCTGATCTTCCCGGAGGGCGTGGCGGGCATTGGTAAGAGCTTCCGCGCACGCTTCGACCTCGACCGCTTCCATCCAGGCTTCGTCGAAGAGGCCCTCCTTGCCCAGGTGCCGATCGTGCCGGTGGCGATGCTCGGCCCCGAGAGCCAGGCCCCGGTGATCGCGAATCTCGAAAACCTCGCAGAGCAGCTCGGACTGCCCGCCCTCCCGATCACCCCCACCTTTCCGCTGCTCGGCCCACTGGGCCTGATCCCGCTTCCGGTCAGCTACCGCATCCAGTACGGTCCGCCGATCGCGCCGGAGGAGCTGCTCGCCGGGCCGCCCGCACAGACCGCTGCCGAGATTCGCAACCAGATCACGGGCATGCTTCGGATCCTCCGCCGAAGCTAGCTGCAGAGCCAGCAGCGGCTATCCTCTCGCGCCCGAATCCCCTGGAGATCCAAAGGCTTATGGCCGTCGACACGTCGAACTTCAAGAACGGTCTCAAGATCGAAATGGACGGCGAGCCGTTCGTGATGACCTATTTCCAACACGTGAAGCCCGGCAAGGGCGGTGCCTTCGTGCGCACGAAGATGAAGAACCTGCGCACGGGTCGCGTGCTCGACAAGACCTTCCGCTCCGGCGAGAAGGTGGCCGAGGCCGATATCGACGAGCGCCACATGCAGTACCTCTACCAGGACGGCGAAGACCTCGTGTTCATGGACAACGAGAGCTACGAGCAGATGTCGATTTCGAAGGAGCAGGTGGGGGACGCGGTCAAGTTCTTGAAGGAGAACATCGAGATCGATGTGATCCTGTACAAGGGATCACCCATCAACATCGAGCTTCCCGCGTTCATCCAGGTCGAGATCGCCACGACCGATCCGGGCGTGAAGGGCGACACGGCCTCCGGCGCCACCAAGCCTGCAACGCTGGAGACGGGCGCTGTGGTCCAGGTACCGCTCTTCCTCAAGGAGGGCGACGTCGTGCGCGTGGACACTCGCACGGCCGAGTACGTGGAGCGGGTGAACAAGTAGCACTGGATGCGCGGCGATCAGCTCGCAAGGCAGTGGCGTTTGATCCAGCGACTGACCCGTAGTCACTACGGGGTCGGCCTCGATGATCTGGCTGGTGATCTCGAGGTCACGCGCCGCACCGTCTACCGCGACCTCGACGCGCTGATGTACGCCGGATTCCCGGTCACCAGTGAGAAGCGGGACGGGCGTGTGTTCTACCGCCTCTATGAATCCTTCGAGCTCGGCGACGCACCTTTCACCGCGGACGAAGTGCTCGCTCTGGCATTCGGCGAAGATCTGCTCGGCATCCTCCAGGGCACGGTCTTTCATGATTCGATCCGCTCGGCGATGGCCAAGGTGCGCGCGAGCCTGGGCCCGGAGCTCACGGCCTTTCTCGAGCAGTTGCGTAACTCTTTCCGCATCCAACCCGGCCCCCACAAGAAGTACGACGAGCTCCGGGACGTGATTCGGGTATTCAACGAGGCGGTCCTCGAGCACCACACGGTCACGATGGAGTACCAGACAGGCCGCACCGGCGAGGTGAGCGTGCGGGATCTGAATCCCTACCGGGTCTGGTACAAGAACGGCGGCCTCTACGTGATCGGCCACGACCACAAGAGCGGTGAGGTGCGAACCTTCGCGGTGGATCGCGTCCGGGAGGCCAGCCTGAGCGAACGCCCCTTCGACGTGCCGGAGGATTTCGACTTCGACGCCTACACCGGCTCCTCCTTCGGTGTGGTCGCCGAACCGCCGGAATCCGTGCGCCTGCTCTTCGAAAAACGCTGGGCCCTCTACGTCCAGGAGCACGCCTGGCATCCCAGCCAGGAGATGACGCCCCAGGAGGACGGCCGCATCGAACTCCGCATGGAGGTCGGAACCGGAGAAGAGCTGACCCGCTGGGTCCTCTCCTTCGGCTCCGGCGTGCGCGTCCTCGAACCCACGTCCCTCGCCGAATCCCTCGCCAGCGAACTCCGCGCCACCCTGGCCCGCTACTAACTCAACAAGCGGGGACGGGGTTTACAATTGACTCATTGAAAGGGGCTTTGCCCCTTTCAATGAGTCAATTGTAAACCCCGTCCCCGCTTGTTGAGTTGTTGCTGGATACCCCATAGGGGTATATAGTATCCACATGGATGAGGATACTCGGACGGCGGTGGAACGGCGGCTCAAGCGGGTTGCGGGGCAGGTGGCGGGAATTCAGCGGATGGTCGACGAGGAGCGCTACTGCGTCGATGTGCTGCTTCAGATCGCTGCGGTTCGGGCGGCCCTCGACCAGGCAGGAAAGCTGATCCTCGGGAGCCACGTGGAAACCTGTGTGACCCAGGCCTTTGCCACTGGCAGCCCCGCGGAGCGCAAGCGCAAGAAGGATGAGCTGCTGGAG
This sequence comes from Deltaproteobacteria bacterium, assembly GCA_019312665.1. Classification (GTDB taxonomy): domain Bacteria; phylum Myxococcota_A; class UBA9160; order UBA9160; family UBA6930. Next base: position 10,137 of record JAFDCZ010000023.1, on the reverse strand, counting down.
GTCTTCTCGAAATTCGGGCGGCTGGGGCGATGAGCGCCGAAGCCCCCGACGGTGGATGGGATTGGATCTGCCCGATGTGCCCGGGCGTGGGCGCCATGGAACCGGGGCCCTGCCCCCAATGCGGGATGGCCCTGGAACCGGCCGACCCGACGGCGGGCGTCGAGGATGACGGCGAACTCCATGACATGCAGCGACGGCTCTGGGTCTGCACGCTGCTCGCAGGGCCGCTGTTGGTGATGACGATGGGCGGCATGGGCCTCGGCTGGGAGCCCTCGCCCTGGATCCAGCTGGCTCTCGCTGCGCCCGTCGTACTCTGGGGCGGCGCCCCGTTCTTCGCACGGGGTTGGGCTTCGGTGCTGAACGGCCGCGGCAACATGTTCACCCTCGTTGCGCTCGGAACCGGCATCGCCTTCCTGGCCAGCCTGATCGCCACGCTCTTCCCAGAGGTCTTCCCCGAAACGTTCCGCGGGCCCGATGGGCGCCCGCCGGTCTACTTCGAGGGTGCGGCCGTCATCGTCACGCTCGTCCTGCTCGGACAGGTCATCGAGCTGCGTGCGCGCCGCCGCACGGGCGACGCCTTGCGCGCGCTCCTCGATCACGCGCCAGCTCGGGCCCTTCGAATCGCAGACGACGGAACGGACGAAGACGTACCGATCTGCCATGTCCACGTCGGCGACCGGCTGCGCGTGCGCCCCGGCGAAGCCATCCCGGTCGATGGGACGGTCGTTTCCGGCACGAGCGCCGTCGATGAATCGATGGTCACGGGCGAGCCCATTCCAGTCGCCAAGACGGAAGCCGACGAGCTCGTCGGGGGAACCTTGAACGGTACCGGTGCGCTCGTGATGGAGGCTCGCCGGGTCGGATCCGAGACGCTCCTCTCACGCATCGCAGCCCGTGTCGCGGAGGCGCAGCGTAGCCGTGCACCGGCCCAGAACCTGGCAGACGCCGTCGCGGCGTGGTTCGTTCCGGCCGTGGTGCTGGCGGCCGCGCTCGCGCTTTTCGTCTGGCTGGCAGTCGGCCCGGAACCTCGCCTTGCCAACGGCGTATTGGCCGCAGTGGCGGTGCTGATCGTCGCCTGCCCCTGCGCCCTAGGCCTGGCCACGCCGATGTCGATCACCGTCGCCATGGGGCGCGGCGCCAGCGCCGGCGTCCTCTTCCGCCAGGCGGACGCCCTCGAAGCGCTCGCGAAGGCCGACACCCTGGTCGTCGACAAGACTGGAACTCTCACCGAAGGCCGCCCCCAGCTGACCGATCTGCTCGTCGTGCCGGGTGGTGACGAAAATGAACTTCTCCGCCTCGCGGCGAGCCTCGAGCGCAGCAGTGAGCACCCGCTGGCCGACGCGATCGTCCGCGCCGCCGGCGAACGTTCACTTCCCCTCACCGAGGCCGAAGCCTTCGAGGCCCACGTGGGCCAGGGTGTGTCGGCAAAGGTCGATGGACACGATGTTGCCCTGGGCTCCGAGGCCTTTCTGGCCGGTCGGGGAATCTCGCTGAACCAGGACGCAGCGGAAGGCCTGAGAGCCACCGGCCACACGGTCGTCCACGTCGCCATCGATGGGGCCCTGGCGGGCACGATCGCAGTCGCCGATCCGATTCGCGAGAGAGCCAGCGAACTCGTCGCTGAGCTTCAAGAGCGCGGCTTTCGCATCGTGATGGCCACCGGCGATACCGAAACCACTGCCCGCGCCATCGCTTCAGAACTCGGCATCGACGAGATCGCCGCCGGCCTCTTGCCCAACGACAAAGCCGACTTGGTCGAGCGATTGCAGGCGGAGGGCCGCACGGTCGCCTTTGCTGGCGACGGCATCAACGACGCGCCGGCTCTGGCGGTAGCCGATGTCGGCATCGCGCTCGGCACCGGAACCGATGTGGCGATGGAGACCGCCGACGTCACGCTCATCGGCGGCGACCTCGCCGGCCTGCCTCGTGCGGTGCGGCTCGCGAAGGCTACCGCACGGAACCTGCGCCAGAACCTGTTCCTGGCTTTCGGGTACAACGGGCTGGCCATACCCATCGCCGCCGGCGCGCTCTATCCGGCCTTCGGCTGGCTGCTATCCCCCATGCTTGCCGCCGGCGCGATGAGCCTCTCCTCGATCTCCGTGATCAGCAACGCCCTGCGTCTGCGCAGCGTTTCGATCGGTGATTCCTGACAGGAAGCCACCAGGCACGAGTCTTCCTCAGCGCGTGACAATGCGGAGAGGCGAACCGAGTGGAATGGAGGCAAGCCGATTGGAGCAGGCTCCCTCGAATCGGCCCCGGCTAGGCCGCCCTACCGAGGCGATGCCCCCTCCGCGAGTTCCTGCGCCGTCGGGCGACGAATATGAGCGGAAGCAAGACACCCAACTCGGCCCCGAGTCCGCACAGAGGGCGAATTGCCTTCTCCCTGCCCTGCCATTGAAATGTGCACTGCGGATCCGAGAAGGCGACGCCCGCACCATCCCAATCGATGAAGCCGTCTCCATCATTGTCGATACCGTCGTCGCATTGAGGATCTTCGCTCGGCCAGTTCGAACTCACGCAGGAAGCATCAGCAACATCAATGAGGCCGTCTCCATCGTTGTCGATGCCGTCGTTACAGGCCGGCTCCTCCGAGAAATCGTCCGCCACGAGGCATCCCGAGTCGGCTCCATCGACGTTTCCGTCCCCATCGTTGTCGATGCCGTCGCTGCATGCGGCTTGGCAGATGGGCTGGCCGCCCACCAGATCATCGACCTGAACGTCGTAACCGCCGATCCCGGAAAGGAACGCGTCGAGAACGACCACGGTATAGGTGCCGTCCCCCGGAAGCGTTGCGGAATCGCAGACGCCACTACAGGGGGCGGAAGAACCATTCAACGAAAGCGGTGCGCCTCCGGGCGCGAAGAGCAAGGCCTGGGGCAACGCGCTGCTACCCGCAGTCGGCGCCGTCGTCACACGAAGCGTCTCGCCCGCGGATGCGAGAATCGTGAAGGGATCAGTGTCTCCTTCGACGACCAGCGCTCCGGCGGCGGGCACGCCGCATTGGAGGAAGACCGTACCTTCGCCGCCCTCGCAGACCGGCGCGGGTTTCCCATTGCTTCCGCCAGCGAAGGCGCCACTGAGCGACGCCAACGAAATGCTGGCGTCTCCCGTCGCATCGTGACCATCCTCGAAGAGGACGACACGATAGGTTCCGTCTACGGGTAGCGGATCCGACGGACACAGCCCGTAACAACCACCAAAGACGCCGCCGAGAGCAAGCCGTGTGCCGTCCGGGGCGAAAAGCGCTGCGTGCGGAAACGCCCCGCTGGCGTTGCGCGACGCGGCCGTCACGGCGACCACATCACCCGCACCCGCGGTAAAGCGATACAGAGCGGTCTCACCGAGGACCGAGAAGGTCGGAAGGCCCGTCTCGCCGCAGGCGAGATCCAGGGCGCTACTCGTCGCGGGGAGACGGGAATAGGTATAGACCTCGTGCGCCGATCGATCCGTCACGATCAACTCGACGCCATCCGGCGTCATGTGGAGCCCTGACTGATCCGTCGAGGCCGTGAGGATGAGCCCGGTCATCACGACGCTGACGGCGCCACTCAGGGGATCGACTCGAAGCACCTCGTCGTTCCCCGTGTCGATCACGAGGAGTTCTTCACTGCGCGGATCCACCTCCACCGCGATGGGACCCGGAATCGGCTGCGAAGTGACCAGGGGCGTCACGCTGCCATCGTTCTCGATGTGCAGCACCGCACTGCCGTCGAGGTCGGCGACGTAAACATCCGTTGCGCCGACCGTGACATCGACCGGCTTCAGGAGCGTGCCATCCTCAGCATGGACGACCGTTTCGCCTCCAGGAGAGGCCGCGTCGAAACGCCAGATCTCACGGGGCCCACCAGTTCCCTCGTCCGCCAGGACTCCCTCGCGAGGATTCAGCAGTGTGCTCACATGGTGGAGAGGCGCGATGTCGATACCCATCGGATCGTCGTCGCCAGAATGGAAGGTAGAAGCCCAGACCTGGCGACCGGTGGCGCCGAACGCCGTCCGGTAGAGGATTCCCGCCTGGACCTCGCCATGAAAGATCGCGCCGTCGACCGGGTCGATCGCGACACCCGTCGGGCGCGTAGCCGGGGCGAGCAGTGTCGAAGAGCCGTCCTCTTCGATGCGGTAGAGACCGCCGGCAAGCGTGGTTGGCTTCAGACGCACGAGGTAGAGGCGACCGTCGAACGGGTGGAAGCGGGCCGCCTGGGCATCGGTGAAGAAATCGGTCCGGGCGAGGGTCCAGCCGGCTTCGACCAACACCGGGATCGCCTCGGCTCCGGCAGGGAAGAGCCCCATCAGCAACGTGCCGACGATCGCACACCACGATCCGAATCGCGCACTCGCCTGCTTGAAACCAGCTTTCATCCGTCGCCTCTTCCGTTGGGTCTGCGTCGAGCCCACCATCTGCTCGATGCATGCTCCGTCGACGAGCATCCCTTGGCGCACCCTAAAGCCTGTGCAGCCTCGAGTTCACCGGGGGGGAATCGTAACACTTATTGCGAATGGAGAGGCGAACATTCGCCGCGCTCCGAATTGCACATTCGTGTCGAGGACCAACTTGCGCACTCGTGTCGGGGACCAACTTGCGCACTCGTGTCGGGGAATCGCGTTGCACGTTTGTGTCGCGGATTTCCTGGCTCAAGCGAACGGCGTATCCGTCGAAACACCCTCATGCATTCGCGATGGCGCTCCCTCCGGCAGGCCACTACGTGCGGCCTGCTCCTGGGCCTTGCCGCCTGTACGAGCCCGCCGCCGCCGCCCCCGGCTCCGGCTCCGGTAGAAACTGCGGAGCCTTCCATCGGAGAGGAAGTCTACCGGCGCGCCGCGAGCGAGCGGGCCGACCGGCTCGAGAGAGAAGTCGAGCGGTTGCGAGACGACTTGCGTCGCGCCGAAGAAGCCCTGGTCTCGGTCGAATCGGGCCTGCGCGGCCGTCACGGTCGAGCGGACGCAGTCTCCTCTTTGGCCCAGGCCCGGATCGAGGTCGAGCGTGCCCCCGAAGACGCCCCTTGGCGAGCGAGCGACATGGTCGAGGCCCGCAACAAGCTCGAAGAGGCCGACCTGCAGATTCGCGAGGGGCGCTTCGGATCAGCGCTCTTCTTCGTGTATCGCGCGAGCCGGATGGCAGCGCTTGTCTCCGAAGAGGCCCGACAGGTGCGCGATGTACCCGGCGCCCGCTTCATCCGCGGCGAACGAGTGAACCTGCGGGCTGGCCCGTCGACCGACGACGACGTCCTGACCGTCTTGTCGCGGGAAACCCCGGTCTTTCCAGAGGGGGAGGAAGAAGAGTGGGTGCTCGTCCGAACCTCGCCCGGGCCGGTCGGTTGGATCCACGGCAGCCTGCTGCGCTAGCGGGCCTCGGACAGTTCCTCCGCGGACACGACGCAATCGCGTCCACCTTCCTTGGCAGCGTAGAGCGCGCGGTCGGCCTGGGAGAACAAGCGCGCGGAGTCGCCGTCGAAGAGCGCGACGCCGAATGAAGCGCTGACCTGTCGGCCGTCTGCCGCAGGCTCGACGCTGAAATCGGTCTCGGCGATGGCCCGACGCAGGCGCTCCGCCAGGGCAACAGCGCTGTCGAGCTCTGTTGCGGGCGCAAGAATCGCGAACTCTTCTCCGCCATAGCGCGCCAGCAGATCCGAATCACGCACCACGTCCGCCATCGCGTCGGCCACCTGGCGAAGGATCTGGTCGCCCGAAGCGTGGCCGAGTTCGTCGTTCCAACGTTTGAAATGATCGAGATCTGCCAATACGAGCGCGAGCGGTGCGCCCGTGCGATCAGCCCGCCGAACCTCTTTTGCCAGCTGGTCCTGGAAGTACCGGTGGTTGTGCAACCGGGTGAGCCCGTCCGTGATCGAGAGCTGCTCCAGCACCTCGTTGGCACGCCGCAGCTCTTCGTTGTTGTCGGTGAGCGCACGGTTCGCCTCTTCCACCTGTTGGCGGCTTTCCTCCAGCTCTTCGGCCTTCGCAGCGAGGCTCGTCCTCATGGTCCGAAAGGCCCTCGTGAGGATGCCGACCTCGTCCTGACGCCCCTCAGCGGGAAGCTCGGCAGGATCGCCCCCTTCCGAGATATGCAGCGCTGCCTCGGAGAGCGCTTCGATCGGCCGGGTGATCGATGCGACGACCCGGAATGCCACGAGCGCGAGAACGAGGACGATGGCCAGATCGATGGTGGCGATCCGCCCGATACTTCGAACGACCGGCGCAAACGCCTCATCGTACGGAACCTCCAGCACCAGGGTCCAGCCGAAACGACCGAAAGCCGTGTGGCTACCCACGACACGGACGCCTTCCAGATCGACATAGTCCGAGACTTGTTTGCCACCGATCGCAGCGGGCAACGAGGTGCTGCGCGTGCGCCCGATCTCCTCTCGATGAGTCGAAGAAACGACCCGGTCCGAGGGATCGACCACATGGGTCCGCCAGCTGTCCGCGATCTCGAGGCCACTCAGCACATCATCGAGCTCGCTCATGCGAAGCAGCGCGAGCAGGCTTCCCATCGGACGCTCCCGTTCACCGAGGAGTGGAACCGACAAGACTTGAACTCGGCGCCCGCGGGTCCATCTCACCTGATCCACGGAGTCCCCGGCGTTCATGATCTCGATGAGCATCTCTTCCGGGAGGTTCTCTTCGTCGCCGACCCAACGCACCACCTCGCCGGATTCCGCCACCACGAACAACGCTCGATACTGCGGAAAACTGCTCAGCACGTACCGCAGATATTGATCGATCTCCGCCTCAGCCCGAGCCGAAGCCCGTCCGGAGGCCACGAGGCGCGAAACGTTCTGAAGCAGGATGTCGCTCTTCGCGAATACGCCCACATCGAGCTGACGTTGCTGATACCAGAGATCGAGCTGGGAACTCGCCGTGCGAAGGGCCGCGGGAAACGATTGCTCGATCTCGTCGCGAAGAGCGAGAGCTTGGCGGGAAGGCTGCGCGACGGGTGGAGCCAACGAGCCGCGGACAATGGATCCCCCCCCGGCCGCATGGATTCGAGCCTGATGAAAGCGAGGCCCGACAGCCTCCCTGGGGTATTTCGCCCGGTCGAGGCCCCTGCTTTAGCCCGAACGAGAGCCACCAACACTGCAAGCAAGAACGGGCTGGCGTATCCTGGGGCCGGGTGAGAACCAGTGATGAAAGGCTCCCGATGACCAAGCTGATCCAGTTCACATCAGGTCTCACCCGTCGCAGCTTCTTGAAAGGTGCGACCGGAGCCGCACTGGCGCCGGCCGTCTTGAGCTGCGATCTCGGCGATCCCCAGCCCGGCGATCTCTTCACCCTTGGAGTCGTCTCTGGCGAGCCGAGCGCAGAATCGGTCGTTCTCTGGACACGGCTGGCACCGGACCCGTTGAATGGTGGCGGCTTGTCGAAGGAGGTCGTACAGGTCCGCTGGGAGGTCGCCCTCGACCCCGGGATGGGACAGGTCGTCCAATCTGGATCGACGCTTTCCTTTGCCGAAAACGGACATGCGGTGCACATCCAGGTGCGCGGGCTCGAACCGGACCAATGGTATTGGTACCGCTTCCGCGCCCTCGACCAGAACAGCCGGGTCGGGCGGACGCGCACCTTCCCCGCGCCCGGCCAGCCTGCCGAGCGGATGCGCTTCGCACTGGCCTCCTGCCAGAACTACACCGCAGGCTTCTATGCCGCCTATCGCGACATGGCCGAGCAGGATCTCGACTTCGTCGTTCACGTTGGCGACTACATCTACGAGAGCGGCGCCTCGGGCAACCCGTTGGACCCGACGCGCAACCACCTGGGCAGCGAAATCTTCTCCGTCGAGGATTACCGCAACCGCTACGCGCTGTACCGGCTCGACCCCCAGCTCCAGGATGCCCATGCGGCCCTGCCCTTCGTCGTGACCTGGGACGATCACGAGGTCGACAACGACTACGCAGCAGCGATCGCCGAAGAAGGCGCACCCTTCCAGGGGGCCGAATTTCTGGAACGCCGAGGCAATGCCTATCAGGTCTATGCCGAAACCATGCCTCTGCGTGCCGGTGCCCGCTTCCAGCAACCCGGGGGCGGCATGCGCCTCCATCGCACGCTCAGCTTCGGCGATCTGGCCGTCTTCCACATGCTCGACACCCGCCAGTACCGCACCGATCAGCCCGCCGCCGATGGCTTCGGTTCGACCGATCCCGACATCACGCCCGCTGAGGCGCAACTGCTCGAGAGAATCGTCGGCGAGCCGATCTTCGATCGCGATGGAATCCTGCACCCTGAGGCCAGCATGCTGGGCCACCGGCAGGAGGCATGGCTTGCCGAGCGCCTGGGCCAGTCCCGGGGCCATTGGAACGTACTCGCGCAGCAGGTCATGATGATGCGCTGGAACCTGGTGCAAGCCGCCACGCTGCAGGTCGCAGTGGATACTTCCCTTTCTCCGGCAGACCGTGCGGCGGCCCTTCAGGCGCTCAGCATGGTCGATGACTTCCTGAACATGGACGCCTGGGACGGCGCCCGCGCCGCGCAGGATCGCATGCGACAGATCTTGAAAGGCAGCGGTGCGAGCAACCCCGTTGTATTGACGGGCGACGTCCACTCCGCATTCGCAGCGAATCTGCTCGAGGACGTCGACGATCCAGCCTCCGACATGCGCGCAGCGGAGTTCGTCTGCACCTCGATCTCCTCGACGTTCGCCGGGCGCGATCCACGGCCGATCGACGCTGCGGTTCGCTTCAGCCTCAACGCCAATCCGCACATCGAGTTCTTCAACGGGCTCTTCCGCGGCTACTGCATCTGCGATGTGGACGAGAGCCGCTGGGAGACGGAATACCGGGGCGTGGGGACGGTCGCCGATGCCTTCTCACAGCGACCAGACAGCCTGTCCCCGCGAGCGGATTCCCCGGTCGAAACGGATGCGCTGATCTCGATCCAGAGCGGTTTCAACGAACCGGACAGCGGGATCCGTCTGCAGACGCTCTACACGAGAATCTGATCTCGGATCGACCTAGCGGCGCGTGCGCAGCGCCATCAACGCCAAGCCGGCAAGCATCGCAAAGCCGGGCTCGGGCACGACGAACGTCCGGAACGCCACGTTCCGTATGCCCACGCCTGCTTCGTCCACCGCAAACCATGAAGTGGGGGCGATGAAGCCTGGCGGGCCCAACGGATCCACGCAGCCATCGATCTGGCAATCGAAGTATGCGTCGCCTCCGGAATAGCCTGAAGCCCCGGCCACCGAGAACACGTCGTCATGCTCGGCGAAGAAGACCAGCATGTCGCCGACCTGCACGGTGATGGCAAGGCTCGACAGGTCGATCAGCGTCGTGCCGGTTGCTGTCGTGTCCGGAAAGAAGACGCTGCCGAAATCGGTTCCGGTGAGCACCGGGTTCGTGATCGGATCGAACGCAAGATTGAAGGGGGCAACGAAGAAGTGGAAGCCCGTGTCCGGCACGACTTCCAGTGTGATCTCGACGGCCGAGAGTTGGCCATCCACACCCACCGTGAAGACCTGCGCCAGCGTCGAATCGTTGTCATCCCAGAGTGCGGAGCCTGGCGAACCCGTCGCATCCTGGTCGAGGATCGGCGCACCCATCGCGGGGACCCCACCCAACGCGAGCACAAGCAGCGTTGCCGCCAGCGTGCTCCCAACCCCTCGTCCAACCCAGCTTGTTCCGCGCAGCATGCTCACCCCCAACGTTCCCATCTGGAAGGTGAGTGGCTTGCTGGCTGGCTGTGTGTCACGAAACCCGCAATAAAGGCTCGCAATCGCCCGATTCTGTGCGAAATATCACAAAATCGGCTGGGGACTCCGCGCTTGACTCGACATGGGCCTCTCCTTCAAGAAAAGATCGCACGGTCGGTAGAGGTCGCATCGAGATCGATTCCCCGCCCGGCCAGATGACGTTTGCGCAAGGGGTAGTACCCGACGACCGCAATGACGCCGACGAAGAGTGCCGTGACGACGCCACTCGGCAAGCCGCGCGAGAGGATGACGATCCCGATCAGACTGCTGACCTCCGAGGCGATGAAGAACGTCCATAGCCAGAAGGGACTCAGCTTGAACGTCGATCGTGCGTACTCTTCGGGAAATTTCCCGGGGAGCCTCGTGACGACCCAGTAGATGATGAGGCCGGGGAGTGTTGCCGAGATGGTCGCGGCGCGAGCAATCACGCTGATATCGAGTCCTGCGATGAGTGGCACGACCCC
>JAFDCZ010000135.1 GCA_019312665.1 Deltaproteobacteria bacterium | reverse complement strand
CGGGGCACAGCGCTGCCTCGAGATGGCGGTGGCGTACGCCAAGGAGCGTGTTCAGTACGGGCGCACGATCGGATCGTTCCAGGCCATCAAACACAAATGCGCGGACATGATGGTAAAGATCGAATCGGCCCGCTCCGCCGTCTACTACGCGGCTTGCGTCGCGGCCGAGGAAAGCGACGAACTCGCCCTCGCGGCATCGATGGCCAAGGCTGCGGCCTCCGACACCTACTCATTCTGCGCAGGCACCGCGCTCCAGATCTTCGGTGGAGTCGGCTTCACCTGGGAGTACGATATCCACCTCTACTTCAAACGTGCGCGGTCGAGCGCCAGCCTGCTCGGCGACGCACCCTACCACCGTGAACTCGTCGCCCAGGCCATCGGGCTCTAGAGGAGAACGAGCGTGGCCATCGAAATCGATCTCCAACACAAGGTTGCGATCGTCACCGGCGGTGGCCGTGGCGTAGGGCGCGGCATCACCCAACGCTTCCTCGATGCCGGCGCTGAAGTAATCATCTGCGGACGCAATGAGCCGGACGTGCTGCCCTCCGCTGGCGACCGCACGGCGGTTTTCATTCCCGCCGATGTGCGCGACGCAGATGCAATCACTGCCGTCGTCGAAGGAACCGTCGAACGCTTCGGTCGGCTCGACATCCTGGTGAACAACGCAGGCGGGGCGCCGTTCGCGGATGCTGCCGACGCCTCCCCTCGCTTCCACGAGAAGATCATGGCGCTGAACCTGATGGCGCCCCTTCACTTCGCCCAGAAAGCCAATGCCGTGATGCAAGGCCAGGAACAAGGCGGCTCGATCGTGATGATCACCAGCGTATCCGCGCTTCGGCCTTCCCCCGGTACCGCCGCCTACGGTGCTGCGAAGGCGGGGCTGATCTCCCTGGCGCAAAGCCTGGCCGTCGAATGGGCGCCGCGAGTGAGAGTGAATGCGATTGCGGCTGGGATGGTGCGCACCGAACAATCCCAGCTCCACTACGGGGATGCGGCCGCCTTGGAGCGGGTCGAAGCCACCGTGCCTCTAGGCCGGCTCGCAAAGCCGGAAGAAATCGGCGATGCCTGCGTCTTCCTCTCGTCACCGCTGGCCAGCTATGTCACGGGCGCCAACCTGCTACTGCATGGCGGAGGCGAGGCGCCGGCATTCCTCAGCGCCGTCAAGAGCTGACGCCAGCGCGGAATGCGAGCAGGCCGGTGGCGAGCCGGTCGCCTGATTCGGGTACCCTCAGGTCCCCTGCACGGAGGACTCCCCATGGGCATCCTGTCCTGGATCCTGCTCGGCCTCGTCGTCGGCGTTCTCGCCAAATGGATCATGCCCGGCCGCGACCCGGGCGGCCTCGTGGTGACGATCCTGATCGGAATCGCCGGCGCCTTCGTCGGAGGCTTCCTCGGTACACAGCTCGGTCTGGGCGACGTGACCGGCTTCAACCTGGGCAGCCTCGCCCTCGCCACCGGCGGTGCCTTGCTGCTGCTCCTGGCACACCGCAAACTCCGGGGGTGACCCGGGCCCGATCCACTCCTGGACCTGATCTGGATGGTTTCCAGGAGACGGCCCCGTAGATGGACCGGGGGATCGTTCAGATGGGGATGAGTTCGCGCCATGTCGCCCAGCGCGCGATGTTCCGCCGGAGTATGCACTCAGGGGTGCTCTCTGACCTGACGACGGGGAGCGTACCCGCTGGGGCTCGCCGGCATCCGACCCATCACTGAAGCCGTTTCCGGCCTCCGAAAGGGATCCCCATGAAAGCCTCCGATCTGCTGGTTCGCTGTCTGGAAGCAGAAGGGGTCTGCCGGATCTTCGGCGTACCCGGCGAAGAGAATGCGGATTTCATGATGTCGCTCGAAAACTCCCCGATCGAGTTCGTGCTCTGCCGGCACGAGCAGAGCGCGGCTTTCATGGCGGACGTCCACGGGCGCTTGACCGGTGAAGCCGGTGTCTGCCTGGGCACGCTAGGCCCCGGTGCTTCGAACCTGGTCACCGGCGTGGCCGATGGCAACATGGATCGCGCGCCGATGATCGCGCTGACCGGCCAGGCCGCGCTCAGCCGCCGCCACAAGGAGAGCCACCAGAACATGGATGTGGTCGGCATGTTCGAGCCGATCACCAAATGGGCCTGGTCCCTGGAAGACGAAGAGGCGATTCCGGAAGTCGTCCGCAAAGCATTCAAGCTCGCCACCACCGAGAAGCCCGGCGCCTGTCATATCGAACTACCCGAAGATCTGGCCAAGCGGGATGCCGCCACCCTGCCGATCGAACCCCAGCGAGTGCGCCGACCCGTGCCCGACGACAAGATTGTCGATCGTGCCTTCGAGATGATCAAGAACGCAGAGCGTCCGATCATCCTGGCCGGCAACGGGACGATCCGACGACGAGCCTCGAAGCAGCTGCGCGAACTGGTCGATCAGACCGGTATCGGCGTGCTCTCCACCTTCATGGCCAAGGGCTGCGTCGATCGGAACGATCCGCATTGCCTCTTCACCGTGGGCCTCTCTGCCAAGGACTACGGCGCGCACGCGATCGAAGAAGCCGACGTGGTGATCTGCCTCGGCTTCGACATGGTCGAATACCACCCGAAGCTCTGGAATCCGGGAGCCGAGCGAAAGATCATCCACATCGATTTCCTTCCGGCCGAGGTCGATCACCACTACCCGGTCGAAGTCGAGGTGGTCGGCGACCTTGCGCATACGCTTTGGATGTTGAACCAGCGCGCTCGCAAGGAGGGCCTGAGCTTCGATCTGCCGAGTCAGGCCCAGGTGCGCGAGCACATGCTGGAAGATTTCCACGCCCATGCGGACGACGAAACGGAAGGCCTGATCCGCCCCCAGAAGGCGATCTGGGATGTACGCGAGGTCATGGGCCCGGCCGACATCCTGCTCTCGGATGTCGGCGCTCACAAGATGTGGATCGCTCGCTACTACCAATGCGAGGAGCCCAACACCTGCCTCATCTCGAATGGCTTCTGCTCCATGGGCTTCGCCCTGCCTGGCGCGATCGGCGCCAAGCTCGTTCACCCCGATCGGCGCGTAATGGCGATCTGCGGGGATGCGGGCTTCCTGATGAACGTCCATGAAATGGAGACCGCCAAGCGGCTCGGCACGAAGATCGTCGTGATGGTCTGGGAAGATCACGAATATGGCCTGATCGCCTGGAAGCAGGAGACCCAGTTCGGCAAGCACACGGATCTCAGCTTCGAGAACCCCGATTTCATGCAGCTGGCCAGTGCCTTTGGTTGGGCCGGTTTCCGCTGCGACGATGCGACGGACCTGCGAGGCACGCTCGAGCAGGCCTTCGCCGAAGACCGGCCCGCGCTGGTCGTGATTCCGATCGACTACCGGGAGAACGGCCTGCTGACCGAGCGCCTCGGGCAGATCGAAATGGATCTCTAGCCCTGGCGACTCACGAAGAATCGTGAGCCCGAAAATCAGCTGGCGACCGTCGGGTCCAGTCTTCCACCGATGGGCCTCGGTGGATCACCCGCTGTAGACCGAGAATCAGACACCCGATGAGAAGGCCACGTGGACGTGTCTTCTCTCTTCGATCTCGGAGCGCTCCGCGGGCAGCTTCTCGGCGGCCCGCGGCCTGCCCCCAATAGCCCCGACGAGCCCGCCGGGCGGGCCAAGGGAACGCGTGACGAGAGCAGCGGCGTCCGCATGTCGCTCAGCGCCGAGGGCCTGGCCCGCAGCCGAGCCGACGAACAGGACCCGTCGCAACCCATGGGTTCGAACGCAACCGACTCGGACGGTTCCAGCTCAGATTCGACAAGCTCTGAGCTCACTGAAGACGAGCTGCGCGAGGTCGACGAACTCTCACGCCGCGACCGCGAAGTGCGCGCCCACGAAGCGGCCCACAAGGCGGCAGCGGGCAGCCTCGCCAGAGGTGGAGCGAGCTTCACCTACGAAAATGGACCCGACGGACGACGCTATGCGGTCGGAGGAGAAGTCTCGATCGATGCCTCACCCGTTGGGGACGATCCGGCCGCCACTGCACGCAAGATGGAGCGGGTTCGGGCGGCAGCTCTCGCGCCGGCGGATCCCTCCGGCCAGGACCGTCAGGTCGCTGCCACGGCGGCCAACCAGGCCCGGCAAGCGCGGGTGGCTGCAGCCCGTGAAGCCATGGGCCAGGCGGGCGATGCTCCAGGCGCGACGATAGGCCGAGAGGAAACCGAAGAGGCGGCCGTATCCGGTGCCTGCCCGTTTGCGGCGACGGCGCCCACGGGCCCGAGCAACACCGCGGCGAGGTCGACTTCCGCGCCTGAACGAGCGTGCTGCACGTGGCGGAAGGAATCCTAGGCGCGCAGGAACCAGCGGCGAACGACGATGTCGCGGGCGATCCGTGGGTGGCCCAGGAGCCGCGCGGCCAGGAAACGGACGAGTGGCGCAGGAAGACGATCTGTGGGACCGGGCCGATGCTCCCGCGAGCCGAAGCGATCGAGCAGGTCTCGTTCATAGCCGGCCAACGTCTCCGGCGCGCCGAGCTTGTCCGCCGACGACGCATTGCGAAGCGTGCGGGCCAACAGGAGGCCCGACTCCACGGCGGGGCGAATACCCTCGCCGCTTCGCGGGTAGGCAAGGCCAGCCGCATCGCCGATCAACGCGAGCCCTTCGTCGAAGAGGCGGCGTGGCGCCTGGTCATACAACAGATAGGCGTGCCCATGGAAGTCCTTGGGCATGTCAGGCGGCAATCGCCCCGCTCGGCGCAGCTCGCCGAGAAAGCTCTCCAGATGCTTGGAGAGATGCTCGCGATCCTGTCTCCCCAGGCCCACGTTCAACCAATCTCCCTTTCGGAAGATCCACCCATAGCCCTTGAGATCGCGCAGGAAGGATATCTGCGGTGTCTCGGCTGCGACCGGACAGGCCTTCGCCTGCTCCGGGGTCATCCGGAACTCGATTTCCTGGGCGGCGATGAGAGGCTCTTCGGATTTCGGACCTAGCATCAATCGGCGTGCCACGGGACAGAAATGGCCCCCGGCACCTACGACCAGAGGGGCCTGGATCGAATCATTCACCAGCCAGCCCGAAGCCTGGCGTTCCAACGAACGCAGCGACTCGCCCTCGCGGACATCCGAATCGGTTCTGCTCAGGAGATGCGCGTCGAACTCGCAACGTCGAATGCCGTAGCTCACGACCTCGTCTGAATGGGTGGCCGATTCCCGTCCACCCGACACGCCTACGCGAAAACCGTGGATGGGCTGAAGGACATGATCCATTGCGTAGGCTTCGGGCTCGATGCCAAGGGCCTCGAAGACCGGCGGGGTCACCCAACCCGCACATAGCTTGTCACGAGGGAAACGGGCGCGATCGAGGATCACGACGCGAAGCCCGCTCTCCCCCAGACCGAGTGCCAGCGAGGATCCTGCGGGGCCCCCACCGATGATGACGACGTCAGCGCTCTCCAAGGGAGCCGCCATCCCGGGGAGCCCCGTCGAGAGCCTCGTCCGCAAAGATCGGGGCGTCCCCGCTGTACTGATGCTCACGGGTCAAGGGGATGTGATCGTTCCCAGCTCGCGAGAAGAGCACCTGGAAGAGCTGAACCGTGGCCGTCTCGAACGAGGCGGTCGTGCCCGCAAGATAGAAGCGCCAGGTCCGGGCGAGCTCGCGACCCACGAGCGCCTCGATGCGATCTGCCTCTCGCTCGAACCGGCGCAGCCAATGGCTGGCGGTGAGTCGATAGTGGATGCGCAGGTTTTCCGCGTCGAGCACCGCGAAGTTCCTGGGCTCGAGGATGCGCATCATCTCGCCGAGGGTCGGGGGATGGGCGTTGGGAAAGACGCGCTTGCGCATCCAACGGTTCAAGAGCTGCGGCCGGCTGCGCCCGATCGTGTGGAGCAGGCCGCGGCCGTTCGGGCGCAGGCAGCGATCGATCACGGAACCGAGCTCCTCATAGTGGTCCATACCGACATGCTCGAGCATCCCGACCGAGGCGAACACGTCGTATTTCCCGTGCAGGTTTCGGTAGTCGTCGTGGACGAACTCCACACGATCCGCGAGGCCTTCCTTCTCGGCGCGCTCCCTGGCGTAGGCCACCTGCTCCTCGGCCACGTTGCAAGCCCGTACGCGCACGCCGTAGTGGCGAGCCATATGAAGGGCAAAGCCTCCCCAACCGCAACCGGCCTCCACCACCTCGTCGCCGGGACGCAGGCCGAGCTTGCGGCAGACGTGGTCCATCTTGGCGAACTGCGCTTCCTCCAGGGTTGCATCGGGTCGCGGGAAGTAGGCGCAGGTGTACGTCATCCCCTCGTCGAGCCAACAGGCGTAGAAATCGTTGCCCACGTCGTAGTGGTGGCTGGCGTTCTGGTGCGCCTTGCTGCGACCCGTGCTCAGAGCCAGCTCCCGCCAGGAATCAGGAATCCAATGACTCACGCCGACTTTGGGCTCGCGGCGCAGAAGCGCCGCGAGGAACTCGTCCAGCGCACCTTCCACATCAATCTGCTCTTGGACGAAGAGATCGCCGAGTTCGAGTTCCGGATCGATCGCCAGGCGAACCAGGGCAAGGGGACTTCGGATCACGAGCGTGCCAGCCGAAGTGCTCGGCGGCGCCCCGACTTCGTCGCCAGTCCAGAGCCGGATGCGCAAGTCCGGCGAGCCGGCAGCCCGGTACAAAGTATTGGCGATGCCCTGGGCGAAGCCCGTCGGAAGAATGGATCGCCCCATGCATCGGAATCAACCAAGGAAATGGCGGCTGCACAAGCCCCAGCTCGGTTGCGGAGGAAAAGGGGGCTACGCGTCGGCCTCGGGCGCGGACCCGGCAGCGCCCGCCACCTCGCCGGGGATGCGGTCACCGATCAAGTCGTCGGCCTCCAACTCGACCCGCGTCGATTCGAGAAAGCGGCTCAGCATGTTGAAGTAGCTGCAGCAGACGATGAGCTCGGTGGCCTGGCGAACGCCGTAGCGGGCCATGATTGCTGAGAGGGCTTCGTCGCTCAGCCGGACATCCCGGGAGATTTCATCTGCCACACGGCACAGCAAGCGGCCCTCCTCATCGAGACCGGTCACCGGGCCGTCGGCAGCGATGGCATCGATCTCCGCGGCCTCGAGGCCGAGATTCCGACCCAGGCGTTCGTGCTGGGTCCACTCGTAGCTGGAGCCGGTGACGTGGGCGACGCGCAACACCGCGATCTCGCGTTTGCGCGCATCGAACTCGCTTCCGATCAAGATCGAGCCTGCGAGATCGAGGAACGGCCGCAAGCTCGCCGGCGCATTGGCCATCATGCGGAAGACGTGGAGCGGGGGGAGTGTCGCCAGCGTCTTGCGGGCCTCCTCGGTGAGATCGGCGTCACTCGGGAGGGGGACACTCGGCGACATGGGGTTCCTCCTGTTGGGGAATCCAGATCGGGTATCGCAGGGCGGCGGACGAGGCAAGCTTCACCGGGAGGAGCGATGGGATCCAAGCCTCCTGGGAACTCGAGAACCGGGCGTCAGGAAACCTCGACGGTGCGCTCTTCCTTCGCTCGTTCGGGCAGGAGAAAGGCCGCGGCCATGGCGAGTGCGCCCATCAGGCCCAGGAAGGATTGGAGCCCGGCCCAGAAGAGATCCGGCCCCGGGTCGGGCTGGAGCAGCCAGCGCGTAAGCAGTGGCACAGCGGACATGCACGAGGGCCCGATCATCGCAAAACCCCACAGCAGGAAGCGACGTGCAGTCGCGGGGCTCACGAGACCGAGCCGGGCGCGTCGGCGCGCCATCATCCCCTCGCGAAGAGCTTCTACGGCAGCCCACGCGAAAGCTCCGGAGCGCACGAGCGCGGTGAGGATGGATGCTTGCCAAGCCAGCGGGGTTTCGGCCGTTGCCCAGGGGCCCGGGTGAGCCACATAGGCCAACGCCAGCGCAGCTCCGATTCCCAGTGTGAGATTGCGGGCCCAACCCGATTCTGGCTGGAAGACCCGCCATGTGAAGACCGCGCACAGGACAGCGGTGGCACGGATCGCCAGTTCGGCGACTGCCAGGATGGGCCCATCCCACGGCGCTTGGATTGCGCCAGCGATGACAAGGTGCTCCGGGATGAATCCGAACGCACCGCCCACGAGGAAACCCGCCCCGATCATCAGCTCCGGCAACCCGTGGGTCTTGCGCCATAGCAGGAGCAGCCGAAGCCCGACGGCCAAGCTGACTAACAAGAATGCGACCAGGCCCGCGTTGCAGATGGCGCTCGTCATACCTGTGCGTGGATCTCCCGATGGCGGCCCCTTCTCATCGGTCCGGCGGGGCTGTTGGTTGAATCCTGCTGAGGCCGTGCGGTATCGGGGCTCCTTGGTACAGGAGGCGGAGAAGGGGCCCTGCTAGACTCGAGCCGGATCTTCCCTTCCGAAGGTCCCGGTGAACATCCCCCTGCAGTGCCCACTGAATCTGCCGCGATCGCTCGGAGCGACGGATCCTGGCCCTCGAGGCCGATCCCCGGCTTCGTGGCCTTGGCGTATCTCTCGAGGATGCGGAACGCTGCGCACCAGCCCGGGCCCGATTTCATGACGATCGATCCGAGACTGCGGCCAGCGAATCAACGAAGGGAATCGTCGAATGAAGGGTCTGGCCTCAGCGATTGCAGCGCTCGTGCTGCTGGCGACAGGAATCTTCCCCACTCAAGCTTTCGGCCAGCCCGAGACCCGAACCTGGCCACTGGCCGACACTTCGATGCTAGGCGCCAACCAGGTGACAATCGCCCACTCCAGCTTCGCCGGACGTGACGCGGTACGCGTCCGCCTCGAGAGTGACTTTGCAGGCGGCGACAACGCTAGCCTCGCACTCGTAGAGGGGAGCGATTTCCGGGATGGCGTGATCGAGGTCGACATCGCAAGCCGCGTCGACCCCGAGGCCTGGTTCTTCGTCCGGTGGATCGCCCGCGGATTCGTGGGCATCTCGTTTCGAACCAGCGAAGACCTCAGCCAGTTCGAGAACTTCTATCTGCGCCCGTTGAATGGTCGGGTCGATGACGAAGAGCGCAGCCAGCACGCGGTCCAATATTTCTCGTATCCCGATTGGGACTTCAGCCGCTTTCGGGACGAGAGCCCGGGAAAGTACGAGGCTGGCGCGGACATCGGGCCGGACGAGTGGATCCATGTGCGCATCGAGGTCGAAGGCAGCGTGGCCCGCCTGTTCTTGAATGAAGGCGAAGAACCCGTTCTCGTGGTCGATGACCTGAAACTCGGACCCGATCAGCGCGGCGGCATCGGCCTCTGGGTGGACGCGGGGACGATCGCCCACTTCGCAAACCTGAAGGTCACACGCTCACCGCGCTGACACGGCGGCCACACGGCGAGAAGAAGAGAAAGCTTCGGAAATGCCAAGCGATCATCGCCGAGGACTCCTCTGGGCTCTGGCTGCAGCGGTTGGCATTGCCAGCTTCGTCATCCCGTGGAAGGTGGCCGCCAGTCATGGCGGAACTGCAATCAACACCCTCCTGTTGTTGACGATTGCTGCGGTCTTCAACAGCCTCCTGACGGGTTTCCGCAAGCGATCGTTTCCGAGGTTCCGCCCGTTCGACCTGGGTATCGCGGCGGCCCTGGCCACGTTCACCCTGTTCGGGAATCTCGCCAGCGCGGCCGCCATTCAGCACCTCTCCCCGGCCTTGCTGACCGTCATGCAACGCAGCGAGGTGATCATCGTCGCGCTCCTGGCGTGGCCGATCATCGGGGAGCGGATCGAAGCGCGTTTCTGGATCGGCGCGGCCGTAGCCGGTTTTGGCCTGTTCCTCTTGCAAGACGCAGTCTCGGCTTCAGAGCCTCGAGCGGTCGGCATGACCTGGGCTGCAGTCTCAGCCTTCTGCTTCGCCTCGATGGCGGTGATCACTCGGCTCTTCATTCAACGCATCGATCTGGTTGCCGTCAACGCGTTGCGGCTCTGGATCGCGGTCGCCCTGTGGTTCGTCTTCAACGGCTTCCCGGCGGAGATCTTCGAGGTCTCCGCTGCACAAGCCGGCTACGTAGGCCTTGCGGCCTTCTTCGGCCCATTCCTGGGCCGGTTGTGCATGATGAACTCAGCCAGGTACATCGAGGCGCGGGTCACGACCTTGGCGACCCTGGCTGCCCCGCCCCTCACACTCCTGCTCGCGACCGTCCTCCTTGCGGACCAGCCGAGTGCCAGAGAAATCCAGGGAGGGATCGTGATGCTGATCGGGATTGCAATCCCCGTCCTCGGCTGGGCGAAGCAGCGACCGGCCTCCGATGCATCGGCCTCGAACTCCTGAGCCCGAACACGAACCAGGCCTGAAACCGGCCAAATCAGACGCATGGGTCGCGAAGAGTTCACGCCCAACCCAAGGCATGATCATAAACAATGAGTATAGACTAATTGTATATATTCATCTACGATGCCTCTCGTGCCGAGCACCACACCCCAACCGCGGGCCCGTAGAACACAGGCGGAACGGAGCGCCGCCACCAGGGCGCGCCTTCTCGACGCCTCGATCGGCTGCCTGATCGACTATGGCTACGCCGGAACCACCACGCTGGCTGTCTGCAAGCGTGCCGGAGTCTCCAATGGATCGCTGCTGCACCACTACGGCACGCGCGAGCGCTTGCTCGGAGCGACTCTCGAAGCCGTCTACGGCCGCTTGCGAGGCGAAGTGGTCCGACGGCTCGAAGCCCTGCCGAAGGGTGACGACCGGATCGACGCGCTGGTGGATGTCTTGTGGTCCGCCTTTGGTGCCCCGGAATTCAAGGCCATCCTGGAACTGTGGCTGGCAGCCGCAAGCCACGCCGATCTTTCCTGGTCGATGTGGCCCGAGGCGCAGGCCTTCGACGAAGGCAATGTTCCGCTCGCCGAGGCGTTGTTCCCGGAAGTCGCTGCGCGGCTGCCCGACTTCTCTACCTGGATCAGCCTGATCTTCCAGGTGGTGCAAGGGCTTGGTCTCGTGAACGCCACCCGCCCCTCCAATGTCGAAACGGACGCGCTTCGTGCGCGCACGCTCACCCTTTTCAAAGCCGTGTTGCGGGACGCATTCAAGGCGGAGGCAGCACCGTGTTGAGAAACATGCTCATCCTCACGGCCGGCCTGGTATTCGCGCTCTTCGTCAGTTGTGAAATCGGTTCGTTCATGAGCCGGGGCTCCGAGCCCATACTTCGTGCGGAGGCACCCAGCGACCCGGAGACCCGCTTCGTGGAGACACGCTCGGGAAGGGTGCACGTGCTCGACGTGGGTACGAGCGACGACGTCATCCTGCTCCTGCACGGAACGGGACGCAGCGTCGCAGATTGGCAGGAGGGCCTGTCCGAGCGCCTCAGCCAGGGGCACCGAGTCGTCGGGATCGACTACTACGGCCTCGGCCTGAGTGATCGCACCCATTCGGGACGCTACGGAATCGCGCTCTGGGCGGAGCAGGCCCGCGATGTGCTGGATGCTCTTGGAATCGACCGGGTCACGGTCGTGGGGCATTCTGCCGGCGGCGCCGTAGCGGCAATCTTCACCGCGGATCACCCCGAACGCGTGAATCGCGCCGTCTTCATCGGTCACGGCATGGCAATGGACCCGATGCAGATCGTCCCGCTTCTCCCAGGCATCGGAGAGATCGCCATGGCACGTACCGCCATCTTCAGCGACATCTTCTCCGAAGCTCACGAGCGCCGCCTCGCAGCGGCCTATGCCATTCGTGGCACTCGAGCCGCGCTTCTCACTTTCCTACGTCGCCAGTACACCTTCGATGGGCTGCGGCTCGTGACGGGTACGTACGAAGACATTCGGCGGCCCGTCCTTCAGGTTCATGGCGCCGCGGACGCATCCATTCCAGTCGCGGCCGCCCGCAGCCTGACCGCGCGGCTCCTCGACGCCCGCTTCCTCACCTTCCCGGGCGTCGGACACGACGTCCATATCGAGGCTCCAGAACCACTCGCAGAGGCGATCGCGGCCTTCATCGCAGACACGCCAGCGCCCCTGCCGAAGAAACACGATTCGGAAATCTGATCCAGCGCCAAGCGTTCGCCCAGCCCAGAGGGCGCGTGATCGGACGCTGCGCCTCGACCGCTGGTCTGTCGACGATCCCGGGGTGGCTCGGAACGAACCGAATCTCGGGGAGGACTAGCGGTCGCTTCCTCCAGCCAACCTGCGTCGCCCGGCAACAGCAACGAGGCCGAGGAGGAGTAGACCTGCCGGCTCCGGGACCAGGCTGCGGCTGGTTTCCACACCGACGAGGTGCAGGACGCCGAGCACGCCGCCCAGGCTGATCTCGATGTCGGCGAGGATCTGTGCCGCACCGATCGTGCCAAGGCCGGAGATGGGGAGGTTTCCCGCCGTCAGGTTCACGATGCCCGACGTGGAGACCGGAAAGCCGAGCGCCGCGCATCCCGTTCCGGTGCAGGCAATGGCCGCATTCAGGTTGATCGCGATCGGGCCGGGGAAGCTCAGCACGGTCTGACCCGAAGTCAGTGTGCCCGACAGCGAACCGACCTGGGTTCCGGAGATCGGGCCCGAGACGTTGGCCGCGCCGGCGACGTTCTTGGCGATCGTGGCGGCAAACGTCAGCTGATCCAGGCTGGCCTGTCCGCCCGAGACGAACGTCGTAAGGGAGGTGGCTTCGAGGCTGAGTTGGCCCGTCGCGGAGCTGATACTGCCGTCGGGAGGCGTGACACGCTTACGGCCGCGGCGGGCGTCGCCGCGAGCAGTAGAGGCAACACCAACCCGCCGGCCCAGCGAACGGGCAGGCGGAACACGGCAGCAAGCGAACGAGCGCAATCCAGCATCTTGATCTCTCCGGGGGAACGCCCAGCGAAACTCGAACCGCGGTCGAGTCGCGACTTTCGCTTGGCCTGCACGTACGTGGTATGGCACAGCCGAAAGTGTCAGACTCCGGCTGTACAAGATGGGCAATGGGGCCAGATTCACCCGTTTTAGTTGAATCATGGGCACTATCGCAGCTAGACTGGCGTTGGCAGCTGATCCACCGTTGGGCGGGCGCAGCCGGCCAAGCCCCCCACCCTGAGGTTTCTCATGCGCTCCCTCT
>JAFDCZ010000022.1 GCA_019312665.1 Deltaproteobacteria bacterium | reverse complement strand
GCGTGCTTCAGGTAGTAGACGTGGATGCGCCCACCGCCGACGACCGGTACGTCGAGGCGCTGGATCACGTCACGGATGTCGGCAAGGCGAGGCCTCGAGGCCAGCACGATCAACGAGTTGGTGCGCTCGTCGGTGATCAGCCGGACACGACCCTTCGGAGCGCCTGTCGTAGCGACCCCGGCGGCCTGCTGAACGGCTCGCCGCGCACGGGCGCGCACGGGCTGGCCCACGGTGCTCGCGACATCCGCGTCGAAGATCTCGGATAGCTGGGAGGCCAGCGCCGAGGCATCCGCATGCCGGATCTGGATGACGGTCAGCTCCTCCTTGTAGGACTCGACGTCGATCGACTGGAGGATGGAGAGGATGCGTCGGATGTTGGAGGCCGAGTCCGTCAGGATCACAGTGTTGGTGGGCGGGTAGGCCACCATCGAGGCGTCCTTCGAAACCAGCGGCTTCAGCGTATTGGTGATGGCCTCGGCATCGATGAAACGCAACTCGATCAGGCGGGTCACGAAGCGATCGCTCCTGGGTGTCGCCGTCTTCCCGCGGATGATCTCGATGTTGCTTTCCTTGGCCTCCCGGATCGGAATCACCTTGATGGCGCCGCCCGGGGTCTCGACCGTGGTGAAGCCCTTCACCTGGAGGACGGATTCGAATACCGCGTAAGCTGCCTCACGGGTGATCTTGGTAGGCGAGACGATCGTGACCCGGCCGCGCACGCGATCGTCGTAGATGAAGTTCTTGTTCGTCAGCCGCGCGATCGTGTCGATCACCACCGAGAGCTCGACATCGGTGAAATCGAGCTGGACGTGGCCGTTGTCGGCCGTGAGGCCGCCTTCGGACGGCGGCGCCTGAGCGAGTGTCGGGCCTGCGAGGAACAAGAGGATCAAGGCCAGGCCGACCAGCCGGAACTGGTGTTGCAGCCGCCATCGCATCACGAACGGACTCCCCATCTGTCTCATCGAATCTCGTACTCCAGCTGGCGGATCTGTCCGTCGCGTCCCTTGACCGTCACGGCGAAGGTTTGCGCCGAGGTGAGTTCGCTCAACACCTGTGCGCTCTCCTGCTGGCCCGTGACCCGAATGCCATTGAATTCGGTGATGGTGTCTCCATCCTGGATTCCGATCTCCTGGAAGAGACTTCCAGCCTTGATCGCATTCAGCTGCACGCCGACCATCTGCCCGTTTTCATACTTCGGCAGGATGCGGGCCTGGGAAAAGAGGGCGGCCGGATTGTTGGCGACCTCGTTGACGTCGCTGCGTTCCACGGCGAAGCGGTTCTCGGCGAGCCGCTCGACACGGGGGCTACGGCTCCTTGCGCGAGGGCGGGGGCGCGGACGAGCTCGAGCGGTCCTGCGACGAGGGGATTTCCCTTCGCCCTCACCTTCGAGAGCCAACTCTTCTCGGCGCGCACCGTTCTGCAGAACGATCCGCCGTCGCTCGATGCGCAAGACGTCGGCCCGGCCCTTCAACCGATCGCCAACCCTCACGACCATGTGGCTGCGGGCTTCGAGGTCCTCGACCGCGGCCCAGGAGAGCGAGGTCGACTCATGGGCGGCCGTCCCCAGCAATCGGAGGGGCAGCTTGGTCTTGGCGTACTCTTCCTCCTCATCGGGAGGCTCCGCAGCCGGCGCCAGCGTCGATGCATTGAACGGGTTGCGGCTGATGATGATCTGCCGGGCATCCCAACTGCGATCCGTCGGCGGGACGGGCAACGGTTGGCTGAGTGCGGCTCCTGCTTCGGGAACCAGCATCGAGCCAGAGACGGCCGCGATCACGCGCGCTGCCAGGAAGCAGCAGGTTGCGACCAGCACGATGTTGGCCACCAGGATCAATGTCCGGCTCACCGTGCTTCGTCCTCGCTCATCCCTGCGCCTCTCCTGCTTGGCCCCGGCCCCTGCCACCTACGCGCCCGCGGGCCTTCCCGCGCGGCGAGGAGGTCGAATCCCCCCGGGAAACATGAGCCCGAGGCTGCCAGGCGAAGGAATCCCGGCCCAGTCGTGCCGAACCCCTCCACGAGCCGTTCAGTATATCGCCCGCATCTCCCGCGACCAAGCCGGTTCCCTCGCAATTCCGGGGGGTTATCGCGTCGTTCGCGTGAGCACTCGGTGATGGATTTCACATCTTTCGCGCTTCTCGAACAATTCGACGCCTCCGCCACCCAATGCGTTCCATGGGCTACTCCCAAGTAGGAGTTTTCATCGAATCGTCCATGTCCGGCCTTCACTTGCGTAGTTTCCGTTGGCTCGTTCCCCTGGGCCTGTGTGGGTTGCCGCTCGCGGCCGGCCTGGCGGGGCTGCTGATGCTGGGGCCAGCGCTGCTCGACGTCCAGACGCCCGTTGCCGACGCCCAGGTCGGTATCGAGGGCGTCGAGGTCTTCGTGCGTTTCGACGTGGTTCGAGCGCGAGCCGCCACGTTTCGCGCATTGTTGAACGGCGCGGACGTCACGGATGAGCTGGAAGTCGCCCAAAATGGTGTTCATGGCTCCCTCCACGGTCTCCTCCACGGTGACAACGAACTTCGTCTCGAGATCTACGGCGAGGGCTACTGGCCCCCCGGCCTGCTCCTGGAGGAAACCCGCACCTACCACATCCGGTTCCGCCCCCGCCTCGATTTCAACCGCGGCTGAACGCAGGGCGGGGACGTTCTTTCCGCTGTTTCCGTTACGGGCCAGGCAGGGCCTGCCTGGCCCGTAACGGAAACAGCGGAAAGAACGTCCCCGGGGGAGGGGGATTTGACGGGGGAGAAGCGGGGACCAGGCTTGGCCGGCACATCCTTTGAGGAGGCCTGCACGGTCATGGCGGATAGCGGAAAGATCATCGGAATCGACCTGGGAACCACCAACTCGGTCGTTGCCGTGATGGAGGGCGGCCAGCCCACGGTGATCGCGAACGAAGAGGGGGGTCGCACGACGCCCTCGGTCGTCGCGTTCACGGACGACGGCGAGCGGCTGGTTGGCGCGGTTGCAAAGCGCCAGGCCGTGACGAATCCGGAGCGCACGGTCTACTCGATCAAACGCTTCGTCGGTCGCCGCAAGAACGAGGTGCCCGAAGAGACGCGCCTCGTTCCCTACAAGGTTGACGAGGGCCCGGAAGGTGTCGCCGTGATCGACATCGACGGCAAACCGTTCACGCCGCCCGAGATCTCCGCAATGATCCTGCAGAAGCTGAAGAAGGCTGCGGAAGATTATCTGGGCCAGGACGTGACCAGCGCGGTGATCACCGTGCCCGCCTACTTCAACGACGCCCAGCGCCAGGCTACCAAGGATGCGGGCAAGATCGCGGGCCTCGAGGTCAAGCGCATCATCAACGAGCCCACCGCCGCGGCGCTGGCCTACGGGCTCGACAAGAAGAGCGACGAGAAGATCGCCGTCTACGATTTCGGTGGCGGCACCTTCGACATCTCGATCCTCGAAGTGGGCGAGAATGTCGTCGAGGTGAAGGCTACCAACGGTGATACGCACCTGGGCGGCGACAACCTGGACCATCGGGTGATCGAGTACCTGGTGGCCGAGTTCAAGAAGGACCAGGGCATCGATCTCACCGCCGATTCGATGGCGATGCAGCGTCTGCGGGAGGCCGCGGAGAAGGCGAAGGTCGAACTCTCGACCTCGTTGACGACCGATATCAACTTGCCGTACGTGACCGCGGATCAGAGCGGCCCAAAGCATATGAACTTGAAGCTCAGCCGCGCGAAGTTCGAGCAGCTGATCGAGGACCTGGTCGAGAAGACCCTCGAGCCGTGCCGCAAGGCGATGGCCGATGCGGGCATCGCGGCTGGAGAGATCGACGAGGTCGTGCTGGTCGGCGGTTCCACCCGCGTGCCGCTCGTGCAGCAGAAGGTCACCGAGCTTTTCGGCAAGGAGCCGAACAAGACCGTCAACCCGGACGAGGTCGTTGCCGTCGGTGCGGCGATCCAGGGTGGCGTGCTGGCCGGCGACGTGAAGGACGTGCTGCTCCTCGATGTCACGCCCCTCTCCCTGGGTATCGAAACCCTGGGTGGCGTGATGACCGCGCTGATCGAGCGCAACACGACGATCCCGACCAAGCGCAGCCAGGTTTTCTCCACGGCGGCAGACAACCAGCCCCAGGTGGAAATCCGGGTGATGCAGGGCGAGCGGGAGATCGCCGCGGCCAACCGCGAGATCGGTCGTTTCATCCTGGACGGGATTCCGCCGTCTCCGCGTGGCGTTCCCCAGATCGAGGTCGCCTTCGATATCGACGCCAACGGCATCCTGGCCGTACACGCCAAGGACCAGGCTTCGGGCAAGGAGCAGTCGATCCGGATCGAGGGCTCGAGCGGTCTTTCGAGCGAAGAGATCGACCGGATGATGGACGACGCTGCGAGCCATGCCACCGAGGACAAGGAGCGCCTCGAATCCGTCGAAGCCCACAACAAGCTCGACTCGCTGATCTACCAGACGGAGAAGACGCTCACCGAGAACGGCGACAAGCTCGGCGAGGACGACAAGAAGGAGATCGAAGAGGCACTCGCGGCCGCCAAGCAGGATCTCGAGAGCAACGAGAAGGAGCGCATGGAATCCGGGCACAACAAGGTCGAGCAGGCCATGCACAAAGTGGCCGAGGTGCTCTACAAGGCCCAGGGCGACGCGGCCGGCGGTCCGACCGCCGAGGCCGCGGGGTCCGATGCGAGTGACAGCCCGGCGGGTGGGAACGATGACGATGTGAT
Organism: Deltaproteobacteria bacterium; assembly: GCA_019312665.1. Lineage (GTDB taxonomy): Bacteria > Myxococcota_A > UBA9160 > UBA9160 > UBA6930. Next base: position 42,121 of record JAFDCZ010000022.1, on the reverse strand, counting down.
CGACGCCGAATTCTCGGAGGAGAAGTAGGGCCCCTTGGAGGAGATGGAAACGACCAGTGAGGAGGTCGCAGAGGTTCAAGAAGAGGTAGAGGAGCTGCCCGCAGAGCTCCCGATTCTTCCTCTCAAGAACACGGTGATCTTCCCGCATTTGCTGGCGCCGCTGCTGGTGAATACCGAGCGGTCGAAGGCGCTGATCGACGCCGTGCTCGCGGATCCGGAGCGGCTGATGATGAGCGTTGCGGTGAACCGTTCGCTCGAAGGCAGCCCGACCTCCGAAGACGTGCATCGCACGGGGACCGTGCTTCGCATCGTGAAGATGCTGAAGTTCCCGGATGATTCGTACCGGCTGCTCGTGCAGGGGACCGGACGCGCGAGAGTGACCGAGTTCACCACGGAGGAGCCGTTCTTCCGGGGGCGTGTCGAAGCCCTGCAAGACCACGGAGACGCCGAAGCGGTCGAAGCGTTGGCTCTGACGCGGGAGGTGCGCGACCAGTTCGTGGGCCTCGTCTCCGAATCGAGCCGGCTCTCGGATGAACTCCAGGTGCTCGCCATGAACGTCGAAGAACCGACCCGGTTGGCGGATCTGGTGGCTTCGAACCTCGAGCTCGACATCACGGGCAAGCAGGCCTTCCTGGAAGAGCTCGACGTGGTGGCGCGTTTGCGCCGCGTGCGGGATGAGCTGCGCCGTGCGGGCGACGCGATCCAGATCGAGAGCGAGATTCGCGAGAAGGTCCAGAGTGAGATGGGCAAGACCCAGCGTGAGTACATGCTGCGTCAACAGCTCGACCACATCCGCAAGGAACTCGGCGAGGCGGAGGATGAAGACGCCGAGGCCGACGCCATGCGTGAGAAGATCGAAGCGGCCCACATGCCCGAGGAGGCCGAGAAGCAGGCGCTTCGCGAAGTCGAGCGCCTCGAGCAGATGCCGCCGGCCTCCGCGGAGCATGGCGTGATTCGGGCCTATCTCGAATGGATGGTCGATCTGCCCTGGAGCAAGACCAGCGAGGATCAGCTCTCGGTCGAGGACGCGCGTCGGATCCTCGACGAGGACCATTTTGGCCTCGAGAAGGTCAAGGATCGGATCGTCGAATACATCGCCGTGCTCTCCCTGAAGAAAGACCTGCGCGGGCCGATCCTGTGCTTCGTGGGCCCGCCGGGAACGGGCAAGACCTCCCTGGGCCGTTCGATCGCGCGCGCCCTGGGCCGGAAGTTCGAGCGTCTCTCGTTAGGTGGCGTGCGCGACGAGGCCGAGATTCGCGGGCATCGCCGCACCTACGTGGGCGCGCTGCCCGGGCGCATCGTGCAGGGCATGCGTCGGGCCGGTACCCGGAATCCCGTCTTCCTGCTCGACGAGGTCGACAAGGTCGGCGCGGACTACCGGGGCGATCCGTCATCGGCACTTCTCGAGGTGCTCGACCCGGAGCAGAACTCGGCGTTCAGCGACCACTACCTGGAGGTTCCGTTCGATCTCTCCCAGGTCTTGTTCATCGCCACCGCGAACCAGATGGAGCCCGTGCCTGCGGCCTTGCGGGATCGCATGGAAGTGATCGAATTGCCCGGCTACACGGAGGAAGACAAGGTCGAGATCGCTCGCCGCTTCCTCATTCCCCGGCAGCGCGAAGCCAATGGGGTGGCCGAGATCGATCTCAGCTTCAGCGATGCCGCCCTGCGCACGGTGATCGGGAGCTACACCCACGAGGCGGGCGTTCGGAACCTGGAGCGCGAGCTCGGCAAGTTGTGTCGGAAGATCGCTCGCCGGATCGCCGAGGGGCAGGTCGCGGAAGGGCAGTCGGTGGTGATCGATGCCCCGGACCTGGCTGCGTTGCTCGGGCCGATCCGTTTCGAGCCGGAACTGGCCGAGCGTACGGGTTTGCCGGGCGTGGCCGTGGGCCTGGCCTACACCCCGGCAGGTGGCGACATCCTGTTCGTCGAGAGCACCATGATGCCCGGCCGCGGCGGGCTCAAGCTGACCGGCTCATTGGGTGACGTGATGCGGGAATCGGCTGAGGCGGCACGTACCTGGCTCCAGGCGCGCGCTGAGAAGTTCGGCCTCGAGCCGGAGGCCTTCGAGAAACGGGATTTCCATCTGCATGTGCCTGCGGGCGCGGTTCCGAAGGACGGTCCCTCGGCCGGTGTGGCCATGGTCACATCCCTGGCGTCCCTGATGTTGGGCCGGCCTACGGCGCCGGAAGTCGCGATGACCGGTGAGATCACCCTGCGCGGCAAGGTACTTCCGGTCGGCGGCATCAAGGAGAAGGTGCTCGCTGCCAAGCGCTCGGGCATCCAGCGCGTCGTGCTCCCCGAGAGCAATCGCCGGGATGTGGAGGAGATCCAAGCGGAGCTGCTCAAGGGCCTCGATTTTGACTACGTTTCATCGATCGATGAAGCGCTCGACCGGATCCTCCTGCCTGCCCCGACTGCCTGAACGAGTCCTCGTTGCGGCCCTCACCTTTGTGGGCCTGTTCGCTTCGGCTTGCGTGCTTCCTGGCAAGCACGCCGAAGTCGTTGCCGAGCGCGACGCGCAGAGTGCCGAACGCGTGCGCCTCGAGGGCCGCGTCACGCTGCTCGAAGCGTCGAATGAGAGCTTGAGTGGCGAGCGGGTCGCGCTGCTCGAGCAGGTGGAGGATCTGCGTCTGGTTCGTGAGGAGCTCGGGGAGAGGAAGACGGATCTGGAATCGCACGTGCAGGTGCTGAGCGCCCGCCGCGACGAGCTCGAGAGCGATCTGACAGCCCGCGAACGTGAGGTGGCCGAGGAGCAGGAAGAGGTCGGGAAGCTTCGCGACACGTACGACGACCTGGTTGGGGAGCTGCAGTCGGAAGTGGCTGCGGGTCGGATCGAAATCGAGCGATTGCGCGAAGGCCTGCGGGTGAATCTCGCCCAGGAGATCTTGTTCGCGAAGGGCTCGGCGCAGCTTTCCAGTGGCGGGCGGGCCGTTCTCGCCCGCGTCGCTTCCCGCCTTGGGGGCGATGACCACCGGGTCCAGGTCCAAGGTCATACGGATGCCCACGTGATCCAGGGCCGATTGGCGCGGGTCTATCCTACGAACTGGGAGCTGGCCGGGGCGCGAGCCGCCGCTGTCGTGCGAATCCTCGAGCGCGAAGGTGTGTCATCGGCGCGCCTGGCGGCGATTTCCTACGGCCCGAACCGGCCCGTCGCTCCCAACGACACATCCGAGGGACGCGCCCGCAATCGCCGCATCGAGATCCGCTTGCTGCCAATCGAAGGGGCGGGCGCCTCGTCCGCAGCGAGCGCAGGCGGAGAGTGAGTTCGAGATGACTCCGGCGCGCGAGCGCCTCACCCGCATCCATCGTGCCGCCTTGGCCGCCGTGGAGCCCGAGGCCTGTGTGGCGGCGGTGGTGGAGCGGCTGGCGCCGGATTGCCCGCTCCGCGTGGTCGCTGCGGGCAAGGCGGCCGCACCGATGGCGCGTGCATTGGAACGCGCTTGCGGAGAGCGAATTCGCGAGAGCTTCGTCGTCACGAAGGATGGCCACGGCCTGGAACTCATGGAGAGCCGCGTCGCCGAGGCGGGCCATCCGGTTCCCGATGAGCGGAGCGAAGCCGCCGGAATCGAAGCCTTGGCGGTTGCGAATCGGACAACGCCGGGCGAAGCCTTCGTCCTGCTGCTCTCGGGGGGCGCCTCGGCACTCCTCAGCGCGCCCCTCCCGGGCCTCCGCCTGGCTGACGTTGCCGCTGCCACCCGCGGGCTCCTGGAGGCTGGAGCCGACATCGATGCGCTCAACACCCTCCGCAAGCATTGCACCCGCGTGTCCGGTGGCAGGTTGGCCCGCGCAGCGGGGCAGGCTTCGGAGATCCACGTGTTGGCCATCTCCGATGTGCCGGGTGACGATCTCTCTACGTTGGCCTCCGGGCCCTGCGCAGCGGACGCGACCACCTTCGCCGACGCCGTTCGCCTGACGAGCGGGGTGAAGCTGCCGGAAGCAATCCGTCAGCACCTCGAAGCCGGTCGCGACGGGCAGAGGGACGAGAGCCTGAAGCCCGGAGACCCCGCTCTGGCATCAGTGCAGAGCCGGATCCTGGCATCGAACGCGACGGCGCGTGCGGCCGCGTTGGAAGCGGCCCGGAAGGAAGGCCTGCGCCCGATTTCCCTTGGCGGTGAGCTTCGCGGAGAGGCGCGGGAGGCCGCGGCACGTCTCGTAGCGCTCGGCCGAAGCCTGGAGCCCGAGGCCCCGACCCTGCTCGTGGTTGGGGGGGAGACGACTGTGACCGTCCGCGGCAGCGGGCGGGGAGGGCGCTCCCAGGAGTTGGCCCTCGCTGCGGCGTTGGCGCTCGAGGGCGCTCCCAACATCGACCTTCTCGCAGCGGGCACCGATGGCACGGACGGGCCCACCGACGCGGCCGGAGCCTTTGCGGATGCAGGAAGTGTTGCGCGGGGGCGCGCAGCCGGCGTGGATGCGCGGAGCCGGCTCGAGGACAACGATGCCTACACTTTTTTCGCGGCGGAAGGGGGGCTCGTCGTGACGGGCCCCACGCGAACGAACGTGATGGATCTGGTCCTTCTGGAAGTGCGGCCACCCGGCGCCTGAATCCGGAAGTACGCCACCCGGCGCCTGATCGGACGGTTACTCTCCGGCCGTGACCCGATCCGGCGCTCCCTCTCTGCTCTCGTTGACGACCCGCTTTCTCGTCTTGCTCGGCCTGATCGGCCGCGCGGCCTGGATCTGGCTGGTCATCGTCCTGGACAGCCGAGGCATCGTTCGGTCCACGCCCGGCGCCCTGGTCGAACGTCAGGTGCGCTTCGCTCGCCGCTTCGTGGCGGTCGCCAACCGGTTCAAGGGTGGGCTGATCAAGCTGGGCCAGGTGGCAAGCTTGCGGGTCGACGTGCTGCCCGAGGAAGTGAGTGACGAACTGGCGCGGCTCCAGGATCGCGTGGCCCCGCACGCTGTGGAGGAGATCCGCGCGCAGATCGAAGCCGAACTCGGCCGACCCCTGGAGGAGGTCTTTGCTCGTTTCGAGAACGAGCCGCTAGCTGCAGCCAGTCTCGGCCAGGTCCACGAGGCGGAGCTACATAGTGGCGAGAGGGTGGCGGTCAAGGTGCTCTACCCCGCCGTCGAGCGCTCCGTCGCGATCGATCTGGTCGCTGCGCGAATCGGCCTCTGGCTCTTCGATTGGGTGACCGTGGCGGATCTCGGCCAGGTGCATCAGGAGTTGGCGGAGTCGATCCACGGCGAGATGGATTACGAGCGAGAGGGACGTGCGGCCGAGGAAGTGGCTCGGAACCTGAGCCGCGATCCGGAGGTCGCCGCTCACGTGCGCATCCCGGAAATCCATTGGGAAGCCACCGCGCGCCGGGTCCTCACCATGGAGTTCCTGGATGGCTGCAAGGTGAACGATGCCGAGGGCGTCGAGGCCCGTGGCCGGGATGCGGAGAGCCTGGTGGTATGGGCGACTCGGGCCTTCCTGCACATGATGTTCCGGGATGGCTTCTTTCATTGTGATCCGCATCCCGGAAACCTGCTCGTCTGCGATGACGGACGCCTCGGCATCATCGATTTCGGCATGAACAAACGCATCGAGCCGGCCGTGATGAACATGCTGCGCGAATCCCTGCTCTCGACCGTCAGCCGGGATGAGCGACGTTATGCCGATGCGCTGCTCGCCGCCGGCATGATCGATCCGCGCGACAGGGAAGCCGTGGAGGCACTTCTGCGCATCTCGTTCTCACCGGAGTATTGGAACCTGACGCCGAAAGAGGTGGCCGAGATCGATTTCAGCGTCTACCTGCGGCGGATGCGTTCCCAGCTGAAGAACATTCGCAGCTTCCGCCTGCCCGACGGCCTGGTGATGTGGTCCCGTGCGCTGACACTGCTGCTCGGCTTGGCCACGGAGCTGGCCCCGGGCATCCGGCCCCTCGATGTGGTGGGCCCCTACGTCGTGACCTTCCTGGCGGGAGATCTACCGGGAAGCCCGCCTGAGGCGGGCGTCGCCTACTCTCCAGCTCCTTCGGCCCGATAGCGTTCCCGCAGTTCCTCGCGCGAGAACAGGACGTCGATCTTGCGAGCGAAGAGTTCGCCGGCCTGGCGAGGGTCTTCGATCCAATACAGGACGACGCGCTTGCCCGCCTTGATGTCGCCGAGTGTGGCCATGCGTCCATGGATCGCCACCGAGGTGCGCTCCCGGATGGAGCCTTCGGGGATCACGTTGATGGTGACCTGCTTGCCTCGCTTCACCGTCCTCTTGAACTTCTTGGCGAGGGCCTTGTTGCCCTTGCCCTCCGTCAGGATCTCGAGCGTGACGGTCTTGGCCTCCGGATCGAAGCTCACCCACTGGGCTTCGTTGGCGACACTCTTCGCTCGCGCTGCTTGGGACGCATTCGAGCCCAGGACGGCAGCCAGAAGTGTGAGGGCGGCGAGCGCGGAAATGGCGAGCCGCGCGCGAACCGGATGGTCGACCATTGCGTTCTCTCCCGGCTGGATCCGAGCGAGGAGCCTACACGGAGATCGCCCGGTCGGGCGAGCCAGCGCAGGATTCGACGCCGGCGGTGATGTCCGGTTCCAGGATCTGAGACCCGGCTCGGGTTCTGGCTCGTTTTCCAGATGCATGGCATCCGGAGCCGCGTTACCCTGCCGAGCCATGTCAGACGCCCCGGATCGAACCAGGCAAGCCGCGGGCTGCTGGGCCACCGGGCGGGCAAGAGAAAGGGTGAATCGCGAGCGCGGTCCCCTCGTCTACGATTCCGGGGCGCGTTGCCGCCTTTTTCTCGCCGACGGATGAGCCGCCGGCAACAACCTCCACAGGAGAAATTCATGCGCTCCATACTCATTCTTCTCTTGGTCGCGGTGCCGTTCCTCGCGGCGGCCAACGCCCAGGCGAAAAGCTGCTCGACCTTCGGCGTCATCAAGTCCTATGACGAAGCCGGCAAGACGGTCGAGGTCGAGTGGACCAAGGGCAAGGCGACGAAGTTCTTCCCTCGGGTCTCCGGCTCCTCCGGCGACATCACGAAGATCCCCGGCAAGTGCAAGCGAAGGGCGCTCAAGGAAACCACGGTGCCCGTGAAGGCCACCGGCGGCAAGCTGAGCGTCACCCAGATCCGAAACAACCTGACCGGCAAGATGCTCAACGACACCGAGAGCACCGAGTGGTTCAAGACGGCGCTCGACGAGCTCGTCGCGTCCGAGGACGCGGTCGTCATCGTGCTGCGCCCGGGCAAGAAGAAGACCGACCCGACCCCGATGACGACGATCTATCTGCCCGCCACGGCCGAAGACATGGCGGAGATCCAGCGCTTGGAGGACCAGGCCAGCGACGAGGAGTAGACAGGTGGATCCGGTCCGGTTGATCGTTTACTCGGACTACCTCTGCCCGTGGTGTTACGTCGCCTCGTACCGCTTGCACCAGTTGCAGGAGGAGTTCGGCGATGGGCTCGAGCTGACGTGGCGCAGCTATCTGCTGCGCCCTCAGCCGGAGCCTGGGCGCGATCTCGAGAAGTTCATGCGTTACACGCAGAGCTGGATGCGACCGGCCTCGGAGCTGGACGCACCGGCCTTCCGGGTCTGGGAGAGCAGCGAAGGGCCGCCGACCCATAGCGTGCCCGCTCATCTCGTGGCCAAGGCCGCGGCTCGGGTTTCGGCGGAGGCGTTCGCGCGGATGCATGATCGTCTGCTCGTCGCGTACTTCGAGGAGAGCCGCGATATCAGCCGGCTGCCCGTGTTGAAGGAGCTCTGGGAGGAGTTGGAGCTGCCGGCCGAAGGGTTTGAGGTTCTGGCGGATCCGGAGCAAGAGCGCGAGTTGGTGCGTGAAGTGGCCGAGCAGCACAACGAGGCCCTCGAGGTGAGCATCACCGGGGTGCCCGCCGTGCGGGTGGCCGGGCACGATGCATTCGTCACCGGTGCCCAGCCCGTGGAGACGTACCGCAACTGGATCGGCCGGCTGCGCGATGGAGTGCTCGACGGCTAGGAAGCGGGGACGTTCTTTCCGCTGTTTCCGTTACGGGCCAAGCAGGCAGAGCCTGCGTGGCCCGTAACGGAAACAGCGGAAAGAACGTCCCCGCTGGACGATCCTTTGGGAAGGGGTACGTTCCCCGGCCCTGGCAATCCGGGACGTGCGGCAGTGGCGGAACTGGTAGACGCACCAGCTTGAGGGGCTGGCGCTCGCAAGGGCGTGGAAGTTCGAATCTTCTCTGCCGCACCACCCCGGGGCTGAGGCCTGCTACGGGGTCGGCGCTTCCGCCGGCTCAGGACTCTCGGTTTCGGCCTGGTTTTCAGCCGCCGGCTCGGCGTCCGTGGAGGCCTCACTCTCTGCGGACGGTGCCACCTCGTCGAAGCCGCCGGTGGTCGCGTCGCCGGGCGCTTCCTCGAAGCCTCCTGCCTCTCCCTCTTCTCCGCCAGGTTGCACGACCGCGGGCACGTCCTCGAAGAGCGTGGAGTCCGCGCTCTCCCGGGCGAAGTAGGCCAGGATCAGGCTGGTGAACATGAACACCACGGCTGCACCTGTCGTCAGCCGGGTCAGGAAGTTTCCGGCACCGCGGGCGCCGAAGACGGTGTTGCCGCCGCCGCCGCCGAGGATGGCGCCCATTTCGGCGCCTTTGCCCCGCTGCAGCAGCACGACGACGATGAGTACCACGCACACGAGAATGTGCAGCACGGTTACGAATAGGGTCATGGTGGCTCCTTGGGGGGGAGTGTAGCGGGGCAGTCAGCCGCCGAAATTGACGATCTGGGAGAAGCTTTCGGGTTCGAGGCTCGCGCCTCCGACGAGGGCGCCATCGATATCGGTCTGGCTCATCAGCTCGGCCACGTTGGCCGGCTTGACCGAGCCCCCGTATTGGATGCGAATGGCCTCGCCATCGGCCCCGAAGAGCTCGCCGAGCACGCCGCGAATCATCGCGTGTACTTCCTGGGCCATTTCCGGCGTGGCGGTCTTGCCCGTGCCGATGGCCCAGATGGGTTCGTAGGCGACGACGATCTCCGCCGCGCGGGCTTTGTCGATGCGCGCCAGGCTCTCGCGGATCTGGCCGCCGACGTAGGAGAACGTCTGGTTGGCTTCGCGCTGCTCCAGGGATTCGCCGCAACAAACGATGGGCAGAATGTTCTGGGCCAGGAGGGCCTCGGCTTTCGCGGCGACGAACGCGCTGGTCTCGCCAAACAACGTGCGGCGTTCGCTATGGCCCACGATGGCGTAGCTGCAACCGACGTCGGCGAGCATCTCCGTCGAGAGCTCGCCGGTGAAGGCGCCCTTGGGCTCTGGGCTCACGTTCTGCGCAGCGAGGGCGACATTGCTGCCCTGAATCGCCTGGCCGAGGGCGTGCAGCGCTGTGGCCGGCGGTGCCAGGACCACGTCCGCGGCGGCATCCTTGACCAGAGGCAAGAAGCTCCCGGCGAAGGCGAGCGCCTCCCCGACGGTCTTCTGCATCTTCCAATTGGCTGCGAGGATCGGTCGACGTGCCATGTTCAGTCCTCCAACGCGGCGACACCGGGGAGCGTCTTGCCCTGGACGAATTCCAGGGAGGCGCCACCGCCGGTCGAGAGATGTCCAATGCGATCGCCGAGCGCGAGCCGGTTGATCGCGGCGACCGAATCTCCGCCGCCTACGACGGAGCGTGCGGCCGAGCTGGCGACCGCGTTCGCGACGGCCTCCGTGCCCTTGGCGAAGGCGTCCATTTCGAAGACCCCCATCGGGCCGTTCCAGAAGATCGTGCGGGCCGCGGCGGCCTCGGCCGCAAACGTGGCCGCGGTCTCGGGGCCGATATCGACCCCCATCAGGCCCTCGGGCACCTGGGCTCGTATTTCAGAGGGTGCATCGGGTTCGAGCTTCTCGACCACGACGTGGTCCGTCGGCAGCAGGAGCTTCCGGCCCGCTTTCGCAGCGGCCTCCTCGACCCGGCGGGCGTCGTCCAGGCGATCCGGCTCGACGAGGGAGGTGCCTGTGGGCTCGCCGCGCGCGGCGAGGAACGTGTACGCCATGGCTCCGCCGATCGCGAGCACATCTGCGTGGGGCGCGAGCGCTTCCAAGACCGCCAGCTTGTCCGAAACCTTGGCGCCGCCGAGCAGGCAGAGCAGGGGCCGCTCGGGCTCGCGGACCACCTTCAGATGTTCCAGCTCGGCGCGGAGCAGATCGCCGGCGGCCCGTCGTGATACGAGCCGGGCAACGCCGACGGTGGACGCGTGAGCCCGATGGGCGGTGCCAAAGGCGTCATTCACGTAGACATCGGCCAGCTCTGCAAAGCCCTTCGCCAGCGCGTCGTCATTCCGGGTCTCGCCGGGCTCGAAACGGACATTCTCCAGGAGCAGGAGTTCACCGTCTCCGAGTGCGTCCGCTGCGGCCTGGGCAAGCGGTCCAACGACCTCCGGGCAGAAGGCGACCTTGCGCTCGAGCAACTCCCCGAGCCGTTCAGCGATGGGCGCGAGGGAGAGCTCAGGCTTGCGTTCGCCCTTCGGCCTCCCGAGGTGGGAGGCCAGGATGACACGCGCTCCACCCGCGAGCAGCCGCCGAAGGCTGCCCGTCGCCGCGCGGATGCGCGTATCGTCTCCAATCCGGCCGCCGTCCAACGGGACGTTCAGGTCCGCACGCACGAAGACGCGCTGGCCCCGAACCCCTTCAGCGAGGAGCTCGTCGAGTGTCTTGCTGGCCACCGTGGCTAGGCGCGGCCCATGATCTCGGCGAGATCCGCGACGCGGGACGCGTAGCCCATCTCGTTGTCGTACCAGGAGAGGAGCTTGGCGAAGTCGCCGTCCATCACCTTGGTGCTCTGCACGTCGAAGATCGAGGAGTGGGTGTTGCCGATGAAATCGGACGAAACGAGCGGCTCGTCCATGTACTGCAGGATGCCCTTCATCGGGCCTTCCGCAGCGGCCTTGATCGCGTCGTTGATGCCCGCCGCATCCGTGCTCTTCTTGAGCTGCACGGAGAGATCGACCGCGGAGACGTCCGGTGTCGGAACGCGCATGGCATAGCCGTCGAGCTTGCCGTTCAGCTCGGGCATGACCAGGCCGATGGCCCGGGCGGCGCCGGTCTTGGTCGGGATCATCGAGAGACCGCCCGCGCGTGCGCGTCGGAGATCGCTATGCGGCGCATCCACCAGCCGCTGATCGGCGGTGTAGGCGTGGATGGTGACCATCAGGCCGCGCACGATCCCGAACTCCGTGTGCAGCACCCTGGCCATCGGGCCCAGGCAGTTGGTCGTGCAGGACGCGTTGGAGACGATGCGGTGCTTGGCCGGGTCGAAATCGGAATCGTTGACGCCCAATACGATCGTCACATCCGGATCCCCGGCGGGCTGGGTGATCATCACCCGCTCGGCGCCGGCGTCCAGGTGGAGCTGGGCCTTGTCGCGGCTGGAAAAGAGGCCGGTGGATTCGATCACGACCTGGGCGCCGAGCTTGCCCCAGGGCAGCTTGGCCGGGTCGCGCTCGGCGGTGATCGGAATGGACTTGCCATCGACCACCAGGCTGTCGCCGTCCGCCGCCACATCGCCGGGGTAGCGCCCGTGCACTGAGTCGTATTTCAGGAGGTGGGCCAGCGTTTTGGGATCGACGAGATCGTTGATGCCGACGACCTCGATGCCCTTCGCCTGCATGGCCCGAAAGGCCAACCGGCCGATCCGTCCGAAACCGTTGATACCGACCTTGACCGTCATGCTCTCGTTTCCTCTTCGGTTGATGCTTCGTACGCGCGGGCGGGCGGCGAGCTGATTCGCCGCGTTGCCGGAGGGCGGATGGCCGAACCTGCCTCGGCGGCTCGTTCCGTTCGGCCCTTTCTTCCAGCCTGCCCGCTGCCCGGCCGGGACGGCCGGATTGCTCCCGGGGCCACCCCAGGCGCGAGCGGCCCGGAATGTAGCCATTTTTCCGGGGACTTCGCCCACCCTTGGCTCGCTGCGCCCTCAGCCGGGGAGGGGGCACCACCTGCGCATCCGCACTCCTCCCGGGCCCACTTGCGAGTGCGGCGGTGTGCCCCGCTGGCTTGGGCTGGGCTCGGGGGCGTGGGGCCTTCTATGCTCGGTCGCTTGCAGGGTGAGGGGAGGGGATGGTCGAGTCAGCGCGCAATCGGGGGAGGAGAGCTCCGCTCGGAACTCGCCGCATGCTCAGCGTGGGGGTGGTGCTGCTTGTCGCCATCCTTTGCGGGGCGATCTGGCTGGATGCGCGGAATACGCGTCGGGGCCGCTACCCGAAGATCGAGGGCACCCTCAACGTTTCCGGATTGGCCGCGCCGATGCGCATCCTTCGGGATCGGGCAGGCGTTCCGCACATCCGGGCTGCCACCGAGGCCGACGCCTGGTACGGCCTGGGCTTCGTTCATGCCCAGGATCGCCTTGGCCAGATGCTGGCGGCCAGGCGTGCGGCGAGGGGGCGCAGCGCGGAGGTCGAGGGGCCGGCGGCGCTCGAGGCGGACCGCTGGGCGCGAACGTTGGGCTTCGCCCGGCTCGCTGCCGAGGAGGCTGCGCGGCTCTCGGAGCCTGTGCGGAGGGTTCTCGAGGCCTACTCGGCGGGCGTGAATGCGCGTCTCGAGCCCGTGCGTCTCGGCAACCGCGTGGCGCCAGCAGGAGAGCCCGATCCCTCGGCGCTGGAGCCTTGGACGCCGACGGATTCCCTCGTATTGCTCAAACATCGGGCCTGGACGCTCGGCGCCAGCCTCGAAGAATCGCTGGTGTTGGATCAGCTGATTCGCGAGTTCGGTCCGACGCTGGCCCAGGTCTTCTTTCCGAGTCGTGCCGGTCGAAACACCGCGGCGCGTGGAGGCCCGGCGCTGCCGATCGCCTGGCGCCCGCCGGCCGGCCCGCTGCTGCCGATCGGCTGGCGCCCGCCGGCCGACCCGCTGCGACAGCGTGCCGGCCACGCGGGGCAGGGGATCGGAAGTTCGGCGTTCCTGGTGGCGGGATCCCGCACCCGGCGAGGCGCTCCCCTGCTCGCCGCGGATGCCCACTACCCCGCGCAGGCACCGGCCGAGCTTCACCTGGCGGAGCTGCGCGGCGGCCGGCTCCAGCTGGCGGGCGCCGCTGTGCCGGGAGTGCCGATCTTCTGGAACGGCTTCAACCCGGATCTCGTTTGGGCGGTGACCCATCTTCCGGCGGTGGTGACCGACATGGCGTGGGAAACCCTGCATGCTGAGCGGGATGGGCGGGTGCTCGACGGGCTGCGTTGGCGAAAGCTCGAGGAACGGGAGGAAGTGATCCACGTTCGCGGCGCGCCGTCGCAGACATTGCTCGTGCGAGAGACACCGCGGGGCCCGCTGGTTCACGAACTCCTCGGTCTCCAAGTGCCGGTCTCGGTGCGCTGGATGGGTACTGAAACGAGCGACCCCATGGCCGGCTTCCTCGGACTGGCCACGGCGACGAGCACGGGCAAGGGGCGTCGTGCTCTGGCTCGCCATGCGGAACCCGTCGTGGCGGTCCTGCTCGCCGATCGCCATGGCCGCGGAGCCCTCCAGGTGGCGGGTGCGTTGCCAGAGCGGGCTCTGCCGAGCGGCATCGTGCCGTTGCCCTCGACGAACGTCGCCTACGGCTGGAAGCGCCGGATCCCCCACGAGGCACTGCCCCATCGCGGGCTCACACGCTCGCGCCCGTGGCTGATTTCCGCCGACGGTTCGCTGCCTGGGGGCCGAGCCGCAGGGATCGAGATGCTGTGGCGATCGGGCGCTCGCGCCGGGCGGCTGGCCAAGTTGCTTCGGGATCTGCGCGCCAAGCCCCTCGAAGAAGACGATCTGGTCACGCTTCAAGCCGACGCGCGTTCAGCGGTCGCGGTCGATCTGGTGCGCAGCGCGTTGGTGCGGGTCGGGAAGCGGCCCGCCGGAAGCAGCGAAGCCCAGGAACTCATCGATCTGCTCCGCCACTGGGATGGTGACATGAGCGCTCATCGCGTGGAAGCCGCCGCCTATCATGTGTTCCTCGCGCGCCTCGCCAGGCGCCTGTTCGAGCCTGAGCTCGGCCCCGAGCTGCTCGAGCGCCTGGTGGGATTGCGCGGCATGGAGCTCTCCTGGTTGGTGGGTCGGGCCTTGGATCCGCCCGCGGCCCATCGGGAACTGGGAGCGCCCTGGTCGGACTCGGAGCGCGTAGACGCGGCGGTGCTTCGGAGCCTTCGCGAAACCTGGATCGAGCTCGCGGTCACCCTCGGCCCCAACCGCAAGAAGTGGGGTTGGGGCCGCCTGCATCCGCTTCAATTCCTGGCGCGGCGGCCGGTCGGGCGCTGGCAACGGAATTCCGCCTTCGGTCCCTTTCCGTTGGGAGGCGATGCAACGACGGTGTTGCTCGGGGAGTACTCCCCCCTCGATTCCTTTGACGCCCGGGTCGTGGCCGTGCATCGCTTGATTGCCGAGGCGGGCGATCTAGACCAGGCCCTCGTCTTCCTGGTCCCCGGCCAGACCGAGCAGGCCGGGCACCGCTGGCAGGCCGACGGCATCGGGCGCTGGCTTCGCGGCCGGCCGACGCTTCTCTCGACGCGGGATCCGGTGATCGACGATACGCGGGTGGCCGAGCTGCGGCTCGAGCCCGCGCCCTGACGCCATGCTGCTTTACGCCATCGTTCCGGGCTTCTACGCGGAGGCGGAGCGCGCGGCCCACCCGGGGCTGCGAGATCGGCCGGTCGTGGTGGGCGGGGACCCGCGCAAACGCGGGCTGGTGCAGGCGGCCACCCCGGATGCCCTGGCGGCGGGCATCGTGGTGGGGATGCCGATGATCGAAGCGCTCAGCCGCTGCCCGCAGGCGAGGGCGCTGCGAACCCATATGCGGGAGTACCGCGAGGCGAGCAAGCGCCTCCAGGCCGTCTTTCGACGTGAGACGGAGCGGGTCGAGGCGGCTGGCCTCGACGCCGCTTTCCTCGATCTCGGAGGTCTGGACGAGCCGGTCCAGCAGGTGGCTGCGCGACTTCAGGCGGAAGTGGCTCGCGAGCTCCGGCTGCCCCTGCGGGTCGGTGCGGCACCCATCAAGTTCGTTGCGAGGCTTGCGTCGGAAGAGGCCGATGAAGAAGGGTTTTTCTGGGTTCGACCGGAGGTTCTTCGGAGCTTTCTCGATGCCTTGAACGTGACGCGACTGCCGGGTGTGGGCCCTCGAACCGCGGAGCGAATGGCGAGCCGGGGTGTCGCGACGGTGGGGCAGCTGCGCCAGCTGTCGGAGGAGCAGGTCGAGGCGAGCCTCGGCAGCCACGGCCTCGGAATTCTCGCCTTCGCTCTGGGGCGGGATGCAAGCCGCCTACGGGCCGCACCCCACCCGCGGAGCATCAGTCAGGAATTCACCTTCGAGACGCCCGAGCGCGACCGCGGCGCGCTCGTGGAACGGCTGGCCGCCTTGGCCGCGGACCTGGAGCGCAGCCTGGCGCTCGAGCACCTGGCTGCGAAGCGGGTGGTTCTGAAGCTTCGCTACGACGACGGCGAGGCGACCACCCGCAGTCGCACGGATCGCCGGCCGCTCTCAAGCTCCGCGGCGATCTCCGAACTCGCAGCGGAGCTGCTGGGCCGAACCGAGAGTGGGCGTCCCGTGAAACGAGTGGGAATTGCCCTGTCCAGCATCATCCGCGTACGCCACGACGACCGCCAGCTGGAGATGTTCCCCGACGAGTAGAGGGGGAGCGGGGACGTTCTTTCCGATGTTTCCGTTACGGCCTTGCCTGGCAAGGCCGTAACGGAAACATCGGAAAGAACGTCCCCGCACTCCGACTAGATGCTAGGCAGGATCTCGGCGGTTTCTTCGATGATGCGTAGGGATTCCGGGTCGATGTCCCGGAACTCGAGGCCGATGTCGAGGGTGATCGGATCGGTCTCGATGGCCCAGACGACTTCGCCGACAGCGACGATCGATTGATCACCGACATTGAAGGTGACGCGGATCGTGTCGCCCAGGTCGAGTTCGCAACCGATGGCCTCGAAGCGGATGCCGCCGGTGGAGAGGTCTCGACTGACGGCCAGTTGGTCGTTGTTGTCGATGTGCGCGAACGAGATCACCTGGTCGGTGGCGATCCGGGGGTACTTGCGGCGATCGGAAGCCTTTCCCATGGCTCGCGGCTCCTGGAGTTAGCGGGCACGTTGCGTACCCGTGAGGGCCTGTTCGGCGGGGAGGCCGGGCTGCTTGAGGAATGTCAGCAAACAGCGTTTTACCCCCGGGGGGCTTGCCGGAATCGCATGACGGTGCGAGGGTTCAGGCCCGATGGCGGACTTCCACCAGACTGGCGTGATCAGCACCCTGCATCGGCTCGGGCGAGCCGATCTGCGGCGCCTCGAGCGCGACCTGGCGGTGCACGGCAACGATCGGCCCGTGGCCTTGGTTCTGCCGTGCCTCCACTCGGAGCTGAAGGACGTCGCCCTGAAGGGGATCATCGATCAGCTGCGAAGCGTCGACTACCTGGAGCAGGTGATCGTCAGCGTGGCAGGCACGACTTGTCGAGAAGAGTACGAAGAGATGTGCAACGCCTTCGAGGGGGTTCGCACCCGTCACGGCGAGCCTGCCACCTTGCTCTGGAATGACGGCCCGCGCATCCAAGAGCTCTACCGGGTGCTCCGCGAAGAGGGCCTCGACGCGGGGCCGCCTGGGAAGGGCCAGGGTGTGTGGCTGGCGTTCGGCTACGTGCTGGCCGCAGGCCGCTCGCGGGTGATCGCACTCCACGACTGCGACATCCGTGATTACGACCGGGAACTCCTGGCCCGGCTCTGCTTCCCGATCGCCAACTCGAACATGAACTACGAGTTCGTGAAGGGCTACTACGCCCGCGTCACCGATCGGCTCTACGGCAGGGTGACCCGGCTCTTCATGACGCCGTTCCTGCGGGCCATGAAATCGGTCCTGGGCCCGAACCCGCTGCTCGAGTTCCTCGATTCGTTCCGTTTTCCGCTGGCCGGCGAGTGCGCGATGACGACGGATCTCGCCCGCTCCATCCGCATCCCCAGCGATTGGGGTCTCGAGGTGGGTGTGCTGGCCGAGGTCTATCGCAACTGCTCCCTCAAACGGATCTGCCAGGTCGAGCTCACCGAGAACTACGACCACAAGCATCGGGAGCTCGAGGCCCGCGGCGAGGACGCCGGGCTTCACCGGATGGTCACGGACATCGGGACCTCGCTGATCCGGAACCTGGCCAGCTACGGCATCGAGTTCGACGCAGGCTTCCTCAACACGCTTGGGGCCGCCTATGTACGCATGGCCCAGGATGCGGTGGCTCGCTATTCGGATGACGCCGCGCTCAACGGCCTGGCCTTCGACCGGCACGAAGAAGAAGTGGCCGTAGAGACCTTCTCCAGTGCGCTGCGTGGTGCCGGCCTGGGCTTCGTTCGCGACCCTCTCGGCGCCCCGCAGATCCCCAATTGGAACCGCGTGACCTCCGCCGTGCCCGAGATCCTGGAGCTGCTGCGAGAGGCGGTCCAGAAGGACAGCCAGGCCTGAGATTGCTATCGAACACCCGAGGGCGACCGGACACTCCGGTCGGGGGGAGGCGCATCCATGCTGATCGGTGAGGTTCCCCTCGGGGAAGGCGCCCCGCTGGTCCTGATCGCCGGCCTGAACGTGGTCGAGACGGAATCCGCCGCTCTGTCAGCGGCCGACCGGTTGGCCGCTCTGGCCGAGCGCCATGATTTCCCGATGATCTTCAAGGCCTCGGTCGACAAGGCCAACCGCTCGAGCCTGCGCTCCTTTCGGGGGCCCGGTTTCGACGAGGGCCTGCGGATCCTGGCGCGCGTGAAATCCGAGACCGGCCTGCCCGTGACGACCGACGTTCATGAGCCCGGCCAGGCGAAGCCCGCCTCGGAAGTCGTGGACTGCCTGCAGATCCCCGCGTTCCTGTGTCGGCAGACCGATCTGGTGGTGGCCTGCGCGGCGACCGGCAAGCCCGTCAACATCAAGAAGGGCCAGTTCCTTGCGCCGGAAGATCTCCGCCTCGCCGTCGAGAAGGTCGACGCGGGCGGAACCGGCGGCGCCTTCGTGACCGAACGCGGCGTGGCCTTTGGTTACCACGATCTGGTGGTCGACATGGAGGGCCTGGCGGTCATCCGCGAGTACGCCCCGGTCTGCTACGACGCCACCCACTCGGTGCAGCGGCCCGGCGCAGGCCCGGAGGCCAGTGGCGGCAATCGCAACATGGTGCTTCCGCTGGCGCGAGCTGCGGTGGCCGTGGGCATCGACGCGCTCTTCGTCGAAGTCCATCACGATCCGGATGGCGCGCCGTGCGACGGCCCCAGCCAGATCGATTTCGAGACCTTCGAGCGCCTGCTCATCGAAGCTCGCGCGATCGACGACGCACTGGCCGCCACGCGTCGCTAGGCGGCTCGGCCAAGACGACGAGGACGAGGGGAGGGCGCCCGATTGCTCCATCGCTACAGCGAGGTCTTCCGTGGCCTGCTGATGCTCTCGGATCTTTCGCTCGTCGCCGCGTGCTGGGGCGCCGCCTATTGGCTGCGCTTCTACGGCGGCCTTCCTGTGCTCGAGGGCTGGAACCCCCAGGAATACGCGCTGGCTCTGGCGGGTATCTTGCCCGTCGCCTTCTTCACCTTGCGTGGTCGCGGCCTCTACGAGCCGCGGCGGATCGGCTCGCTACTTCGCGAAATCGCCGCCGTGATTGGCGCCATGACGGTCACCCTGGTTGTAATCCTGGCGGCGGACGCCATCTCCCGGACCTTCCTCTCGCGGACCATGATCCTGGGCTTCTGGGGCAGCTCCATCGTCACCATCGTCGGTGCACGCCTGGTCGGACGCGGGGTGCTCCGACGCTTGCGTCGCAAGGGCTACAACCTTCGTTATGTGCTGATCGTTGGGGCGGGTCGCCTCGCCCAGGAGACGATCGAATCGATTCATGGCCATCCGGAGGCGGGACTGAGGGTCATCGGTGCGCTTTCCGATGATCCCGGCCAGCAGGGTCGCACCATCCAAGGCGTGCGGGTGCTCGGGCCCTACGCCGGTGTGAAGGCGGCCCTGGCCGAACGCACTGTCGATCAGGTGGTGATCGCCCTGCCGAGGGAAGACAGCGATCAGCTCGAGAAGATCCTGGCCGAGCTCGACGAAGAAGTGGTCACCGTACGCTTGATTCCGGATCTCCTACACGTGATGACCTTGCGGTCGTCCGTCGAGGATCTCGACGGCCTGCCTGTGATCAACCTGCGAGAGGGGCCGATGGTCGGCTGGGCTGCGCTCCAGAAGCGCGCCTTCGATACGGTCGTGAGTTCCCTCATCCTCTTGGCCGCAAGCCCCGTGCTGGCGTTGATCGCCCTGGGGGTGCGGGTGACCAGTGGCCGGCCGATCTTCTACCACCAGGAACGCATGGGGCTCGACGGACGGGTGTTTCGCATGATCAAATTCCGCAGCATGCGTCCTGATTCCGAGGCGGGTACCGGCGCGGTCTGGGCCTCCAAGGACGATTCGCGGGTGACGCCCCTGGGTGCGTTCCTGCGCAAGACCAGCCTCGACGAGCTGCCCCAGCTGTGGAACGTGTTGCGCGGCGACATGAGCCTGGTCGGGCCGCGCCCCGAGCGCCCCGTCCTGATCGACCAGTTCAAGAGCGAGATCCCCGGCTACATGCTGCGCCACAAAGTGAAGGCCGGCATGACAGGCTGGGCCCAGATCCACGGTTGGCGCGGCAACACGTCGCTCCACGAACGCGTCGAGCACGACATCTACTACATCCAGAACTGGTCGCTGATGCTCGATCTCCGGATCCTCGCGATGACCGCCTGGAAGGGCTTCATCCACCGGAACGCGTACTAGCCAGAGGGGAGCCGGAACGGGGGTGAGGCGGTGACGAACGACGGTCGGCGCGATGCGGGGCTCGCGGTGTTGGCCGACCTCGTGACGCCCATGGCGATTCGCGTGGCGGCCACGCTTCGCATCGCCGACCACATTGCCAGCGGACTTTCGACCGTCGAGGAGATGGCCAAGGCGGCGATGGTCGATGTGGATGCTCTCGATGGTGTGCTCCGCCACCTCGTGACGGCGGGTGTTCTGGGACGGGACGGTGCGGGTCACTACTCCCTGACACCTCGCGGGACAAGCCTGCAGGACGCTGATGCTTCGGGGCTACGAGCCGTGCTCGATATCGAAGGCTCCCTTGGAAGGGCAGAGTTGTCGTTCGTGCACCTTCTCGACGCGGTTCGCACTGGAAAGGCGAGCTTTCCGCTGCTCCACGGGCGCTCGTTCTGGCAGGATCTTGGCGCCGATCCGAACCGTACGGCGCGATACGACGAGCAGATGGGCCTGGATGTCACAGCTTGGGCGCGTGACGTGGTGCCAGCCTACCCGTGGGGTTCGCTAGGCCACGTGGTCGATGTCGGAGGTGGCGATGGGACACTTCTCGCGGCCCTCCTTCACGCGGAGGCCACCTTGCAGGGCACATTGTTCGATCAGCCGGAAACCGTGCGGGCTGCGCGGGAGACGCTTCGGGCTGCTGGTCTCGAGAAACGCAGTGAGGTGATTGCGGGAAGCTTCTTCGATCCTCTCCCGCCCGATGCGGGGGGTTACCTGTTGTGCGCGGTCCTTCACGATTGGAATGACGAGGCGGCCACCGCGATCCTGCGCCGGTGTCGCGATGCGGCCGGTTCGGGTGGCCGCGTCTTCGTGATCGAGAAAACGGGCTCGGACGGTGAATCTCCCCGCACGGACATGAACCTGCGAATGCTCGCCTTCTTCGGTGCCCGCGAGCGCGGCGTCGCGGCGCTCTCCGCGCTGGCCGCGGACGCAGGACTGACCCTCGTGACCGTCCATCGAGCAGGAGAGCTGTCGATCCTCGAAGCCGCTCCGGCGTGAGGATTCGATGAGCCCGGCCCCTTCGATTCGTCCGGCCCTCCGCGCGGACGCGCAGCTACTGGCCGCGATTCGGCGGGATGCGATCCTGACGCTTGCGACGCCGACGTACGGCTTGGACCGGGCCCGAGACTGGGCGGATTCTTCAGCGGTGGAGCGGATTCATCGAGCCATCGAGGATCACGAGGTGTGGCTATCGGAGTTCGAGAATGCAGTCGTCGGCTGGATTGAAATCGATCGGGACCGGGTCGAGGGAATCTATGTCAGTCCAGATCTCGCAGGGCGCGGGATCGGCTCGGCACTTCTGATGTATGCTGAAGGCCGGATTCGGTCGGCGGGCTATTGCGCCGCTGCGCTCGACGCGAGCTGGAACGCAGAACCGTTCTATCTTCGCCGCGGCTACGAGGCCCAGGCCGAGAGATCAGCGGAGGGTGGGCGTCCCATGCTGAAGCCGCTGAGCGGCTCGAATGCGATCACGCCGCGAGAGTGAGGGCAGCATGAACGGGCCGAGTGTCGCCGCCGCCCAGGCCGTATCGATACGAGGGGATGTCAGTGCGAACGTGGAGCACCACGGCCGCCTTGCCGAGCTTGCCGCAAGCCACGGCGCTCATCTGATCGTCTTTCCTGAACTCTCCCTTACGGGCTACGAGCTGAACATTGCCGCCGAACTCGCGTTCTCGGCTTTCGATGAACGGTTGAAACCCCTGGAGGAGGTGGCGCGGGCCACGAAGGCCATCCTCGTCGTTGGCGCACCGGTACGTCTCGCTTTGCGTCTGCACATCGGAGCGTTCGTGATCGAAGCGGGCCAGGAAATCAGGCTGTACACCAAGCGGCACGTTCATTCGAGTGAGGTCAACGTCTTCGTGCCCGGGAACCTCGACCCGATGATTTCGGCGGAAGGAGAGACCGCCGCCCTTGCGATCTGCGCGGATACGAGCCAGCCGTCCCACGCCGCATCCGCGGCCGAACGGGGCGCGAGCATCTACCTGGCGGGAGTTTTCGTATCGCCGGAGGGAATTCAAGTGGATACTGAACGGCTCGCGGGCTACGCATCGCGACACTCCATGTTGGTTGCCATGGCGAACGCAGGTGCCGGAGCGTCGCGGCTCGATTCCGCAGGCGGAAGCTCGATCTGGTCTCCAGAGGGCACGCGGGTCGCGCACGTCGAAGGCCTGGGCGCCGGCGTGGCACTCGCGCGGAAGACGGAAGCGGGCTGGGTCGGCGAGAGTCATGTTCTCCAGCCGGCCCCATGAGCGCGAAGCGTTCATCCGGCTTCAGGGGTCCGATGGGACCGCGAGTTCAGCGTGTCCTCTGTCGCTCTTCTTGAAGCGCGAGCATCATTTAGCCTGAGTTGGAGGCGGGCGTCGTCCCGGGCCTCCAGGCCTCGATTCCGAGCGGGGCGCGGCCGGTTCGATGGATCGAGGCGCCGAGTTCCTGTTCGAGCCGAGTGCCGCTTCCGAGCAATGCGTCCAACGTATGGATGCGTCGGGAATAGCGATGGTGGGAGTGTTCGTCCGTGAAGGCGACGGCGCCGAAGCATTGGAGCGTGCGTTGGGCAATGCGGCGGCCCGCGCCGCCTGCCCATGCCTTGGCGGCGGCCGCCAATTCTGTGGCTTCGCCTGCGCTCCATTCTTCGAGTGCGGCATCGCATAGCGACGAGAGGGCTGCCAGATCGACCTGGCACTCGGAGAGCAGGTGCTGCAACGCCTGGAACGCCGAGAGGGGTTGGCCGAACTGGTGGCGCTCGTTGGTGTGTCGGACGGCCTGATCGGTGAGGGCCGTCGCGGCGCCCAGGATTTCGAAGGCAGCGCCAATGCGAGCCAGGGCCACGGCCTGGGCCTGCGCGCCATCGGGAAGGCTCTGTGCCGCTAGCCGCTCCGGGGGAACGATGGCCCGTCGCACGAGGCCAGGATCGAGGGCGCTTGCGTCCGTTTCCTGGATCGCATCGGTTGGAACGATGGCCAGGGCGAGGTTGCCCCCCGTGACGGCGATCCCCGCGACGGCGATCTCCGTGACGGCGACCCAGCGCGTGGACTCGTCCCAACCGATCAGGGAGAGGGAGACTGCGCTGCTCGTAGCAGCCCTGCGCTCCGCCCAGGCGAAGTGTTCGGCAGGCTCTTCGAGCGCAAGAGCGACCGCGCTCGCAGCCACGCCTGCCAAGGCGGGGCTCGTGCCGAGCGTCGCTCCCTGCTCCTCGAACCAGGCCGAAAATGCGGCGCGCCCGATGCCATCCCGTGGGCTCGCGGCCAGCGACCACCAGTCGAGGCCTGCCAACGCGATGCGTCCGGATGGGCTCTCTGCGGTCGCGTTGCGGACGCTCGTGCGAACGACGCGCTCGTCTTCGCCGAGCCGGGGGCGGGGGTCGACCGATTCGCCCGAGCGAACCATCAGCTTGCCGATCACGTTCAGCTGGATCTGGCGCGCGCCGCCGTAGATCGAGGAAGCGCGGGAGTAGAGGTAGCCCTCCTGCCATTCCCACGCGTCGTCGCGACCACCAAGAGCGAGATCCGGCCCGAGCACCTCCCGTGCCGTGTCGAAGAGCGCCTGCTCCGCGTCCATGATCAGCACCTTGGCCACGGAAGACTCCGGCCCGGGCTGCTCGCCGCGGGCGAGAATCTCGAGCACTTCTCGTGCGCGGCAGCGAACGGCCAACAGCCCGACCAGCGCGCTGCCGAGCTCGCGCTCTC
Source organism: Deltaproteobacteria bacterium (assembly GCA_019312665.1). Lineage (GTDB taxonomy): Bacteria > Myxococcota_A > UBA9160 > UBA9160 > UBA6930. The sequence goes on along the minus strand of JAFDCZ010000022.1, from coordinate 18,777 downwards.
GGCCCGCGGCACCTGGGTGGGTCGCCAGACGTTCGAGCACCGGAAGCAGGTGCGCCTGACGAAGCCACCCATAGCTGCCCCGTTCGCCGGCCAGGATGTGCATCGCCACGGCCCAACCGCCGTTCATTTCGCCGACCAGGTTTTCGGCGGGGACGTGAACGTCTTCGAAGAAGACTTCTGCCAGCTCGTCGGTGCCGTTGGCCTGGCGGATGGGTGAAACGCGGACGCCCGGCGTGTCGAGCTCGACGACGAAAGCGGAGAGCCCACGGTGTCGGTCCTCGGTGGCGCCCGTGCGCGCGAGCAGGAGCACGTGGCTCGCCCATTGGGCCCAGCTGGTCCAGATCTTGTGCCCATGGATGCGGAAGCCGTCGTCCGCGGGCTCGGCGCGGGTGCGAAGCGCGGCGAGATCCGAGCCGGCTCCCGGTTCCGAGAAGCCCTGACACCAGAGGATGTCACCGCGAAGGGTGGGCAGGAACAGGCGCTCCGTCAGCGCAGGTGTCGCGTGGGCAGCCAGGGCTGGGGGGAGGATCTCGAGATGCTCGAGCAGGAAACGGCCGGGGTATCCGGCGCGTGAGAGACGGTCGAGGATCACGGCGCGGTGAAGAACCGAGCCACCGAGGCCCCCGAGCGCCACCGGCCAGCCGATCCGCGCCCAGCCTGCATCGAAGAGTTCCCGCTGGAGCGCTCGCACACGCTCACTTCGCTCCTCGAAGCTCCGCCGCATCTCGCGGAGGGGGGCATGTGCCTCCCTTCGTGCCTCGAGCCAGGTATCGAAGGCGTCGGCCAGGGCCGGCGCTGAGGGTTCCGGCCCAAGTGACGCGGCGAGCGGGTCGGGCGGGGTTGCGCGATCTGCGGATTGGACAGTCGACATCGGCCCCATGCTGGCGTAGGTATCTGTTCCGTCAATGGAGGAGGGCGCTGTTGGAGTTTGCGTGGAGCCCGGAAGATCTGGCCTTTCGCGAGGATCTCCGCGCCTTCATCGAGGCGGAGCTTCCGGCGGATTGGGAAGAGATCTCGAAGGGCGGGCCCGGGAGCGATGCCCAGGCGGCCTTTTCGCGCCGCTTCTGCGCAAAGCTGGCCGAGAAGGGCTGGCTCACCCAGCATTGGCCCGTCGAGTTCGGGGGCCAGGGCGCCAGCCCGTGGCGGCACGCGATCGTCGGTGAGGAGATGTGGAGCCGGGGTGAGCCACGGGGCCAGCAGTACATGGCCGTCAACTGGGTGGGGCCGACGATTCTCCAGTACGGAACGGAGGCTCAGAAAGAACGGCACCTGCCCCTGATCAGCTCGGGGAACGGAATGTGGTGCCAGGGCTTCTCGGAGCCCGAAGCCGGTTCCGATCTGGCTTCCCTGCGGACACTCGCCGTGCGCGACGGGGAGGACTACGTCGTGAACGGTTCGAAGATCTGGACCTCCTACGTCGCTCATGCGGACTACTGCTTCCTCGTCGTTCGCACGGATCCAGCCTCGGACGGTCGGAGGGGAATCTCGGTGTTGCTCTGTCCGGTGGATCTTCCGGGTATCGAACTCCGCGAGATCCCGGCCGTGATCGGTGACCGCTACTTCCACGAGGTGTTCTTTCGGGATGTTCGTGTGCCGGCCACGAGCCGCCTGGGGCCCGAACATGAGGGCTGGGCCGTCGTCACCTATGCGCTCTCGTACGAGCGGGTCGGGGCGGCTCGTTATGCGCGGGCCGCATTGGCCCTCGATCAGCTCGCAGAAGAAGCCAAGCGCCGGGGAAGCCTGGGCGACCCTGCGATCCAGGAACGCTTCGGGCGCGCGCTGGCGGCGGTCGAGGCGGCCAGGCTGCTGACCTACAAAGTCATCGATGTGCGTGCCCACGGGCAACCGCCCACGGCCGATACGAGCCTTGCGCGGGTGGCCCAGACCGACGCCGAGCGTTCGGTTGCGAACCTCGGAATGGAGATCTACGGCGCGGACGCACTCGCCTACGGAAGCTGGGCGGAGGTCTACTTCCGGATGGTGATGTGGTCCGGTGTCGCTGTGGGTACGACCGAAGTCAACCTGAATCTGGTGGCCAGCCGCATGCTTGGCTTGCCTCGGGAGTAGAGGTTGGATTTCGAGTGGAGCGAGGACCAGCGAGAGATCGTCGGCGCGGTCGAACAGCTCCTGGCGGAACACGCCGGGCCCGCAAGGGCGATTGCGCTGGACGCCGAGGATGCCTACGACCACGAACTCGAACAAGCACTCGATGAAGCAGGTTTTCTCGATGTCGCGTTGGCAGAGGAAACGGGCTTCCTGGAAGCGGCCCTCGTCGTCGAGGCGGTTGCGCGCGCGGCGGGCGTGGCCTCGATCGGAGCGTCGGCGATCGTTGCACCCGGATTGCTAGGCGAGCGTGCCGAAGGCCCGGTGGCGCTTGCCCGGGTCGAAGATGCAGCGGTGGTTCCGATCGCAGCGCATGCGAGAACCCTTCTGGTGGACGCAGGGGACGAGGCGCGGCGGATTCCGCTGGCCTCCGGTGATGCGGAGCCCGTTCGCTCCGGCTTCATGATTCCCGTGGCGCGGCCACGCATGGAGTTGACCGGTGGGGAAAGTCTCGGGCCGGGCTCCGGCGCCCGGCTGCGTCGGTATTGGCAGCTCGCGTTGGCCGCCGAAGCTTCTGGGCTGATGGCCGGTGCCCTCGATGTGACGGTCGAGTACGTGAAGCAACGCCGCCAGTTCAAGCGGCCGATCGGCTCCTTCCAGGCGATTCAACACCGCCTGGCGATCTGCCAGGCCGGGGTGCAGAGCGTGCATTGGCTGATGCTCGAGGCCGCGGCCTGGGACGCAGCCGACGAACGCGCTGCCCTGGCCGCCACCCGCGCCGCTACGGTCGCGCAGCAGGTCTTCATCGAGACCCATCAGATGACCGGGGCGATGGGCTTTACGCGCGAACACGATCTCCACGTCTGGAGCATGCGATTGCAGCCCCTGATTGCGGCTTGCGGAGGCCCTGCAGCCCATCCGCGGGCAGCGGCCCAGGCACGATGGGGAGTGTGAAGCCGGATCGCGCCGATGTGGTGGTGATCGGCGCGGGCGTGGTGGGCCTGGCGGTTGCCGCCGAACTCGCGGGTCGGGGCCGGCGGGTGGCGGTGCTGGAGCGCACTGGGGAGGTCGGCCTGGAGACCTCATCGCGCAACAGTCAGGTCGTGCACGCCGGGCTCTACTACCCGCCGGGCTCGGTGAAGGCCACGACGTGCGCTCGAGGGCGCGCGCTCCTCTACGAGCGGTGCGCAAAGGAGGGCATTCCGTATCGGAAGCTGGGCAAGCTCGTCGTGGCCACCGCCACGGACGAACGCAGGGTGCTCGAGGGTCTCATGCAACGAGCGAAGGAGAACGGGGCCGGCGCCATCGAATGGTTGGATGCGGACGAGGTTCGGGCACGAGAGCCGCGGATCCGGGCGGAAGCCGCACTGCTGTCCCCAGAATCGGGGATTGTCGATGCCCATCAGCTGGTCAGGAGCTATCAGGCTGCGCTCGAAGCCCGGCAGGGGGAGATCGTCTTCCACACCGAGGTGACCGCGCTCGCTTCGTGTAGCTACGGCTGGCGAATCGAGACCCGGGGGCCGGACGACAGTTCTTTCGTTCTGGATGCGGGCCTGGTGGTCAACGCGGCGGGCTTGGCGAGCGATCGGATGGCAGAACTCGCGGGCCTGGACGTCGACGCCCTGGGCTGGCGCTTGTACCCGTGCAAGGGGCAGTACTTTTCCGTTGCGCCATCGCTCGGCGCACTGGCCCAGCGACTGGTCTATCCGGTTCCAGCCGGGCCGGGGCTCGGGATCCATCTGACCCTCGATCTCGCCGGGCAGATGCGTCTCGGCCCGGACGCCCAGTATGTCGAGACGTCCGACTACAGCGTGGACCCGGAGCAGGCGGAGGCCTTCGCCCGGGCCGCGTCGCGCTACCTGCCTGAGCTTCGCGCGGAACATCTCCAACCCGAGATGGCCGGGATCCGGCCCAAGCTGCAGGGCCCCGGTGATGGGTTTCGCGATTTCGTCATCGAGGAGAGCTCGGCCTACGGCGCTCCTGGCATGCTGCATCGCGGAGCTGGCTGCGGATCTCGTATGGGGTTCGGCTTCGGGGACGTTCTTTCCGAGGTTTCCGATACGGCCTTGGCAGGCAAAGCCTGCCAAGGCCGTATCGGAAACATCGGAAAGAACGTCCCCGAACTACGGAAGCGTGCCGGGTTGGTAGCGGCGTACGTAGCGTTGGCGGTGGGTTTCGAATGCGGGGTATTCGCCGACGGGCTCGAAGAGGTCGTCGCGTTCGACGAACGCCATGGCTTCTGGGATGCGGTGTTGCAGCATCTTGCGGCGGCCGTAGTTGACGAAGAGGGCCTTTCCGTCGGTGTCCGCCTCTTCGATGAGCGCTTCGAGTTCTTCCACCGTGGAGGCGGTCCTGCCGAGCGGGTCGTAGAAGCAGAGGCAACCGCCGAGGCCAACCGTGAGGATCTGCGCATTCGCCGGGTCGTTCGGATCGAGGTTGGGGCGCGCTGCGAGCACCGACTCGCGCGAGGATCCGATCGGGAGTTCGATCAACGCCCGCCGTGTTGGCTGACCCACCGTGAACAGGACGGCGCCAACGGTCACCGCGATCAGCCCGGTGGCGATTTGTGCTGCGCGGCCCCTGGAGAAATGAAGCGGAAGCACGATTCCCGCGCCGCCGAGCAGCGCCGCGCTCGTCAATCCGAAGACCAGATACTGGTGGTAGATGAACGAATTGCTGATCCATGCCCAGGCCAGGGTGAGCGGCGCCGCAAGCACGAGGAGGGCGCCAAACCGCGCCACAAGACCGCCACGGCGAACCAGATGCACGACGCCTGCGAGCATGACCAGGAGAAATACGGCGATGGCCCCATGGATGAGTCCGGGAGAGAACGCGAACTCGCTGAATGCGCTCGTGGCCGCCAGATGAGCGTCCGCGCGGCCCGGTGGGCTGCCCGTCAGGAAGAGGTTGCCAAGCTGCTCCATCCAGCGCCCCGAGAAGCGCATCGTTTTACGCGCCATGTAGCCCGAGAGTTGAATCAGGTTGGGAGTCATCACCTGAAAGAAGGTCATCGCGCCTAGCAACGCCGTCACGCCGAGCCGCACGGAGACTTCCTGAATGGGCGGCCCGTCATCGCGGGTTCGCCACCATTCGGAGAGCAGCCAGACATTCGTCAGACCGACGAGCAGGAAGACGGCGGGATACGACCAGATGAGCAGGAATTGAAGAACGCCGAATGCCGCGAAGCGCTGCCAGCTGGCTCTCTCGAGCATTTTCCAGGCCGCAGACCAATAGAGCGGGAGCAGGAAGAGCAGCAGGGAATAGCCACGGCCCGCGCTTGCAAAACGCACGTACCAGGGATGTGCCGCCAGGAGCCACACGGCGAGCACCCCGGCCCATGGAAGCCCGATGCGCGTGGCGAGGGCCGCGAGAGCTGGCAGCCCGAACAACCCGAAGAGCAGGGCGGGTGCGCGAAGCGCAACTTCGACGTCGTCTTCGGGCCGGGACGCGCCGGCGATGCGCGTGGAGATGCGCGACACGATCGAAAAAGGCACGTGGTTGTTGGGCTGACGGTAGGCCCAGAAGGTGTCCCGCCATTTGAGCTTGTCCCAGTCGAGGCTTCCGTCGTTCTCGATCTCGTACTGGCCGAGGATCGAGCGACGCGCGCTGTACTCCTCATCGACCCAGAGCGAGTGATCCATGCGCGGCCAGGTTTGAAGGAGCAGGGCGGCCATCGCGGCGCCGACGAGAATGCGGCGGACGAGGACATGACGAGACTCAGAGGGGGCCGAAACCGGCTCTCCGACTGGATCGAGCGGTCGCAGCCAGAAACGGGCACAGAAGCCGAGGGCCAGGACCAACACCAGATTGCCGAGGGATGCGAGCCAGACGAAAGGCATCGCGTCCCGGGGCTTCACGCCTTCCCCTAGCTGGACCCGATCCCAGGATCCGAAGCTCCAGGGGTTCTCGCCCAGGACGAGGTGGCTTCCGAGGAGCAACGCCAGCACGCCAGCCGCGATCCGGACGCGTCGGAGGTTCTTCTCGAGCTCGGGCGGCGGCATGGGCGGGTTTTAGCAGAGCCAGGGCTCATGCCATCGCACGCTCGATGGCAGCGCGCATCTCACGCTGGAAGCGCGGCACCGAGAAGGCCTCCGCATGCGCACGAATGGTCTTCGTCTCGAATTCGTTGCGACGCGCCTCGAACGTTCGCACGGCGTCTACCAACCCGGAAGCGGTCTGCGGCTGGAAGTGCACACCGGTCGGCGGCCGCCCGCGGGAATCGTCCAGAGGCACGATCGTCTCGCTGGCTCCGCCGGCCCCGAAGGCGATGACGGGGGCCCCCGTGGCCTGGGCTTCGACCGGAATGATGCCGAAGTCTTCCTCCTGGGGGTACACGAGAGCCCGACAGCGTTGGTAGAGGTCCGTCAGCTCTGGGTCGGAAACCCGCCCGAGAAAGCGGATGTTGTCGGGTGCCTCGGCCTCGAGCGCCCGGCGGGAGGGTCCATCGCCGGCGACGACGAGCGGCAGGCCCAACTCGCGAAAGGCATCGATGGCCAGGCGTTCTCGTTTGTACGGGACGAAACCACCCACCATCAGAAAGAAATCTTCCCGGGGCTCGGGGCTCACCTGGAACCGATCCACGTCCACGGGCGGAAAGATGACCTCGGAATCGCGGTCATAGTGCCGACGGATGCGGTCCCGGATCGTCTCCGAGATCGCGATGAACTGATGCACCCGGTTGGGGGTACTGGTGCGCACATCCCAGCGACGAAGGCCGGCGACCAACGGGCTGGCCAGTGTGCGGAAGGCACCGGTTCCGAGATACGCATCGGCCTGGTCCCAGACGTAGCGCATTGGCGTGAAGCAGTAGCAGACGTGGATGGCGCCAGGCGGCGGCCGGATCCCCTTCGCAACCGCATGGCTGCTGGAGAGAACGAGGTCGGTCCCGGGTGGAATCCGCAGTGTTCCGATCGCCCAGGGGAAAAGTGGCAGCCACTTCCTGTAGTGCCTGGCGGCGCCAGGCCAGCGCGAGAGTGGGCTCGCGGTGGTCGGCAATGCCTCGATCTCCGGCGTCGTCGACCCCGGTACATGAACCAGCGTAAACACCTCGGCCTGGGGAAACAGCCGCGCATGCTCATGCAGGACCCTCTCCCCACCTCGGAGCCCGGTCAGCCAGTCGTGCACCAATGCCACCCGCATGGCCGCCAACCTTAGCGCTCCAGCGTAGGCTCCCTACCTCGGTGTCCCCTTCCTGCCCCGGGGAGGGTGCTCCGAGAGGGCCCCAGCGCGGCCAACGCTTGCACCGGGGAGGGGAAGTCGCGACCGTCCCGCCGGATGATCTCGAACTGGTCCAATCTGGTCGCTCGGCGCGATCTGGTGCGAGAACTCACGCTCGCCGAGCTGCGCAGCCAGAGCCAGGAAACCCGCCTGGGTTGGCTCTTCTGGCTGGTCGACCCCTTGATCATGATGCTGATCTACTGGGGCGTCGTGGTGGGCATCTTCGGGAGGGGTGAGCAATACACGCCGTATCCCGTGTTCATTCTTTGCGCGATGCTGCCCTGGAAGCACTTCACAGGCTCCGTCAACGCCTCCGCGAAGATCCTCCGGGGTCGAGACGCCCTGATCAAGGCGATCCCATTTCCGACCATCGTCTTGCCGCTGACGATCGTTCTGGCCGGTTTCTCGAATTTCCTGTTCGGCACCATCGTATTGTTGGGGACTGCGGTCGCCTTCGATCGGCCGTTGGGCATGTCGCTCTTGCAGATCCCTGTCCTGATGTTCCTGCAGCTGGCGGTCGTGTGTGGCATCAGCCTGGGGGTTGCCTGCTTCGGAGCCCTGGTCCGGGATCTCTCGGGCTTCCTCGGCCATCTGACTCGCATCGGCTTCTATTTGTCCCCGGTCCTCTACGGTGTGGACATGGTCCAGGACCGCTTTCTCCAGGGCCCCCTCGGCAAACTTCCCTTCGCCGAGTGGATCCCGACGCTCTACATGCTGAACCCCTTCGCGATCTTGTTCACGGGCTACCGCGATGCGGTCTTCTATGGCCGCATGCTCGAGCCCTACTACTGGGCGGTGTTGACGGTCGAGGCCGCCCTCTTGTTGTTCGGTGGCTGGCGTCTGTATCAGTATTTCGATCGCCGAGTGATCAAGTTCCTGTGAGCAGTCCCCTCGTCATCGACGTCAAGGGTCTCGGCATCTTCTATCGGCTCCAGCAGCGCAGGCGGGTCGGCATCAAGAGCTTGCTCGTCGGCGGCGGCTTCCGCAGGGATGCGCCGCTCTTGTGGGCATTGCGGGGCGTGACCTTCCAGTGCCACGAGGGCCAGATCCTGGGCGTCATCGGGGGCAATGGAGCGGGGAAGAGCACCTTATGCCTCGCGCTCTCCAAGATCCTGATGCCGGACGAGGGCAAGGTGAAGGTGCGCGGGGAAGTCTCGACCCTGCTCTCTCTCGGAGCCGGCTTCAATCGGGATCTCTCCGGGCGCGACAACATCTACCTGAACGCGGCCTTTCTCGGGCTTCCGCGGCGCGTGATCGAAAGCAAGATGGAAGAGATCATCGAGTTCTCGGAACTCGGCGAGTTCATCGACCAACCGATTCGCTTCTACTCTTCGGGAATGAGGTCGCGCCTGGGTTTCAGTGTGGCAGCGGCCCTGGATCCGGAGATCCTGATCCTCGATGAGGTGCTTTCGGTCGGCGACCGGGCCTTCCAGCGCAAGAGCCGCAAGCGCCTCAAGAGCATGATGGATCACAGCCGTGTGATCGTACTCGTCTCCCACCAGGTCGAGTTCCTGCGCGAGCTATGTACCCATTGCCTGTGGCTCGAGCGCGGCGAACTACGGGGTTTCGGAAAGGCCGACGAGGTGTTGGACCAATACATGACGGCCAGCGGCGGGGCGGACGACGCGGAACCGGAAGCGAGCGCGTGAGCCTGGACCCTGGGGTTCCGCTCGTGCTAGTGGCGAGCGCCGTGTGGGAGACCCCAGCGCCCGTCAACGTCCACCAGATCGCACGGCGCTTCGCGGCTCGCGGCCACCGCGTGCTGTTCGTGGAGTCCACCGGACTCCGGGCGCCAAAGGTCTCCTCATCCCATGATGTGCAGCGCATCTGGGCTCGCCTTCGAAAGCTGGGTGCCGGGCCTCGCGAGGTCGCACCCGGGCTCTTCGTGCTGGGTCCGCTGGCACTTCCTGGAAGCCGTTCACGCTGGGTGCGGCGGATCTCGGGCTGGGCGCTGGGCGCTCAGGTCGCCCGAGCCGTGCGTCAGCTGAGGATGGAACGCCCACTCCTGTGGTCGTTCCTGCCGACGGGGTTGTTCGTGGCCGATCGGGTTTCGCATCGGGCGCTGGTCTACCACTGCGTCGATGACTACGCGGGGAACCCGGGGGTCGATCCGCAGCAGATCGCCAAGCTCGAGGCCCGTATGCTCGAACGCGCAGAGCTGGTCGTGGCGACGAGCCCGGTGCTCGCGGAGCGGCTCGGCGAGCAGCGGGCCGAAGTCCGGCTGGCTGCGAACGTGGCCGATACCACGCTTTTCTCCCGGGCCGTGGGAGCCGGTTTTTCCGAGCCAGCCGAGCTACGTGGCGTACCGCATCCGCGGCTGCTGTACGTCGGCAACCTGGCGACCTACCGAATCGATCCAGCGCTTCTGGTGGCGGCTCTCGATGCGGTGCCGGATGCAGCACTCGTTCTGGTGGGTGCTGCGGGCTTGGGAGACGTGGCAGGCATGGCGCCTGCGCTGTCGTCCCTTCTCGAGGATCCCCGGGTTCACGCGGTCGGCCCCCGGCCGCACCAGGAATTGCCCGCCTGGATGCAGCACTGCGACGTTGCTTTGATCCCCTTCCTCGACACCGCTCACACCCGGGCGAGCTTGCCGTTGAAGTTGTGGGAGTACCTCGCAGCTGGGCTCCCGGTGGTGGCCCGCGCGCTGCCGAACCTCGAAGGCCTGGAACCGGATGGGGTCCGAACCGCGCGTTCTGCTTCGGATTTCGGCCGGGCGGTCGCAGCGGCGGCTGAGGAACCCCCGGAGGGGAGGGCTGCCCGCAGCCTGCGGGCCCAATCGCATGGCTGGGAAGCTCGGATCGAGACCCTGGCGGAGTGGCTTGGCGAGCTCTAGGGGCCCGATGTTCCAAGCGATTTCGGTTCGTTACCCTGTCCCGTCGAGAGGGGAGAGCTGACGTGACCGCTGGTGTGGGTTCGGATCTGGGTTCGGAAACGGCCGCCCATGCGGGTGGGGAGGCGCGTCTTACGGTCCTCCAGGCCAAGTTCGCGGCCTACCTGTCGTGGAGCCAGCCGTTTCTCCACTCCTTGATCTCGGGCCTGGACGAGCACGTCAACAACGTCGTCCTCTGCAACCGCACCGAGAACCTGAACCGTTTCCCGGTGCCGAACGTCGAGCGGATCCCGACCCGCTATCTGGTGAAGCCCCGGCTCGGTGTGCTCGCGGCGAGCTACCTGCGCCGCACCTGGCAGCCGGATGTGATGCACGCCCATTTTGGCTGGTCCGGCCTCCGGCTGCTGCTGATGAAGCAGATGATGCGGGTCCCGTTGGTCGTCACTTTCGGTGGCCGTGACGTCGGCCTGCAGATGCGGCTCCCGGATTTCGATCGTCTCTACGCGGCGATGCTCGAGGGGACGGACGCGATCATCTGCGTTTCAAAGGATCTGCGCAGCAAGCTGATCGATGCCGGCGCCGACCCGGATCGTATCCACGTCGTCTACCGCGGAACGGATCTTTCGCGTTTCGAATTCGTCGATCGGAGGGGGCGTACCGCGGACGATCCGGTTCGGGCGCTGATGGTTGGGCGGATCGTCGAAAAGAAGGGCCATCGCTACGCGCTCGAGGCTCTCGAAGCCCTGGCGGCGAAGGGGAAGAAAGTTCATCTCACGGTGGTAGGCGAGGGCGAGGCCTACCATGAGATCCGGCGGCTTCGTCGGCGGTTGGGACTACAGGCCGAGGTCGATCTGGTCGGCTCGACGGACCACCATGGTGTGCGCCAACACATGCGCGAAGCCGATTTCCTGGTGCATTGTTCGATCACCCCGGAAAGTGGAGACGTCGAGGGGATTCCCAATGTCGTCGTCGAAGCCCAGGCCATGGGTTTGCCCGTGATCGGTACGATCCACGGCGGGATCGGCGAGGCCGTTCGGGATGGAGAGACGGGGCTGCTCGTGCCGGAGCGCGCGCTCGTTCCCTTGACCGAGGCCATCGAGGCGCTGATGGATCGGGAGCGTTGCCTTCGCTTCGGCCGACAGGCCCGCGATTTCGTGGACACCAACTTCAATCTGAAGAGCCAGATCAGTCAACACCTGGCGATCTACGAGAAGGTGGTGGCCAAGACGCGCTCGGATCCGGAATGGAAAGTTCATAACTGGCTGCCCGATGACTACTCGGCACTGGTCGATTGCACCCTGTTGGCCCAGAACATCCGCCATCCCACCGAGTTCTCGATCGCCGAGTTGCTGGAGCGTCTCGTCTGGGCGCGCCGGCTCGAAGGTCGTCTCAACGCCAGCTCTGAATTCGAGGCGGATCCGGACGGTGCGGCCCGGGCGTTCCTGCCGGAGGCCAGCCAGCTATCTGGAGGCGCGGACGATGGAGAACGCCGGGTGGGTCTGCCCAAGGCGCTCTTCTCCGTACTGCGGGCCGTGGTGCGTCGGGCTCTGGGTCGGCCCGAGCAGGGCGCCACGGTCGAGACCACACTCGAGCAGCTCTACAACCTGAAAGGCTACATGCCCCAGGCGGTGAAGTTCCCGATGAAGATCGGCCTCGGCCGGATCCTGGCCTGGGCCATCGAGCGTCGGCATCAGGCCGGCCGTGGGCAGACCGGAACGCTCGAAGAGGTGGATCGTCGCGTGTTCGAGTTCTTCCGCGCGGGCGGAGATCTCGATGCCTACGAATCAGCCCATGCCCAGGGTCCTCAGGAGACCCTTCCCTCGAGCACCCCACTGGCCTGAACGGGTGGCAGGGAATTCGGGCTCCGGCCCGTCGGCAGACGCGTGAGGCAATTCATCCCGGCGAGCTCCGCGGCGGTGCGCAAGATCTTCCTCGCCGGCGCGGGCGTGGCCGCGCTGCTCCTGCTCCTGCTTCCCAAGCCCTGGGAGCTTCCGACGGGCCCCGGCTTCGCGGATGTGCCGGGCCGGCCGTTTCGCGAGATCGTGGCGATCTCCCTCTTCTGGGGAACAGCGTTCAACGGGTTCTTGTGCCTGGTCCTGGCTGGGACGGCGCGACTCTGGTCGCGCCCCTTGGAGAGGCCGCTTCGGGTTGCCCCGCAAGCCCCGATCAGCCGTCGGATCTGGATTGCGCTGCTGCTTCTCGCGGCGCTCGCGGGGGCCCTTCGCTGGCCGATCGCCGGCCGATCGCTCTGGTGGGACGAAGGTTGGTCGATCGATCGGGTGATCGTCGGCCAGGCTTTTCCGAGCCAAGAGGATCCGGATCAGCTCGAGCACGAGCCGCCTGCCTGGTCGCATGTGTTGTGGCGGTACGGAAAGCCGACGAACCACATTCCGTACAACCTGATGGCGCGGGTCTCCATCAACGCCGAGCGGATCATGAGTGGCGGCGAAAGCTGGCAGTTCTCGGATCGCGCGTTCCACGTGCCGGCACTCCTGGCTTCGATGCTCAGCGTGATCTTGTTGGGCGTCTTCGTCTGGCGGCTGGGCTTCCCTGGCGCCGCCGTGGCGGCAGCCGCCCTGCTGGCGATCCATCCCTGGCATATCCGGTACGGCGCGGAGGGTCGTGCCTATACCTTGAGTGTGGCGATCGCGATCGGTGCGGCGCTGCTGCTCCAAGAAGCCCTCCGACGTGGGCGTTTTCGGCAATGGCTGGCCTATGGCGCGAGCGTGACCCTCCTGATGTGGATCCAACCGGCACATGTCTATCTGGCGGTCACCTTCAGCCTGGCAGCCCTGGTTGGGATCGCGCTCACTCCGGCAAGCCGGCGAGACCGGGCGACACTTCTGTTTCGCTTCGTGGTCGTGAATGTCCTCGCGGTGATGGCTTTCGTCGAACTCTGCGCGCCGCTCATCTCCCAGGCCATGGATTGGAGCGATGTGTGGCAATCCGGCGAGACGGTGACGGTCGGCGTGCTGCGTCGGTTCTGGATCTGGGCAACGCTCGGCGTGCCCTACCGTGCCGTTACCGAGAGCATCGCCCACGACGCGTTTCCCTCCTTCTACGCGTGGAGGGAAACCGCGCCGTGGCTGTCCTCGCTGGTGTTCCAAGGCGCTCCGCTGCTCTTGGCGATCGGCTTCGGCCGGGTGGTGGCTCGTTCCGGGCCCGCACGCTGGCCGCTCGTTGCGCTGGTTCTCGCCCCCCCGCTGATTCTGTTCGTCTCCTGGTCGAACCAGATGTACTTCTATCCGCGCTTCGTGATCTACGCCGCCGCGGCCTTCGCGGCGTTGCTGGCCATCGCGGTGGAGGGAGGGCTCGCGCGGATTGCAGCTCGGCTCGGGGCCGCCGCGCGGCGGGTCCTGGTGCCCGTCGGATTGCTCGTGCTGGTGGCGGTCTTCCAGTGGCGGGTATGGCCGCAGACCCAGCTGCTGCTGACGCGCCCCTACTCACCCATGCGAGAAGTCGCGGAGCGCTTGCTTTCAGAAGCCGGAGATTCGCCGAGTTCGATCCTTCGGGCGGGCTACGGCCTCGGCGGTGGAATGCTGCGCATCTACGATCCGTGGATCCAGCACGTCGAGGAGGCCGGGGAGATCGTGGCGTTGGAGCGAGCCTCCAGGCAGGCCCAGAAAGAGCTGTACGTCTTCTACGGTTATCCCCGTCAGAACGAAGCCAAGCGTCCCGACGGAATCGCGCTACTGCTCGATGCAGAGCGCTATGCGGAGGTCGGACGCTTCCAAGGAATCGAGCCGCAGTTCACCTATCGGCTGTTTAGATACCTCAAACCCAACGCCAGCCCCGAGGTTCCCTGAACCGCGACCGGGCCCCGCTTCCGAGTCTTTCCCGAATGCCGCTTCGCTTCTCACGCGTGACCAGGAGTCGCCGGGGCTGGGCACAGGCCGGGCGGAATGGCTCGGCACGGGGTCGGGTGGCCACGTAGGGAGCTGAACAGAGTGTTGCCCTTTGCGGCTTCGCCGCGGGCAACCTACGCGCACGCTGAACGGCACCTATGCCTGCGCTTTATTTCCGCCCGGCCTGTGCCCAGCCCCGGCGAAGCGGCCCCAGTAGCCAGCACGGCTGATCGCGGGGCGGGGGGCGGTCAGCGCGGAAGTAAAAGCGGAGCCAGGCCCGAGAGTACGCGCCCTCGCGCTGCTAGCTCGGCAAACCGGGTGCACGCGCGTTCGAGGGCCTGGTGAGCCATGGAGCGCTGGCCGCCCCCCGCCCCGCGATCCGATATGAGAAGCGAAGCAGCACATCGTCTCTTCACCGCCTACAACCTCTCTGGAGGCCCGCTCGGCCGGTTTCATGGACCGGTAAGAGGGCGTTGCCTATTCTGGGCCGAACCGGTTCGGGAGCTGCTGCGGCCAACCATGTGCGGGATTTTCGGCTTTGCCGGCTTCGACGATGATGCTCTCTTGCGCCGGATGGGGCAGGTGATCGTTCACCGCGGGCCCGATGGTGAGGGGGCTTATACGGAGCCTCGCTTCTCCATGGGGATGCGGCGGCTGTCGATCATCGATCTCGAGGGCGGAAGCCAGCCGATCGCCAACGAGGATGGCTCTCTCGTCGTGTGCTTCAACGGTGAGATCTACAATTACCTGGAGCTCCGCGATGAGCTCGTGAAGCAGGGCCATCAGTTCAAGACCCAGAGCGACACGGAGGTTCTGGTTCACGCCTACGAGCAGTGGGGGGCCGATAGCCTCGAACACTTGAACGGCATGTTTGCGTTTGCGCTCTGGGACACACGGCGCAAGGAACTCTTCATCGCCAGGGATCGTGCCGGCCAGAAGCCGCTGTACTACACCCAGCGAGGGGGGCGGTTGCTGTTCGCGTCCGAGGCGAAATCGTTGCTGGAAAGTGAGGACGTCCCGCGAGCGCTGAACCGCCAGGCGGTCGATCCCTACCTGGCGCTTCGTTATGTGCCCCAGCCCGAGACCCTTTTCGAGGGCATTCGCGTCCTTCCGGCGGCCCACTTCATGCGTTGGCGTGAAGGGGAACTCACGCTCCACCGTTACTGGGAGGTGGAGACGCCCGGAGGCCCCTATCGTTCCGAGGCCGAGGATCAGCAAGAGCTGGAAGAACTCTTCGAAGATGCGGTCCGACTCACGATGAGGAGTGACGTCCCCTTTGGTGCCTACCTGAGTGCCGGGATCGATTCGAGCCTGGTCGTGGCTGCGATGGCGCGTCATACCGATCGCGTGAAGACCTTCTCGATCGGCTTCGATTCACCGATCGACGAAACGGCGGATGCCCGCAACCTGGCCGCCCGGCTCGGTTGCGATCACCACGAGATCCACGCGCGGCCCGAGGATTTCGAGCATCTGCCGAAAGCCATCTACCACCTGGAGCGGCCGATCGGTGACGTCCTGATCCTCGCCTATTACCTGCTTGCCGAAACGACCCGGCGCGAGGTGAAGGTCGTGCTCTCAGGGGAGGGCGCCGACGAGAGCTTCGCCGGCTACTCCTTCCACAAGATCATCCGCTGGACGGAGTGGGCCCACAAAGTCGTGCCGGGCTTCCTGACCCGCAACGTGGTCGCGCCTGCCGTAGCCAATGCGCCGGTCGACTTGCTGGACAAGCTGTTCGTGTATCCGGCGCACCTTGGCAAGCAAGGCCGCAAGAAGACCGCAGACTACTTGCGGCACTACAAGCGCCGCAGCCTGAACAGCAACTACATCGCCTTGAAGGCGCTCTTCGATCTGGAGGAGCGGCGTGGCCTCTACAGCGAAGGGTTTCGCGGAGCGGCAACGGAAGACTGGGTGCGCAGCGATCCGGAGGGAGGCCCGTTCCTCGATCGCCTGCTGAAACTTCAATTCGATGACTGGCTCCAGGACAACCTGCTCCTGCGCCAGGACAAGAACACCATGGCCCACTCCTTGGAGCTGCGATGTCCCTTTCTCGACCACCGCATCATCGAGCTGGCCTTTCGGATGCCCGCTCGCATGAAGCTGCGAGGCTTTACGGACAAGTACGCGGAGCGCCAGCTCGGGAAGAAATTCCTGCCTGGCGAAAACGTGCAACGCAGCAAAAATCCGTTTTACTTCCCGCTCGAGTACTTTCACGAGAGCAAGGCGATCCAGGACCTGATCCGGATGTGCCTCGATGAGGAGCGGGTGCGGCGCCGCGGCCTCTTCGACCCGAAAGTCGTGAGCGAGCTGCGAACACGGATGGAGACCGGCGAATTCATCTACCTGAAACAGGTGATGAGCCTTGTCATTCTTGAACTCTGGCAGATGATCTTCCTCGACCGCGAGACATTGTGGTGAGGAAGCCCTTGGAGGGGAAAACGCGATGATTTTGATTACCGGTGGTGCTGGCGTGGTAGGCCGGCGGCTCTGCAAGGGCCTCATCGAAAAAGGCTTCGAAATCCGAGTGCTCGATCGGCCGGGTACCAGCCTTCCCGGGTTGGACGTCGATCTGGTCCACGGCGACATTACGGATCCGGCCACATTGAAGGGGCTCTTCGATGATGTGGAGACGGTCTACCACCTGGCGGCCGTGATCCTGCCTCCGGACGACTCCTGGTTCCAGCGGGTGAACGTGGAGGGCACCCGCAATGTGATCGAAGCCGCCACGGAGGCCCATGTGAGGCATTTCGTGCTGATCTCTTCCGCCTCGGTCGTGTACCCGCATGCAACGGCCTACTCGCTTTCGAAGCGCCAGACGGAGGCGATGATCTCCTCCCAGACGGCCATGGCCTACACGATCGTTCGTCCGACGCTCGTGTATGACGAGAACGGTGGCGAAGAGTTCATGCGCTATCTCAACCAGTTGAAGAGCTGGCCGATCGTGCCGATCATCGGGGACGGAAAGTCCATGAAGAATCCGGTGCATACGGATGACATCATGGATGGCTTGATCGCGATCGCCGGAAGCGAGAAGACCCACGGCAAGACCTACGCCTTCAGCGGTGGTGAGGACATCGGCATGTGGGAGCTCTCGAAGCTCATGCTCGCCCATCAGGGGATGAGCCGTCCGTTCGTGAGGGTCCCTGTCTGGGCAGCCAAGGTCGTGGCCTGGGTGTTGGGCCTGGTGATGGCCAAGCCGCCGATTTCCTGGCAGATGATCGCCGGGGTGATCCAGGACGCGAACCTGAGCCATGCGAACGCCACGGAGGATTTCGGCTACGCACCCAAGGGCGTGCACGAAGGCTTCCAGATCTGCTGGCCTCGTTAGTCCGGAGCGCAGTCATCGTCTAGAGAGCGGAAGACGCGGTAGCAGAACCGCGGCTCGATCCCGTCGTACTCGCCGATGAGTGCGAAGCGGTGCGGGTCTTCCAGGAAATCGATCGCTGGGCCTCGATGGCGCCGGTTTTGCCGGGCGTAGCCGTAGACGGCGATCCGTTGGGGCTGGATCTCAGGGCGCCGGACGCAAATCATCGATGGGGGCGCCGTCTCCCGGGCGCAAGCGGCGTGCCTTTGCCGGTTTTGTCATGCTGCAGGGGCGCAACAGGGGCGCTGCGGCGGCGCCGAGGGGCCGGCGGCTAGCGGGCTGGGCGCATTGCGAAGGGTCTCCTTGCCGTCCAGTGCACCGCCGTCAGAGACGACCGATCCCGCCGAGGCGCGTCTCGAAGCGGGCTTGCTGGTGCTGCTCTGTGCGGTCGTCCTGGCCTATTGGGCATTCCAGTTCCAGCCCTTCGTCGTGCCGAACAACGACTACGCATCCTTCGAGCGCACAGCCCAGAGCTTCGCCGCGTTGGAAGCGCCTTCGAGCTACAAACGCATGCCGATCCTGCCCGCGCTGATGGCGGTCGTGGGGCCCCTCCTGCCGGGAGAACGTCCGTATCTTGCGGCAGCACTCGGCTGGAACCAGTTGTTCTCGTTGGCGAGCCTGGTCGGCTTGTTCCTGCTCGGACGTCGAACGATCGGCCGGGGAGCGCTGCTTCTCCCACTGCTCTTTGCCACCACGACCCAGTTTCATGCGAACGGGCTTCAGCCCCTGGTCGAGCCGAGCCTCGGGTGTTTCGCGATCTGGGCCTTCGTCCTGCAGGGCAGGGGCTCCGGCTGGCAGTACGCTTTCGCGGCGGCGGCTGCGTTGTCGCGCTACGAAGCGGCGGTTCTCATCCCGGTCCTCTTCCTTGCGGAGTGGGCCGAGCGGCAACGGCTCTGGCCGCCATTCTGGAAGGCCGCGCTGGCGTCGCTTCCGCTGCTTCTCTGGCTCGGTGCCGGGGCTCTCGGTGGCTCGGGGGGTGCCAGCTATTACGATCTGATGGCCGGGATGGGATTCCAGCCCGCGCCTGGCTTCTTTCTGCGTTCCCTGAAGGAGCCCTTTGCGGGTTGGTACACGAGCCAATGGATCTGGCTCGTTCCCTTTGCGGGAATGGTGATGCTCCCGCTCGTTGCGGGTGTCGTCGTCGGGCTTCGCGAACGGCGAATCGAGGCGTCCTCGATGCTCGGATTCGGTTTCGTCTGCGTCTCGGTGATCGTTGGATTCGGAATCAACAAGGCTCGTTATGTCTATTCCACCGAGTGGATCTGGTTGCTGTTCTGGGTGTGGGGAGTGTTCCGCCTCGCCGAATGGACGGCGCTCTCCTTGGAGCGGTTCAGGGAATCGCGAGCCAGAGTGGCGGCGATCGCCGGGTTCGTGCTCTCCGGGCTGGCTCTCGCGTTCTGGTTGCGCAAGATGGTGGGCGAAGCGCAGACCGTGTCCCTGGGCATCGAGTTCGCGTTCCTGGTATTTGCCCTCGTTTTTGC
>JAFDCZ010000134.1 GCA_019312665.1 Deltaproteobacteria bacterium | reverse complement strand
AATCGTGCCAAAGGTTCAGCGTCAGGACGGACAGAGTCATGGGCGCACGTTAGCCCATGCGGTTACCAGAGCGGCTTGCGAGAGGAAACCGTCCCTTCGGTCATCAAGGTCTGACGCATGGCTTCGATCTCGTCCGGGCCGAAGAACTTCTTGTGATGGTCGGGATAGACGATTCCTTCTCTGCGTTCGAAATGTTTGAGCGGGCACCACGACGATTCGATCTGCTCCAGAGCCATCGCGAAACGCAGGGCACCGCTCTTTGACCCCCTCAAGAAATGGCGGGTAATCGGAGAGAACTGGGATGCGTAGCCGTGCTTTTCCAGCATGGCGCCGGTTTCCTTCGCCGAGACCCGATGCATTCCGAGCGGACGGGAGACCAGGGTGTTGTAGATGATCTGATGCGAGAGCTCGGAGATCAGTCCCCACGGAATCATCAACACAAGGGCGAAGACGAGCAGGATCTGCTTGCCAACTGGAATATCCCCTTCGATCTCATCGAATTGGTCCATTTCCTTGTTGAGTAGCGTGCAAACCCCGTTGGCATATCCGCAGAACATGCAATTGAACTTGTCGAAGGCAGGGATTCCCTCGATGCGATGCCGATCGATGATGATGAAGTCCTTCCACGGCAGTCGCTTCGTCCCGAAGAGCGGCCTGACGACCCACTGATAGAGAATCAGAGACGACGTCAGATGGGAGATGACCAGGAAGGGGATGCACAGGTACATCGAGAACGCGCCGATCACGGTTCGCACCCAACCGATCCGGCGGATATGACTGCCAAAGATGGGGAGCATCAGCGAGATGTCTCGTTTTTCGGCAACGAATTCTTGGTTCGACATGGCGTGCTTCAAGCCTCCAGTTCGAGATCGACGAATGCGCCAGAGATTGCCTTCTGGCCAGCTCGCTCCGCGTTGCTGCCTTCCCAGATCGCGAAAGCGATCCTGGCAGGCTCGCCCGGCGCGAACCGGGTGAACTCCCCGTTTCCGGGTTGAAGCGGGCGCTGGAAGACGAGGTGCCACCCTCCATCGCGATACAACGCGTTGGCTTCGAGTTGGCTGGAGCTTGCGGGCCGCCTCTGGCTCGTGGAGTAGCCCCGCGCGATCACGTCGAAGGGCTCCGGCTGATCCGCCCTCCAGAGCCACGCGTTCACCGGGTGCTGCGCGTCGCCCATCGTGAACGGATTGGCATCTCCCTGTAGGGGGAACATGACTGCAGCACCATCGACGAAGCGGTCCAGATCCCCGATCTGGTCATCCCTCTGGGCATCTTGCCACGAGAGGCGAACGCTGAGGCTCTGGCCGTTATGCGCCAGGCGTGCTTCGACCCGGCGAACCTTGCCGTGGTTCTGACTCAACGCCATCTGGCCAGAGACGCTCGCTGCCATCGTCACGGGTGCAGGGATGAGATCGATCCCGACCCTATCGAACCCACTCCAGGCGGCTCCGTCGACTTCGAGCAACTTCTGGTTGGTCGCCGCGACGCGCTTCACCTTTGCCATCTCATCCTCCTGGTCCGCGCCCTGGCGCGATCAGATCGGCTCCCCCGTGAACTCCGCGAACCGATCGTGCCAGCGCCGGCTGATCAGCAAATCCATCAACTCCGAGGGCTCGCCCCGTTTACGGCGGTCGCGCTCCTCGAGAATCGTGGCGAGGGCCTGGCGGACGGCCGGTCCGAAATAGCCCTCCAGCACCTCGATCGGCAGGCGCCCGGCCTCGGTCAGTCGGCCATCGTCGTCATAGGCCAAGGGCGACATCGGCGGCACGTAGAAGACGTTGGGCTCGGTTCCGAACTCCGGGTGCAGCGGCAACGCCACTTTCCATACCCGTACGAGCTTGTGCACCTGGCTCTCGGAATCATCGAGATACCCGTAGGCCCGCGTCCGACCCACGCATTGGCGATTGCAGGCAGGCGCGATGCCCTTCTCGACCCTCGGGAAGCAATCGATGCACTTCTCGCTCTTCTGGGAGACCGGATTGAAGTAGACCATCGAGTAGGGGCAGGCTTCGATGCAGTGGCGATGGCCTTCGCAGCGGTCCTGGTCGATCACCACGATCCCGTCCTCGCGTTTGTAGATCGCATTGCGAGAGCACGCGTCGATGCAAGGGGCGTTGCTGCAGTGGTTGCACTTGCGGGGCATGTAGAAGAAGTACGGGTTCGGCCATTCGCCCTTGCCCTGATCCTCGTCCCAGTTGTAGCCCCAGGTGGGAGCCTCTCCGCTCGCGGAGCGCGGCTCGAGCTTCTTGCGCTGCGCGTTGCCGGCGGAGAGCACTTCGTGGTGGTTGAATTGGAAGTTGTCACCGCAGTCCACCATCGTGGTGAGCTGCCCCGGCTGCGGCCGTCCCTCGGCATCGAAGCCGCCGCCTTTGCTCTCCCATTCTCTCGGGTAACCCTTGCCCGGACAGGTGGCCACGTTGGCCCAGCGCATGTGCTCGGTGCCCGGGCGTTGGGTCCAGAGGTTCTTGCAAGCCACGGTGCAGGTCTGGCAGCCCATGCACTTGCTGAGGTCGATCACCGTCGCCAGTTGTCGCTTCGAACTCTTGAGTTCCTGCTTGGTCGGGATGGTGCTGCTCATGAGATCGCCTCGCTCGCGGCGGCGCTGAGCTTCGCGATGTTCACGCGCAGGCCCCGGTCGCTGGAGGGAGAGGGACCGCCCGACGTCATCTGGTAGTCCAGTTGGCCGTAGTTTCCGGCGAGCTGGATCGACTTCGGCAGCCCCACCAACATGCCGTCGTGGGATTTCCAGTCCTTGAACTGATACGGCTCCCACATGTAGATCACGACTTGGTCCTTTCCCACTGCGGCCGATGCCGAGACCATGATCTCCGTCTCGTCCAGGTCGTTGAACATGCGAACCATCTCACCGTCCTCGATGCCCCGCTCGGCTGCTACCTGGTCGTTCAGGAAGAGCACGGGCTGGCCGCGATGCAGGCGCATGAAGTGGGGGTTGGCGGCCTGCAGGCAATGGATGCTTCCACGGATGTGCCCGCTGATCAGCCTGAACGGGTGCATGCCGCCAATCGGGGGCGTTTCCTTATGGGTCGGCAGCGCTTCTCCCGCCTCCAGGAACCACTCATGGTCGATGTAGAACTGTGCCCGGCGCGCATAGGTGGGATAGATGAGCTTGTCGTCGACATGCCAGCGCAACGAATAGAAGGGCGCGTTCGGGTCGACCTCGTTGGCGGCGGCATGCCCTGCATAGCCTTTGCCGATCCCGGTTACTCGCACCTGGCCTTCCTTTTTCAATTGCTCGTAGTCGAAGCCTGCAGGGAAGACGCCGGTGTTCTCTGCGATCGCCACGAATTCTCGCACCACGTCTTCGTTGCTGATCAAGTGACCATCCATTGTGAATCGTTTGTGGAGGTCGGAATAACGCTGGGTTTCTCCCCTGCGGTCGGCGAAGGACTGCAGGCCCCGAGCGGCCGCGCGCTCTTCGATCTTCAGGTGCAAGCCACTGAAGATCTCCCACTCGGGCTTGGCCTCCCCCTGCGGCTTGACTGCCTGCTCGATCAGGCAGGTATAGGGATTCATTCCGAAGGTCAGCGTCATGTCGGCCTTCTCGTAGTACCAGGCCGCCGGCAACACGATGTCGCAGTACATCGCAGACGAGGAGAGTCGCGTCTCCACGGCCACGAGCATCTCGAGTTTCGGGAAGAGCTTCTCCACGTAGGTCTGCTGGGCACTGCGCTCTCGGCGCAGGGGGTTGTGCGCCATCAACATCAGCACCTGCGGCGGATGGTCGGGCCCTGGCCCAACCAGTTTCTCGTCCCAGTAGCCGCGCTCGACCGATTCCTTCATGTATTGGCCATAGGTCCGGTCGAGGGAGGGATCCTGCCACTCCGGGCGGTCCCAGAGTTCGTCGTATCCCGCGTGGTTGTACATGAAGAAGGTCGGCAGCACCGAACCGAAATCTCGGGTGGCCTCCTTCTGGAGTTCGATGCTCACCATTTCGTCGCTGACATCCGGATCTTTCCATTTCATCCACAGCGATTTGGCGATGGCCGGGGCCAACAAGCGCCACAACCCCCAACGCTCGAGGGGGGCGTCCATGGCACTCAGAGCCTGAAAGCCAGCCTCGGGGATCAAGAAGCAGTTGAAGCCCGTCCCCGGCTTGCCCCAATTGCCCGTGAGCCCCATCGCCAGGAGCAGGCTTCGCTCCATCAGATCGCCGTGGTATTGCTTGGCCGAGGTGAAGCCAATGAAGCTGCAGGTGCGCTTGGTGGCCACCTTGCGCGCGAAGGAGCGGATGATGTCCGGATGGATGCCGCACACCTCGGAGGCTTGCTCGGGCCGATGCTCGCGATCGAGCTTGGCGCGCAGCAACTCGAAGGCAGGTGTGACCTCTACCTCGCTCCCGTCGGCGAGCTTCGCCATCTGGTTTCCAGCGAGGGCCTGCACGCCCTCGAACTTCAGGCTGCCGCGCGGCGCTTCGGTAATCCGGCCCGACGTCTCGTCGAGGAAATAGAGCTGGTCTTCCCGGCCTCCGTCGACCTCCGAGGCCCTCAGGTACCGCCCCGTATCCTTCCGGACCAGGATCGCCAGGTCGGTTTGTTCTCGCACGAAGTCGGGCTGGTGGATCTTCTCCTCCACGATCACCTGGCACACGCCCAGCCAGAACGCGGCGTCGGTACCCGTGCGCAAGGGGAGGTGGGTATCCGCCACGAGCGCGGTGGCATTGTAGTCCGGGGCCATCAGCACGATTTCGGTGCCGTTGTAACGCGCCTCACTGATGAAGTGGTAGATCGCCGGCCATGTGTAGGACGGGTTGGCGTTGGTGAGGACGACCAGCTCTGCGTCGAAGAAGTTGTCGGCGGTGTAGCCCAGATGCATCTTGCCGAAGGTCTGGCGCAGACCTTTGAGGTCGTCGCCGATTGCGACATTCATGTCTGGCATCACGGCGCCTAGCAGGCGGGTGGTTCGCATCGCTGCGTCGAGCGCCACGGTTCCCGCGTGGATATGCGGCGCATCGAAGACGAAGCTCTCGGGGCCATGGTTCTCGTGCGCGTCGAGGATGGCGTCGGCAACTTCGCCGAGCGCATCGTCCCAGCTGATCCGCTTCCACTTGCCTTCGCCCCGCTCGCCCACCCGCTTCAGCGGGAAGCGCACGCGCTCGCCGCTTGCCAGCACCTGGTGGAACCCGCAGCCCTTCTGGCAGCCCTGGGGATTGAAGTCCGGGTAGTTCGGATTCGATGCGCCGGAGCGCGCCGCCTGCTCCTCGCGCCAGACCACACCCTCTCGCGAGTAGACGCGGAAGGAACAGCCGCCCGGGGCGCACTGGTTGGTGTGGGAACCCCAGTGGACGGCGTCCCAGCGCCATTCGTCGCGATAGACGTCTTCCCAGGAGCTGTAGCTCACGGCCGCGTCCACGCTGCCGGGCTCGGCCGAGGCTGCACCAGGCGCCAAGACCTTCAGCTGGAAGAGGCTCAGCGAGAGGCCCATCGCGCCGGTCGCCTTCAGGAAGTCGCGCCGGTGGATTCCCCCCGGCGGCACACGGTCGATTCCCGACGTGGTCACGGATGCTTCCCCCCCACTCCAACTCGCTGTGTGGATGGACGAAAAAGTGGACGCTGTCTACATTGAATATCATGCTATGTAGATAGTGTCAACACTGCCATTCACCGAGGAGCCCTTCTGGCGTACCACCACGGAAATCTCCGCCAGGAACTGCTCGACGCGGCCGCCCAGGCCGTCGAAGAGGAGGGCCTCGCGGCGCTCAGCCTGCGGGCGCTGGCCCGCAAGGTCGGCGTCTCTCACGGAGCGCCGGCGCGCCATTTCCCCGACAAGGGGGCTCTACTCACGGCGCTGGCCACCGATGCATTGGGGCGATTCCGGGCTGCCATGAAAGAATCCGGCGAGCCCGGGGACTCCGCCCTCGAGCGCTACCGCGCCATGGGCCGTAGTTATGTGCGCTTTGCGATCGAGAACCCCGCGCATTTCCACATCGTCGGGCGCCCCGAGTTCTACAGCGCCGGCGATGAGGAATTCTCCCGCGGCTATCAGGAGCTCTTCGACACACTGAGCGAGGCGGCGGCTGGCGCGTTGCGCGAAACCGGAGTGGAGGGGCTCGATCCCCAAGCGTTCCTGATTTCCACCTGGGCGATGGCCCACGGCCTCGCCACCCTCTGGCTGGACGGCACCCTCGAGGATCGCATCGGCCCGGTCGATATCGAAGCCGTCACCGCCGCCGCCTTCGACGTGGTGTTTGCCAGCAGCGAGGGCGCGACGCGAGAGAAGAGCGCTCCCCCCAAGCCTGGGTGACAGCCCCGCCCTTCAGGGCCGCGGCGTTCTTGCGCCCTACGCCTGGCTAGAGGGTTGCGGCGACCAGGTCGTCGTACTTTCGCCTGGAACGGGTCCGGCGAGGGCTATGAGATGCGCCTGGTCGTGTGCGAGGAAGTCTCCGAGGCGAGCGACGAGCTCGCCGAAGAAGGGCATCGGCTCTTGCGATCCCACGCGCGAGCGGAGTTCGGGAACCCACCGGCCGGGATGGCGCGAGAGAAAGTCGCGTTGGGCACATCGAAACGGCTTCGAATCCTCTCCGCTCTCCAATGCATTGGCTTCGCGAAAGGCCAGGAAATGCATGAACTCGAGTTGCGTGATGAGGTGGTCGGGGAGCTCGCGGGGCTCGTCGGCCAGGGTCAGACCGAAGTGGTTGTAGAAGCGGACGGCCTCCTCCATCGTCTTCATCCGCGTGCCCGCGTAGAGACCTCCGTGGAGCGGGCAGGGCGGTCCGCCGGTGCCCGCATCGAAGAGTCGCGTGTACTCCACCGCGAGGTCGTCCGGTTCGACTCCCGCGTCGCCCAGCGCGCTCCAGTTCGCCGGCTCGACCAGCGCTGGGTCGATGTCCCTGAGGATCGTGCGCAGCGCAGTCTCCAGCGCCCCGTTCTGGATGTCCTCTCTGAGTTCGACGTCCGGATACGCGAAGAGCTGCGCGAGCGCAGCGTACGCATGGCTTCGCGCGGCGGCCGCTCGTGCCTCCGGTTGGAAGAACTCTTGAGCTGTCGAGTCACTCATGGGATGCCTCTCGCGACCAGGCCGAGGTTTGGAATCGTTGGCACTGCCAAGCGCTTTACGACCAGTGCGCGATCGATTGGATGATAGCCACCCGCGAAAAGGGACCGGCCAGCTCGGGAAAAGTGGATCGTGGCGGTGAGGGAGTACAGCCCGCCGGAAGGACCGGTTATCCTGGCACGTGGTCATGTCGGACGAACACGATGCCAAGCACGCTCTGCCCGATGCTCTTCAGCAAGCCGGTGGGCTGCGGAAGGGCGTTCCGCGTCAGGTGGCCGAGGAGATCGGCGTGCCCGAGGCCCATGCCCATGGCGTGGGGACTTTCTTCCACCTGCTCGCGCGACCCGACGCGAAGTTGCGAGTCTGCACGGGCCTCTCCTGTCGGATGGCCGGAGCGGATGGGGTGCTGAAGGCGGCTCGAGAGGCGGGCATGCCGGTGGAAGGTGTGTCTTGCCTGGCGGGTTGTGATGTTGCGCCTGCCGTCCTGCGAGAGCGGCGCGTGCTTCCCGAGGTGCGTGTCGAGGATGTGCAGGCGGCAAAAGGTGATTGGAAGGCCCTGGTTTCGCGGGGTGGCCTGAGCGAGCAGAGCTGGCATGGGCATGTCTGGCCCGAGAAGCCGGACTCCGAGGGATTGGCGCTCGATCTCCACGGCGAGATCGATCGGAGTGCGGCAGCGCTACGGCGGGCGGAAGAACTCGGGCCGGAGGCCGTGATCGGGGCCATCGAGGCTTCTGGATTGCAGGGGCGCGGTGGTGCAGGTTTTCCCGCGCATATCAAATGGAAGAGTGTGCGGGCTCAGGCCGAAGAGCGGCGCTACATCGTTCTGAATGCGGACGAGGGTGAGCCGGGGACGTTCAAGGATCGCGAGGTGCTCATGCGGCGGCCGGATCGGGTCGTCGAGGGGCTGGCGATCGCGGCGCGGGTGGTCGGGGCCCAGGAGGTCTGGCTGTATCTGCGTGGTGAGTTCGAGGTGCCCTGGCGGGTAGTCGAGGAGACTGTCGCGGAGTTCCGGAAGGCCGGGTTGCTCGATGGGCTGGAGTTCCATCTGCACGCAGGGCAAGGCGCGTATATCTGCGGCGAGGAGACAGCACTGCTCGAGGCGCTCGAGGGCAAGCGGGGCATGCCGCGGCACAAGCCGCCGTTCCCAACCGAAGTCGGGTTGTGGGGCAAGCCGACGCTGATTCACAACGTGGAGACGATCGCCTGTGTGCCGGGCATCGTGATGCGCGGCGGCGCGTGGTTTCGCGGCCTCGGGAGGGCTGAGCCAGGCAGCAAGCTGTATTGCGTGAGCGGCCATGTGAAGCGGCCCGGAACCTATGAGCTTCCGCTAGGCGTGACGCTGGATGAGCTCGTCGAGGCGGCTGGAGGTTATGTCGGCGAGTTGTTCGCCTTCAGCCCGGGAGGCGCCAGCTCCGGGTTCCTGCCGGCGAGTGAGCGGGGGCTGCCGCTCGATTTCAAGTCTTTGAGTGAGGCGGGCTCGATGCTGGGTTCGGCAGGCGTGGTGGTCTTGAATGATTCCTACTCGCTGCGCGAGGCGGTGCTCGATCAGTTGCGTTTCTTCGAGGCGGAGAGCTGTGGGCAGTGCGCGCCTTGCCGGATCGGGACGCACTACCTTCGGGATGCCTTCGAGCGTCGAATGGGAACGGATACGGACGAGACGGACGCGCTACGCAACGTGTCCGAAGCAGCATGGCAGATGAACGAGGGTTCGATCTGTGGCCTGGGGCAGGCGGCACCGCTGCCGTTGACGAGTTCGTTGAAACATTTTCCCGAAGCGTTCGGCGGCAAGGAGACAGTCTCGTGAGCGAGCAACCTCGAATCACACTGGGTGGCTCCGCTGTCGTTTTCGAGCCGGGCGAGACGTTGCTCGATGTGGCGAGGCGCAACGGCGTCGAGATTCCGACGCTTTGTCACGATCCTCGCCTGAAACCGGCAGGCGCCTGTCGTACCTGCCTGGTCGAGATCGAAGGGTGGCAGCGACTTGCGCCGGCTTGTGCAACGAGGGCCCAGGCAGGCATGGTCGTGGCCAGCGAGAACGAGCGCATCGATCGGCATCGCAAGAGCTTGCTCGCGCTCTACATGACGGATCATCCCCAGACCGACGAGCGTGCGGAAACCGGAACGCCGAACCAGTTGTTGGCGATGGCGGAGGCATTCGCGGCGCCGTCCGACTGGGGGCGCTTGCCCCAGAAGCGTGCCGGGCGGCCCGAGGATCGCAATCCGTACATCCACTACGAAGCAGAGACCTGCATCCTCTGCGCTCGTTGCACCCGCTACTGCGATGAGATCGAGAGCGTGAGTGCCATCACGCTGGCCGGGCGCGGCTCGGAGACGACGATCTCCACGGCGGATGAACTCTCCTTGTTGGATACGACCTGTGAGATGTGCGGCGGGTGCATCGACGTATGTCCGACCGGGGCGATGTCTGAGAAGATGCCGCTTGCGCTGGAAGCCAGGCCGGATCGGGCATTGGGAAAGGTGCGCACGACGTGCAACTACTGCGGCGTCGGGTGCCAACTCGATCTGAATGTCGACCGGGCCGGTGAGGGTGGGCGCGGGCGCATCGTGAAGGTGACGAGCCCAGAGCCGGGCACGACTTCGAACGACGGGAACCTGTGCGTGAAGGGGCGCTTCGCCTACGAGTTCGTGCACCATGGCGATCGGCTGACCAAGCCCCTGGTGCGCGGGAAGGATGGCGAGCTGCGTGAGACCAGCTGGGAGGATGCGCTTCAGGTTGCCGCAGAGGGGCTCATGGGCGTGCGGGAGCGGCATGGCGCAGATGGCCTGGGCTTCGTTTCGAGCTCGCGTTGCACCGTCGAGGAGAACTACCTCGTCCAGAAGCTTGCGCGGGTCGTGTTCGGAACGAACAACGTCCATCAATGCGCTGCAACGTGACACGCTCCCACCGTGGCCGGTCTGGTCACGACCTTCGGAGCGGGAGCCATGACGAACTCGATCCCCGAAATCCGGGACGTGGATTTCCTGTTCGTCATCGGCAGCAACACGAGCGAGGCGCATCCCATCATCGCGATGGAGATGAAGCTCGCCGTAGCCCGGGGTGCCACACTGGTCGTGGCGGATCCACGGGCGATCTGGATGACGGAGATCGCCGAGAAGCACCTCCAGCTGAAGCCGGGCACGGATGTCTGGCTGCTGAATGCGATGGCCCATGTGATCGTCGAGGAGGATCTCACCGATCAGGCCTTCGTGGAGGCGCATACCGAGGGCTTCGGCGATGTGCGCCGCACGGTGGCGAAATACACGCCCGAAGAGGCTGAGCGCGTCACCGGCGTTTCCGCCGAGGAGATCCGCTGGGCCGCTCGGCGTTATGCGACGACCGACAAGGCGGGGATCTACTACACCCTGGGTATCACCGAGCATTCTCACGGGACGGACAACGTCTACGCCCTGGCGAACCTGGTGCTCATGACCGGCCACTTGGGACGGCGCTCGACGGGCTTGAACCCGCTGCGAGGCCAGAACAACGTCCAGGGAGCGAATGATGCGGGCGCGACGCCGGTCTTCTATCCGGGCTACCAGCGTGTGGATGATCCGGAAGTCCAGGCCAAATACGAAGAGTCCTGGGGCGTCGAGCTGCGTCCGGAGCCCGGCTTGAATCTCAACGAGATGATGAAGGCCGTCGGCAAGGAGATCTTCGGCTTGTTCGTGATGGGCGAAGACGTCCTGCTCTCGGAGCCCAACGTGCTACGCCTGGAAAAGGCGCTCAACGCAAACGAGTTCCTCGTCATGCAGGACGTCTTCATCAACGAGACGGCGCGCTTTGCCGACGTGATCTTCCCGGCGACCGTCTTCGCCGAGAAGGACGGTGTGTTCGTGAACTCCGAACGGCGGGTTCAGCGCGTTCGCAAGGCCGTGGACCCGCCCGGCAAGGCACGTGCGGACTGGAAGATCCTGATCGACCTGGCCAAGGCTTGCGGTACTACCTGGAGCTTCGACGGACCGGGCGAGATCTACGCAGAGATGGTGCGCGATGCACCGAAATTTGCGGGGATCAGCTACGAGCGTCTCGAGAACGAGGTGAACCACGGCTATACGGGCCTGCAATGGCCCTGCGCGACTCCCGAGGATCCGGGTTCCGAGTATCTGCACAAAGGCGGCGTGTTGCGGGGCAAGGGCTTGTTCACCTCGGTCGACTATCGGCCGTCGATGGAGCTGCCGGACGAGGAGTATGGGCTGCTGCTCTCGACCGGTCGCACGCTCTATCACTACAACTCCGCAACGCAGACGCGGCGGGAGCCCGGCTTGATCGCCAAGCAGCCCGAGGCCTTCGTCGAGATCCACCCGAGCGATGCGCGCAAACGGGGCATCGAGGACGGCGACCGGGTCGAGATCCGCACCCGTCGTGGCGCGGTTCAGGCGCAGGCGATCCTCTCACGCCAGGTGCGGCCCCGGTGTATCTGGACGCCGCTCCACTTCAGTGAAGCGCGGGCCAACGTCTTGACGAACGACGCGGGCGACACCGTCACCGGCACGGCCGAGTACAAGGTTTGCGCGGCCGAGGTGAGCCGGGTCGAGGGCGGTGCGGAAGGGGAGCACTTCCCGGGCAGCTTCTATCGCGAGAGTGGCCCGCCTCGCTAGCGACCTCGAATCCGGGCCAGGGTTCGCGATACTGTACGGCTCGAAGGGAGGTCCGAATGTCCAGTCGTCTAGAGAACCTGATTGCGCGTCGGGAGCATGTTCTCGGCGTCGGCGCACCCCTCTTCTACGAGCAGCCCCTCCACATCGTTCGTGGAGAAGGTGTCTACCTGTTCGACGCTGACGGCAAGCGTTACATCGACATGTACAACAACGTGCCATGCGTCGGGCACGCGAACCCTCACGTGGTCGAAGCGATGCGCAACCAGGCCGCGACGCTCAACGTGCACAGCCGGTACCTGCACGAGGGCGTGATCGACTACGCCGAGCGGCTCGTGGCCAAGCACGATGCTTCGCTCGAGCGCATCGTGTTCACGTGTACGGGAACCGAAGCCAACGAGGTGGCGATCGGCATGGCTCGGCTCGCGACAGGTGGTCGGGGCATCATCTGCACCGACCGGGCCTACCACGGAAACACGGCTCTGGTCAGCAAACTCACCTGGGCTGGCGGCCGCAAGGATCCGGAAATCCGCTCCGTTCGCTTTCCTGAGATGTTTCGTCCGATCGAAGAAGGCTTGTCCGAAGCGGAACTCCTCGACCTTTATCTGGCCGATGTCGAGGCTGCGATCGAGAGCTTCGCAGCAGAGGGCGTTCCGCTGGCTGGCATGCTGGTCTGCTCGCTGCTGGCCAACGAGGGCTTGCCTGACATTCCCGAGGGCTACATGGCTCGGGCGGCGAAGCTGGTTCGCGATGCCGGTGGCCTGTTCATTGCCGATGAGGTGCAAGCCGGGTTCTGCCGGAGCGGGCGGTGGTGGGGCTACGAAACCACCGGGTTCGTGCCGGACATCGCGACCATGGGAAAGCCCATGGGTAGTGGGCTCCCCCTTGCGGGCGTCGTGGCGCGCCCGGACCTGGTCGACACGTTTCGCAAGCGGTCCGGCTACTTCAACACGTTTGCGGCAAGCCCGCTGCAGGCGGCCGTGGGGTCGGCGGTGCTCGACGTCATCGAGACGGAGAAGCTCCAGCAGCGGGTGACAGAGGTGGGCGCCTATCTCAAGGAGAGTCTCGCGAAGATCGAATGCGAGGCGATGGGCGACGTCCGCGGACATGGCCTCTTCATCGGACTCGATTGGGTAAGCGATCGCGCGACGAAGAAGGCCGATCCCGAGGGCTCGATACGCGTGGTCAACCGGCTGAAGGACAAGGGCTTCTTGACGAGCAATGCGGGTGCCATGTTCAACGTCGTGAAGCTCCGGCCGCCCCTGGTCTTCG
>JAFDCZ010000021.1 GCA_019312665.1 Deltaproteobacteria bacterium | reverse complement strand
CCCGATGCCCCACTCTGTTGGCGCTTCGGACGTCATCAACTTCAACGTCTTGTTGCTGGCCGTTCCGACCTTCATCACGATCGGGTGCTTTCTGTACGGACGCGATCCTGACGCTCCCGACGCCCTGTCGAAGCGCGTGCGGAGGATCGGATTGCTTCTGTGCGTCTGGCCGATCACCTTGCTGCTGTTCCAGGGCGGGTATGCAGGTCTGGTTCAACGGGTCGCGAATGTCGAAGGCTGGGAGTAGTGGACCTTCATCGCCTCGGGCGGTGACACCGTATATTTCTACTTCTTCGCCCAGATCGTCGCACTGATCGTCGTCAACGCGGCCCTGCGGATGCCCAAACAGCTGCGCTACTTCCTGTCTGTGCTCGGGTTGCTCCTGCTGGTCGTGCAGCTGAATCTTCGTCTGGAAGGCGGGAGCTGGTTCTGGACGGCCTACTACAACCCACTCAACTTCGTTCCGTGCGCGCTGGCCGTCGCCGCTCTCCCCGGGGATCTGGAGCAACGATCCGTGCGGTTCCAGGCGGGCCTGGGGCTCGGGTTGCTACTCGTTGCGGCCATCGCGGCGATCGTCGAGTGGCATGTGTACGTGTCGCCCAAGTTCTTTGAGGCGAATGGCCACGGTTTCCCCCCGTACACACGACCGTCGGTCGTTCTGGCTGCGCTTGGCCTGGTCGTCGGCTCCCTCGTGGTGAAAGGCCAGGCCCCAGCCTGGCTGCGTTTCATGTCGCGCCATAGCCTCGCGATCTACTGCCTGCATCCGATGCTCTTCTTGATCCTCTTCGCGCACTTCTCGAGCTACTTCGTGGTCGGTCGACAGTTGCAGTGGTACGCCTGCGTACCCGTGATCATCGGCGGCTACCTGCTCTCCCTCCTGCTGCAACGGGCGGTCTTCCGGCGCGGTATCCTGTCATGACTGGCGGATGCCGCGCTACGGCCAGACGCCTCGCGCCAGCGCCACGCTGGCGACCCGCTCGATCGCGAGTACGTAGGCGGCGGAGCGCAAGGTCACCGGCCCCTCCGGAACCTCCGGCACCGGGTGCTTGGCTCGGGTCTCCTCCAGGGCTTCCCTGATGCTCGGCAGCCGCTGTTGCAACTCTGCCCGCTTGGCGAGCACGTCGAGGGTGGCGCGGGTCATGCGCAGGTGCAGCTTCTGTTGCACCTCGTCCAGGTCCCACTGCTGGTTCTCGGTGTTCTGGACCCATTCGAAATAGCTGACCACCACACCGCCGCCGTTGGCCAGGATGTCGGGCAGCACGGGAATTCCCCGCTCCGCGAGGATCTGGTCGGCGGCATGGGTGGTCGGCCCGTTTGCTCCTTCGACCACCAGTTTCGCGGCAACCCGCGCTGCATTGTTCCTGCGGATCTGTCCGCCAAGCGCCGCAGGTACGAGGATGTCGCAGGGCAGCTCGAGCAGCTGCTCGTTGGTGATCGTGGTCGTGCCGGCCAACCCGACGACGGTGCCTACCTCTCGTCGGTGCTCTTGAACCGCTTCAGGATCGAGACCTTCCTTGTTCAGGATGCCGCCCTGCGAATCGCTCACGGCGATGATCCGCGCGCCCTCCTCCCGGAAGAGCTCGACCACGTGGGTGCCGACGTTGCCCCAGCCCTGAACGACGACGTCGGCGCCGGCGAGGGAGCTGCGGTCGGGGAGGATCCCGCTGTCGAGGGCTGTCTGTGTGGCGTAGAGGACGCCGCGGCCCGTCGCTTCATCGCGCCCCTGTGAGCCACCCATTTCGAGAGGCTTGCCCGTGACCACCGGTAGATTGTTCGTCCCGGGGTGCAGCGCCTGGTAGGTGTCGTACACCCACGCCATGGTCTGGGCGTTGGTGTTCACGTCGGGCGCCGGAATGTCGGTTTGCGGGCCGATGCATTCGCCCAGTTCTGCGATGTAACGCCGCGTGATGCGCCGAAGGTCCGCCTCGTTCAGCTCCTTCGGGTTGCAGGCGACACCGCCCTTGGCCCCGCCGAAGGGGACGTCCACCACCGCGCACTTCCAGGTCATCCATGACGCCAGCGCGCGCACCTCGTCAGCGGTGACTTCGGGGTGGTAGCGGAGGCCGCCTTTGCCAGGCCCGCGGACGCGACTATGCAGCACGCGGTGGCCGGTGAACATCCGCACGTCGCCGTCCTGGGTGAGCACCGGGAACTCTACGGTGACCGTGCGGCGGGGTCGCTTGAAGAACTCGATCAGTCCGGTCTTCAGGTGCGGGAGGTAGCCGGTAGCCTGGTCGAATTGGGCCTGCGCCATGTGGTACGGGTTGAGATCCTCGTCCATTGCTCCCGGATTCTCGTGCGGCTCTGACATGCGTGCGCTCCTTCG
This sequence comes from Deltaproteobacteria bacterium, assembly GCA_019312665.1. Classification (GTDB taxonomy): domain Bacteria; phylum Myxococcota_A; class UBA9160; order UBA9160; family UBA6930. The sequence continues at coordinate 30,035 of JAFDCZ010000021.1, read as the reverse complement.
CGAGTCGGCGTTGCAAGGGGCGAGCCGCGTCACCGCGACCGACGGACCCGGCTCGTAGCCCCGCCGCGGGGCAAATTACCCTAGTCGGGCCCTCGTGCCTCACGAGACTGGGCTCGCGTCTAGCTTCGCGTGGACGAGGCCTGGCGAATCGAAGGGTCGCAATCACAAGGAAGTCCGCGCGGAGATGCGCATCGGTGAGCAATGAAGAACTATCACTGTGCTCCCAATCGGGTTAGGGTGTGGGGATGCACACCCATTTTCTTCGGTGGGCCTTCGCGGCTGCCCTGCTCGCGTCGCCCTCCCTGGCAAACAACGGGGGGATCTTCGGCTACAGCGGCAATCCCGCGACCAACGGCGGAGGCACGTGCGCCGGCTGCCATACCGGGGGCGTGGCTCCGATCGTCACCCTCTCCGGGCCGCAAGCGGTCCTGGGAGATGAGACCAACACGTACATCGTGACGATTGCAGGGGGGCAGGCTCAGGCCTGCGGTTTCGACGCAGCGGCCAGCAGCGGTGAATTGTTCGTGATCGAAGCGGGGACACGTCTCTTCGTTGGCGAAGTTACTCACGATGGGCCGCGTCTCGTCGATGGCGGCGGTGTCTGCACGTACACCTTCGATTGGACGTCCCCAGTCGCCGCCGGGATCGAGACCCTCTACGTGTCCGGCAACTCGGTCAGCCTCGACCAGACTGTCGCAGGGGACGCATCGGCGACCGTTGCGTTGAGCATCACCGTCGATGGCGCACTTCCCGGCATGCTGCCTCCCATCGCCGACGCAGACGGCCCGTATGGCGCGGTTCTCGGCGGCGCGATCACCTTCGATGGAACCGCTTCCTTCGACCCGGACGGTACGGTGGTGGCATGGAACTGGGATTTCGGTGATGGCAACGTCGCGGGTGGTGCGACGCCTTCCCATACCTACGCAGCCGAGGGCAGCTACACCGTCACGCTCACGGTGACAGACGATCAGGCGCGTGTGGATCAGGACACCACGACCGCGACCGTCGTGGCCCAGCCCGGTGCCATCAAGGCCGTGCGCGTCCTTCAGGATCCAGCACTGGTCAAGCCTACCTGGATCACCGCGCCTGCCGGGGATCCGCGCCTCTTCATCGTGCTGCAGGGCCAGCCATCGGATCCTCTGGGACGCGTCCTCATCCTCGCGAACGGAGCCTTGCTGCCGACACCCTTCCTGGAGATGCCCGTCGGCGTGCAGAACGACCTCGGGGGCGACTACGGAATGCGCGGGCTCGTGTTTGCACCCGACTACGCAACCTCGGGCCTCTTCTATGTCCTCTACTCCCGCCCCGGCGACCTTGCGACCACGGTCTCCCGCTTTCGCGTAGACCCGACGAACCCGGACCTCGCGGATGTCGCTTCCCAGGAGCAGATCCTGGCAGTCGTTCCGCCCGCGATCTGGGACTTCCACCTCGGCTCCCATCTCGAGTTCGCACCGAATGGCCTGCTGTATATCGCGCTAGGCGAGACAGGCCTCGACCCGCAATTTGCCCAGGATGACAGCACCCTCTGGGGCAAGATGCTTCGGATCGACGTCAGCGGAGGCCTGGGAAGCGGCTACACCATACCGCCTAGCAATCCTTTCGTTGGCCCAGGCGATCCGCTCGACGAAATCTGGGCCAAGGGGTTTCGCAATCCGTACCGGTTCTCGATCGACCCGCTGCTCGGTGATCTCTACATCGGCGATGTGGGCCAGGCTGTCGCAGAGGAGATCGACGTCGAGTCGGCAGCGTCCTTCGGCGGCCTGAACTACGGCTGGAACGTGAAGGAAGGGCTGCAATGTCCGAGCGGCGCGCCTGAGTGCAGTGACGGAAGCTTCACGGATCCCGTGCTCACCTACCCCCATGGTCCGGGCTGTGCGGTGATCGGCGGCTCCCTCTACCGGGGCGTGATCCCCGGCTTCGATGGCCGCTTCTTCTTTGCCGACTGGTGCACCGGCGTGATTCAGAGCTTCGAGTGGGATGGGGCCGGAGGCGTCATCGATCTCCGGGACCACAGTGCCGAGCTCATTCCCAACGTAGGTTCGATCACGAACCCGTCGGCGATCGGGCGAGACGGCTTCGGAGAGCTCTACGTGCTCGATTTCACGGGCGGCGAGGTATTCCGCATCCTTTCGACGCTGCCGGACATGGATGCAGATGCGGTACCCGACTCCCTGGACAACTGCCCCGCAACACCTAATTCGGGCCAGGGCGATGCGGACAACGACGGCCTGGGCGATGCCTGCGATTCGATCTGCGCCAACGGTCTCGATGACGATGCCGACGGACTGATCGATTTCGGCGACGACCCCGGTTGTGCATCGAGTGCTGACGCAGACGAACGCGGGCCACAGTGGGTGTGCGATGACGGCATCGACAATGACGCGGACGGCCTCGTCGATTTTCGGCTCGATGCCGGAGGAGACCCCGGCTGCGGGTCGCCCTTCTGGCCTGCGGAAGATCCCGAGTGCTCCGACGGTCTCGACAATGACCAAGACGGCCGCATCGACTTCGACGGAGGCCTGAGCTCGTTGCCGCCAAATCAGCAGACGGCTCCGGATGTTCAATGCCTGACGGCATTTCAGGACCGCGAAGCGGCGGGCCGCGGCTGCGGGTTGGGCTTCGAAGCAGCCCTCCTCCTGCTGGGCATCTTTGGCTGGCGCAGCGTTCGTGAGCGGCGATTTGCTCGAATGCTCGGGTCATTGCCGTATTGAGCGCGCCTCGGCTGTCACTTCATCCAGTCGTGGACGGCTGTTCGGAGATCCCGTTTGGGTTCGAAGCCGAGTTCGCGCTTCGCGCGATCGGTGACGTAGTTGTAGGGGCGACCGATCACGCGCACGGAGTAACGCGTCAGGCGCGGCTCTTCGCCGCGCAACCAGGCGATTGCCTCGAAGAGGCCCGCGAGAGCGAGTGCTACGTGATAGGGCAGGTGGTCGCGCGGGGGCGGGACACCGAGTGCCTCGGCGAAGAAGGGGAGGAACTCGTTCCAGGCCGGATTGGCCGGCTGGGCGACGTTGTAGGTCCGGCCAAAGGTGCGCGGGTCGGGGAGGATACGGGCGAGCAGCTCGACGACATCGTCCACGTGTAGTGCATCGACGGCATGGTCTCCTCTGCCGATGATCCGGGCCCGGCCGCTGCGCAGGTTCTCTGCAACCTTCCCGAGGAATTTGTCGTCGCCAGGGCCGGTGATCACCGTCGGACGAAGCATCGTGAGGTCGAGTTCGCCTCGCCTGGAGTGCTCGGCGAGGATGCGTTCGGCATCGATCTTGGTGTCTCCGTAGGGGTCACCCGTCTTTTGGAGGGGGGCTTCTTCGTCGATCGGAATACCGGCAGCCCGCCCGTAGACGGAGACCGAGCTCAGCTGCACGAAGCGACGCGCTCCGGCTTCCAGCGCCGCTGCTGCGATGTTGCGGGTTCCGTCGCGATTGACGCGCAGGCATTCGTCCATTCGCTGGCCGTAACCGACCAACGCTGCGAGGTGAACGACGGCATCGTGGCCTGCCAGGAGACCCGCAAGACTTTCGGGCTCGGTCACGTCGCCGCGTATGACGCGAGCATCTCCGAGCCCCGGGTCGGGCTCGTCCGGCAGGAGCAGCGCGCTGGTCGCGTGCCCGTCCCGCGCCAGACGCGCCAGCAATCGCCGGCCCAGGAAGCCGGCCGCTCCCGTGACGAAGACCCTCAAACCGGCGACCCCATCCTGCGCGTGTCAGATTCGTGTTTGGATGCCATGACTCTCGAGCGAATTGCGCAGCTGCAAGTAGAAATCCTCATCCGGTACCTCGATCCCAAGGGGCTGTTGCCCGGTTCCCAGGCGGGGGAGCTTTGCCTCCCATAGATGGTTGTAGGGCAGTAGCGTCAGCGAGGGCACGCCCAGCTCGGTGAGCAGCTTTGCGATGGCCTCGAGGTTGGCCGGATCCGTGTTCCAGCCCGGCACGACAGGCATTCGCAGCTCGAGCGGAACCGCACGGCGCAGGAGCTCGTTCAGGTTCGTGAGGATCTTGTCGTTGTCGCGGCTCGTGAAGCGTGCGTGGCGGATCGGGTCGATCACCTTCAGGTCGAAGAGCACGAGATCGATCCAACCCAGGAGAGGTTCGACCAGTTCGAACGGGTAGGCGCCGCAAGTCTCGATGGCGACGTGAATCCGCTGCTCTCGTAGAAGTGGCAGCAGCTCCTGGAGGAACTGACTCTGCAGCACGGGTTCGCCACCAGAGAACGTGACGCCTCCACCGGAGGGTTCGAAGAAATCGCGATCGCGAAGCACCGCGTGGAGCAGGTCGGGGACGCTCCATGACTGCCCGATCATCCGCAATGCTCCGCTCGGACAGGGATCCACGCAATCGCCGCAGCCCGTACAGCGCGCGAAGTCCACGCGGTCGGTCGGCTCCGGCCGGATCGCTTCGGCCGCACACGCGGCGAGGCAACTCGTGCAGGCCTCCAGACAACGCCCGACGTCGTAGGTGAGTTCGGGGGCGGCGTGTAGCGCTTCCGGGTTCTGGCACCAGGCGCAGGCCAGGGCACAGCCCTTGAAGAAGACGCTGGTGCGGATGCCGGGCCCGTCGTGAATCGAAAACCGTTGGATGTCGAAGACGACGGCCTCGTGGGGCCGTGTCATGTTGCCGCCTCGCTACCGCCGTCCGGGCCTGCGGGGCCCGTCGCGGCTCCGGGCGGTGCGGCATGAAGCGTGCGGCTGATGAGATCGTCCTTCATCTCGTCCGTCAGGTCGTTGAAGTAGGCGCTGTAGCCGGAGATGCGCACGACCAGGTCGCGATGCCGCTCGGGGTGGCGCTTCGCATCGAGCAGAACGCTCGCATCTACCACGTTGTACTGCACCTGCATGCCACCCGCGGCGAAGTAGCCGCGGGTGAGGTCGGCGAGCAGTTGCGTCCCCGCGTCGCCGCGCAGATACCAGGGGTCGACCTTTTCGTTGAGGCACAGGCCATTGCCAACCCTCGGCGAGCCTGCCATGGCACCCGCACGCAGCGAGGCCGTGGGCCCCTCGGTATCACATCCGTTCACCGGCGAGAGCCCGTCGGCGAGCGGTGCACCGGCGCGGCGCCCACTCGGTAGCGCCCCGAGACGCCGTCCGAAGCCCACGTGCGTGGTCATCGTCCAGAACCCCGGTACATAGGGGCCGCCGCGGGGATTCTGGTGGCGGCGTACTGCGTCGCAGAAGATCTCGACCACCCGCTGCGCAAGGCGCTCGGCAAGGCCCGAATCCTGGCCGTACTTCGCTGCGCGATCGGTCGCCCTGTGGGCCAGCTCCGGATCCATCGCGAAATCGCGATCGGCTGCCGCGACGAACTGGGAAAGCGTCAGGCGTCCCTCGTCGAAGACAAGCTGCTCGATCGCGGCGAGCGAATCGGCGACGTCGGCCGCCCCGACACCTTGGATGCCGGTCGAGTCATAGCGAGCCCCGCCTGCGTTCACGTCCTTGCCGTTCTCGATGCAGCCGTCTACCACCAACGAGAGCAACGGAGTCGGGCGGTAGGTGGCATGGGCGCGTTCGATGGCATCGTTGCCGGAAACCGCCGCCTCGACCATACGCTGGACCTCGGCCTGGAAGGCCGCCACGAGTGTCTCCAACGAGTTGAAGTCGCACGCTGCACCGCCCTCATCGAGATGGGCTCCGCCGTGCAGCGCGCGGTCGAGCGCAGCCGGCAGGCTCAGGAAGGCCGCTCCGGCCGCCGGGAAGCTCCTTCCTGGCACGCCCCATTCGACACAGCCGACGATGCTGTAGTCGCGGGCATCCGGTAGCTGCACGCCAATGTCCTCGAGCGCCGGCACGATCGCCTCGTCGTTGAAGAAGGCGGGCATTCCACCGCCTTCCTTCACCAGCTCACAGGCGCGCGAGACCAAAGCGGGAGAACTGCCGGGGTGGATGCGCAGGTGGAGGTTGGGTTGGCGCAGACGGAGCTGGTCGTAGGCCTCGAGCAGCAGGAAGCTGATGTCGTTCGTCGCGTCGCGGCCCAGAGCATCCGTGCCGCCGAGCGTGATCCCCGACGCCGATGAGAGCCCGCTGAAATACTCGGTGGCCATTCCGTTGAAGAGCGGCAGCAGTTCTGCGGCCTTGCCGAGGAAGCAGCCGAGCAGCTCGACTGCATGCTCCGGGTCGATCCGACCTGCCGCCAGGTCCCGCCTGTAGAAGGGCCAGAGCAGCTGGTCGAGCCGGCCGAAGGAGACGCCGTGCTGGAAGCTCTCCTGGTGGAGCATGGTGTGGGTGAGGAAGATGCTCTGGAGCGCTTCGTGGAAGCTCCGCGCCGGCCGCGCAGGCACTTGCGCGAGGATTTCGGCGAGCTGGCGCAGTTCGGAGGCGCGTTCCTCGCACGACGCATGGGCGGCCTCGGTCGCACAATGTTCGCTCCAGCGTGCGCCGAACGCGATCGCCGCACGCGCGCTGATGGCCGCAGCGTCAAGGAAGGCCCCTTGCTCGGGGGAACAGGCGGCACTTCGCCGTTCCAAGGCTTCCTCCAAGATTCCTGTGAAGCCGCGTTCGAGCACCCTGCGGTAGTCGGGCGTCACGTGTGAGATCCCCGCGAACTGGGTGAGCACGAAGTGGCGGCCGCGCACGAGTTCATTCGGCAGTTCGAGATCAGGCGCCAGCATGCCCGCCCGCGATTGCACCGAACGCGAGAACCAGAAGGGCAGGATCTCCTGCTCGAGGCGATACACCTGCTCCGGCGTCGTCGCGAGCGGGTTCACTTCGCGTGTTGCCAGCCCGCGCAGTTCCGGGAGCATCAACAAGCCGCCGAGATCCGGATGGAGTGGCGCGCCAATGCGCTGAGACGAGGGATTCCCCACGACCAACTCGTGCTCGTAGATGCGCAGGGGCACGCGCTCGAGGATGGCGGACAACGCACGCGCCCAGCTGACGACGGCGGGCTCGCGGTGACATGCCGCCTCACGACGGGCGTAGAAGCGTTGAAGGGCACGATTCAACCTCAGCTGCCAACGCGGTTGTGGCTCGCCAGAGCTGAGGTTTCGGGCCAGGCTGCGGCGAAAGAGCGCGAAGTGGAGGCGGGCCAGGCGCTCGGCCCAGGGATCGCTCGGGACCGCCGTGCGGAAGAATTGCGTTGCAAGCTCGGCCTTCCGGGTGCAAAGGCCATAGGGAGCCGCGAGTAGATCCTCGCGCAGCCGGGCCAGACGTTCGCTTCGGGCGATCCCAGAGCGCAGCGGGTTCCCCTGGGCGGCGGGATCGGCCGTCGCCCTTGTGACATCGGTGGGCACACGCGAGAGCAGAGCCGGGGTTCCCATCGCGAACCTCCTCGAGGACGGATGGTGCAGATCCCATGCCACCTGCTGCACGCCCGAAATCGCCCCAGATGGCCCGATGCAACCCGCCGGTGTCGGTCTCCGGAGCATTCTGCCCCACACGCCCCCGGCGGATCGCCGGGAAACTGAGCCGGGGGTCCATTCGCTGATTTCGAACGCTCGGATATCCTGAAACTGATCGGCCCGGGAACCCCCGGGCTCATCGAAGTGCCCGATGATTTCGGCGACGCTACCCGCACTCGTGAGGCAACAACCCACAATGGCACGTGTCCACTTCGAGACCACGGCCGGCGAGATCGGTATCGAGGTCTTCTGCGATCGCGCGCCCGCGGTGGCCGACCATTTCCTCGGTCTCGTCGACCGGGGTGTCTACGATGGGGCGAGCTTCTACCGGTCCACGACGTTGGGTGTTTCCGGAGGGCCGAGCCTGATCCAGGGGGGGCCGCTCAGCGGATTGATGACGGGGAAGGGGCTTGGGGCGGCCGCGGATGGCTTGCCACCTCTCCTAGAGGAGTTCGAAACCACGGTGAGGACCGGTCTCGAGCATCGGGCCAGAATCGTTTCCCTGGCACGCGATCTCCTTGGAACCGGTCATGTGCTCCCCGAGATATTCATCTGCCTCGGAGACTTCCCGCAACTCGATTTCGGCGGCCGCTCCGAGCCGGATGATCGGGGCTTCCCCGCGTTTGGTGAAGTCTTCCTTGGAATGGACGTTGCGAGGGAGATCGCCGAAGCCGAGCCAGCCGGCACGACGCCGATCGCGATGCTGGAAGGTCAGATCCTGACCACACCCGTGACGATCTCGAGGGCCTGTCGAGGTTGATGGGAGCGCCGGGCGCCGACTCCAAGCACTCACCCAGGCTGTCCTGGCCGCATTCTCGTAGTGGCCACGGCCACCATTGCCGCCGCGGTGCCCCTCGTGATCGTCGATGTCGGCTTCCGCTCGATTCGTCCGTCGATCTGTCCCCATCATGAGGAGAAGCGGCGATTGAGGTACGGCGGGCAAGAGCTGGTGGATCGAATCGGGAAGTGGGCGGCCTCGCCCTGGCAAGACCTGGATCGGAAACGCTCCTCGTACGGGCTGCATCTGCCGGCTCTTGACGGCGCTCGCGGGGTCGCGGCCCTGATCGTCGTAGCGAGCCATTCAGGGGCGTTTTCGATGAGGGGGCAGGGGGGCCTGGGTGTCTTGTGGTTCTTCCTGCTCAGTGGCTTCGTGCTCTCTCTGCCGTACGTCGAGCAACCCAGGGCACTTCTGAACCTCTCGGAACTCGGCCGATTCTTCAGGAATCGTGTCTTGCGCATCGTGCCGATCTACCTCGTGGCAGTGACATTCCTGGCTACGAGACCAAACCGCGACTTGGAATGGTTTCTCTGGAATGCCTCCTTCATCAAAGGGTGGAACCATCTTTGGAGTGTCGCGGAGGAGGTACGCTTCTATCTTCTCTTCCCGTTGGTCATGGGAGTCCTGGCGCTCGTGCCGGGACGCGTGGCCCGCATCGTCGTCACGTTTGCCCTGATCATCGCGGCATACTTTGCGCGAGAGCTGCACGCCATCGACATGATGGTCGGAAGTACCAGGGAGTTCTATTTCTGGTTCTTCCTCGGCGGCGTCCTGGTCTGTCATCTGAGCAACTGGTCGAGCGTCCGGACGGTGGTTCGGAACCATGTTGCTGGCATCCTGCTCACATCGAGTTCTCTGCTTGCCGGCGCATTCCTCGTCCTGAGTTCGAACGCCATGGTCGCGGGTCTCTGGCGCCCTCTCATCCCTGGCTTGCGTCCAGGATTCTCGCTCAACGGCTGGGCACAGCCTGAGTTATGGCTGGCACTGTTCTGTTTGCTGACGATCGACGTCGTGCTGCGCCCAACAGGGTTGGTAGGGCGAATCCTCGGTTTGCGTCTCGTTCGTCTGGCCGGCTTGCTCAGTTACAGCACGTACCTCTTCCACTTTCCCGTGGTCGTGATGCTGGCGCCTCGAATCGCCGATCGGGAAGCCCTGTTTGCGGCCACGTTGGCCATTTCATACGGGGTGGCCTGGCTGGCCTACATCCTGGTCGAGCGCCCCGCGTTGGGCCTGAAGTCGAAACGCGTGCGAGCTGCGGCTTGACCTGCCCGAGAACGGGTCCATTTTCAACGTGGATCCCGGTTTTTTCCCGGTTCGAGGAGTTTCGGGAAATATGTGGCGTGGCGAGTCGCGGATCCCTCAGCCTCGGATCCGCTTCATGTCCGGGTCGTACAAGGGGCGCAAGTGGAGCCGCGCGGGTACGCGGGTTGAGGCGACCTCCAACTCGTATTTCCCCGACCGAAGAGCCGCCGCAGTGATGCCTTTCGAATCGCGGACGTAGCCGTAGCCGATTCCCTTTTCGATGGTGTGTCCCCAACCGGCGCTTGTGAGCCACCCGACGCGTTCGCCATCGCGGAAGATCGTCTCGCGTCCGAGCAGGACCGCATTGGGATCGTCGACGGTCAGGCCGACGAGTCGCCTCGCGAGGCCTTCCTCTTTTTGTCGTTCCAACGCTTCGCGTCCGAGAAACGCGGTGCCTGTCTTCAGCTTCACGGCCCAGCCCAGGCCCGCCTCGAGGGGTGTGTCGTTGGGCGTGATGTCCGCTGCCCAGGCCCGGTAGCCCTTTTCGAGGCGGAGGCTCTCGATCGCGCGGTAGCCCGCGTTCAGGATGCCATGAGAGGCCCCGGCTTGCATCAGCGCGTCATAGACCGTGCCCGCGAGCTCGGTCGGCATATGGAGTTCGAAGCCCAGTTCCCCGACGTACGTGATGCGCAGGGCGTGAACAGGCACGCCATCGATCGACACGCTGCGGAGCGTCGCAAAGGGCAGGGCGGCATCGGCAACCGGTTCCTTGCAAACGGCCGCCAGCACGTCCCGGGCGGCCGGCCCCATCAGCGCGAGGACCGCCATGTCTTCGGTCACCTCGCGAAGCGCCACGTCCAGTTTCTCGGGCAGGTTCCGCTCGATCCAGTTGCGGTCGTGGGTTGCGAATCCAGTGCCAGTGACGAGGTAGAAACGGTCCTCGTCGAGGCGCGCCACCGTGAGGTCACACTCGATCCCTCCGTGACGGTTGAGCATCTGCGTGTAGGTCAGGCTTCCGGGAGGCTTTGCGATGTCGTTGGCGCAGATCCAATCGAGGGCCTTCTCCGCGTCGCGACCCGTGAGTTCGAATTTTGCGAAGGAGCTTTGATCGAAGAGGCCGACCCGCTCGCGCACGGCGCGATGCTCTTCTCCGACGTGGTCGAACCAGTTGGGCCGTTCGAAGGAGTACTCGTCCTCGGCGGCTACGCCCTTCGGAGCGAACCAGTTCGGGCGTTCCCAGCCGAGCTTCTCACCGAAGCAGGCGCCTGCAGCGCGAAGCCGCTCGTATAGAGGGGAACGGCGCCACGGCCGCCCGCTCTGATGCTCTTCGCCGGGCCACGAGATGGTGTAGTGCTTGCCATAGAGCTCGAGGGTGCGCTGGCGAGTCCAGTCGATGTCGCGATGCGGAGGCCCGAAGCGTCGGATGTCCACGGGCCAGAGATCGAACGGCGGCTCGCCATTCGCGATCCACCCTGCCAGCGCCCAGCCCGCGCCGCCGGCGGCGGCGATACCGAACGCGTTGAAGCCGGCGCCCACGAAATACCCGGGTCGCTCAGGAGCTTCGCCGAGGATGAAATTCCCGTCCGGAGTGAAGCTCTCCGGGCCGTTGATCATCTGCCGGATCTCGGCGCTCTCGAGTGCGGGGACCCGCGGAAAGGCAAGCTCGGCGAGCTGCTGGAAGTGATCGAAATCCGGATCGAGGAGCGTGAAGTGAAAGCCCTCGGGAATTCCGTTCTGCGCCCAGGGCATGGGGTTGGGCTCGTAGCCCCCCATGACCAGGCCTCCTACTTCCTCCTTGTAGTAGGTGAGCCGATCCGGATCGCGAAGCGTCGGCAGGTCGCCATGCACTCCGTCGATGGGGCCACTGATCATGAACTGGTGTTGGACGGAGACCAGCGGAACGTTGACTCCGGCGAGGCGCCCGAACTCGTGCGCCCATTGCCCGCAGCAATTCACCACGACTTCGCAGGCGATGCGCCCGCGCGGTGTCTTCACGGCTGTGACTCGCCCGTTTTCGATTTCGAGTTCGGTCACCGGGCAATTTTCGACGAGGGTCGCCCCTTGCATGCGCGCGCCACGGGCCAATGCCTGGGTGAGGTCCACCGGGCTGGCAGCTCCGTCCGTCGGCAGGAAGGCGGCGCCGATCACGTCGTCGATCTCCATCAGCGGCCAGAGATCGCGCGCCTCCTTCGGGGTGAGCAGTTGCATTTCCATGCCGAAGCTATGGGCGGTGGTCGCCTGCCGTTCGTACTCGGCCATGCGCGCCGGGTTGCATGCGAGGCGGAGGCCTCCATTGCATTTCCAGCCCGTGGCCTGTCCTGTCTCTTCCTCCAGTCGCTCGTAGAGCGCGACCGATTCTCCCAGCAGGCGTGTGATGCTGGCGGAGCTTCGAAGCTGTCCGACCAGGCCCGCCGCATGAAAGGTGCTTCCGCTGGTCAGGCGGGCGCGCTCGAGCAGGACGACGTCCGTCCAGCCGAGTTTCGCCAGATGATAGGCCGTCGAGCAACCTACGATGCCGCCACCTACCACGACGGCGCGGGCCTGGGTCGGGAACTCGGACATGCGCTACATCTCCTCGAAACGGGTCCAGGCTTCGTCGAAGCGCTGGAGGTTCATGTCCGTGTACGCGATGAAATCGAAATCGACGCTCGAGTCATGCTCCGAGACCATGCTCCACATGGCTTCGCGAAGCAGCGACGCACATTTCATTGCCGTGTAGCGGGCTCGCAGTTCGTCCGTGAGCGCTCCCGCGAAGTATTGCCGAAGCATCGTTTCTTCGTGAGATGTCGACAGCTCGTTGTTGGAAGCCAACCCGCCCAGATCGAAGAGCGGGCTGTTGAAGCCGGCGTAATCCCAGTCGATCAGCCAGATCCTGTTGCCGTCGTCGATGAAGTTGGCTGCGAGGAGATCGTTGTGCCCGAAGACCAGGGAAACGGGGCCCACCGCGCTCTCCAGCCTGGCGGCGATCTCGACCAGCCGAGCCAGAGCGGGCAGCATCCGGCTCCCATCCTCTCGGAGAGTATGGGCGTAATCCCGGATCACATGGAACACCCAGAAGACCATGGCCGGCCCGCGAAGGTGCATCGGTATGCCGATATGGCAGCGCTTGATCAACGGAATGATCCGTTCGAGGGTCGCCTGTTCGCAGATGTCCTCGGCTCGAAGCGTGCGGCCTTCGACGTACTGGAGAACCATCGCGCCCTCTTCATGGTGGAGCACCTCAGGCGAGATCCCCGCCGCGTGGGCCGCGCGACTGGCTGCCAGCTCGTGAAAGCGCATCACCCCGTGGCGAGGAATGTCGGCGCCGATTCGGACGAAGAAGCGCCGTCCATCGTCCTCGACACGGAAGTTGGAGTTCGTGATTCCGCCGCCGACCGGCTCCGCCTCGACGGGCCCGGACCAGCAGGAGAGGTTGGCTGCTCGATCGCGCGGGTCCCCGTCCATGACCGGGGAAGAGTACCCTGGAATCCCTTGCGCCTGCAGGTATCGTCCTTCTCTGCCGGAAATTCAGGAGGCATGGCGATGAGTGATTGGGGTATCTCCACGGAGGCTGCAGAGCTGCACGCGGATGCACTTGTCTGGGACATGACCCAGCCCATCATCACGCCCGGTAGCGGCGAACGGAAGGAAGTGCTCTTCGATCGGATCGCCGGGGCAGGCTTCGATTTCGTGTCGATCACGCTCGCCATCGATGGAATGGACCTGCGCGCCGCAGCGCAACAGCTCGTCAACTATCGGTGGTTCGTGGCGGAGCGTTCCGAACGATGCGTAATCGTCGAGTCCGTGGCGGACGTCGCGCACGCTCGAGAGCAAGGTCTGCTGGCGGTTGGGTTCCACTTCCAGGGGACCGCACCCTTCGAGGACAATTCGGACTGGGTGGAACTCTTCTACCGCCTGGGCGTGCGGCACGCGTTGATGGCCTACAACGAGCCCAACCTCGTGGGCGTGGGATGCCACGCCGAAGAGGACACCGGCCTGACGGAGTTCGGCCGGGGGCTCATCGGCGAGATGAACCGAGTCGGCATGGTCGTCGACTGCGCTCATACCGGCTATCGCACCACGATGGAGACCTTCGAGGCATCCCAGGTGCCCGCGATCATCTCGCATACCAATGTCCGCGAGCTCTGCGACCACCCTCGCTGTGTGTGGGATGACCAGATCGTTGCCTGTGCCGAGCAGGGCGGCGTGATCGGAATGACCTGCCTCAGCGGCTTCCTGGGCGGCGAAGGCTCCACGCCCGCGCGCATCGTGGATCATATCGACCACGTGGTGCAGCTGGTGGGGCCGAGCCACGTGGGCCTCGGGCTCGATTACGTCTACGACCTTCCGAGCTTCGAAGCCTTCGTTGCAAAGCTGCCGGACCGATATCCTCCTGGCAGTGGCTACACGGACATGAGACAGCTCGAGCTTGAGGAGGCGCCGCGGATTACCGAGGAGTTGTTGCGCCGCGGGTATGGCGAGAAGGACATCCGAGGCATCCTGGGTGAGAACTGGCTGCGCGTTTGTGGAGAGATCTGGAAGTAGTGAGCAGCTACGACTTCATCGTCATCGGCGCCGGGATTGCCGGCGCTTCTGCGGCTCACGAGCTCCAGCAACACGGTTCAGTGGTGCTCCTGGAGCGCGAGCCGCTTCCCGGTCACCACACGACCGGTCGCTCGGCCGCGTTCCTGGTGGATAGCTACGGAAGTGCCACGGTGGGCAGGCTCACGCGGGCCGGGCGGGGCTTCTTGGAACAGCCGCCCGAGGGCTTTGCCGATTTCCCACTGGTGACGCCGAATCCGGTTCTCTGGATCGGGCGTGAGGATCAGCGGGCGAGCCTGGTGGCCGCTCTGGCCAACGGGCGCGAGGCGGGGGCGGAGCTGCATGAGGTGGATTTCGTCGGAGCACGCGAGCTGTGTCCGGTGCTGCGCGAAGGCTATGTGGCCGGCGCGGTGGTGGAGCCGGGCTCCATGCACATCGACGTGGCCGGCCTGCTCGACGCGTTTCTTCGGGGATTCCGCCGCCGCGGCGGAGAGCTGGCGACGAAGGCGGAGGTCACACGGATCCAGCCCCGCGGCGATGCGTGGGAGGTCGATGCGGGAGGTCGGACCTGGCGTGCGGCGGTCGTCGTCAATGCCGCAGGCGCATGGTGCGACTTGATCGGACGCCTGGCTGGGGCCCGATCGATCAGCTTGCGACCGCTCCGGCGCACGGCGATCACATTCGATCCGCCGGCAGAAAGTGATATTCGCAGCTGGCCCCTGGTGATCGACGCCGACGAGGATTTCTATCTGAAGCCCGAGGGCGCCCAGCTTCTCGCTTCGCCATGCGACGAGACGCCCTCGGAGCCCTGCGATGCAAGTCCCGACGATTACGATGTGGCGCTCGCAGCTGACCACGTGCAACGCGCGACGACTCTCGAGATTCAACACATTCGCCGGAGTTGGGCGGGCTTGCGGAGCTTCGTCGCCGACCGCTCCCCGGTGATCGGAATGGATCCGGAGCGCCCGGGCTTCTTCTGGCTCGCCGGCCAGGGTGGCTTCGGCATCATGACGTCCCCGGCGGCAGCACGCGCAGCGGCGGGGCTGATCGTGACAGCTTCCCTCCCGGAGGATCTGCAAGCGCTCGGCATGACGCGAGAGCATCTATCGGTGGAGCGGTTGAACCGCTGATCAGGCCTCGAACATCCTGGAGAGCACGATGAGCGATACGTCCAAGAGCGGGCGCGGCGGCTTCGCGAGCAGCCTGGGTTTCATGTGGGCGGCCGCCGGAAGCGCGGTGGGCCTCGGCAACCTCTGGAAGTTCCCGTACATCACAGGCGAGTACGGGGGCGGTGCCTTCGTGCTGGTCTACCTGGTCTGCATTCTCATCGTGGGCCTTCCTCTGATGTATGCCGAACTCATCATCGGACGCCGAGGAGGCAAGGACATCCTGGGAGCCTTGCGGGATCTCACCAAGGGGGCCGGCCTGGCCGGGACCCTGCTGAGCTGGCTCGCGGGGGGCATGGCGGTGCTCAGCGGTCTCCTCATCCTGTCGTTCTATGCCGTGGTGGCCGGTTGGGCCGTGCATTTCTTCATGTTGTCCGTGGGAGGCCTCGATCTGGGAGAGGGGGCCGGCGAGACATTCGGCGCCCTCGTCGGGAACGGTCCTGTCTCCGCGGCGTGGCACACCCTCTTCATGGCCATGACGATCTTCGTCGTCACGCGGGGCATCAAGGGCGGCATCGAGACGGCGTGCAAGATCTTGATGCCGACACTCGTCGGGATCCTCAGCATCTTGTTGGTCTACGTTGCCTTCACCGGCGGATTGGGAGAGTCCCTCGCCTTCCTGTTCAAGCCGGACTTCTCGAAGCTGAGCGGCGATGCGGTTCTCGAGGCCCTCGGCCATGCCTTCTTCACACTCTCCCTCGGCATGGGAGTCATGGTCACCTATGGCTCGTACCTGAAGGATGAGCGCCACGTCGTGCGGGATGGCTTCTGGGTTGCCCTGCTCGATACCGTCATTGCCTTGATGGCCGGAGCCGTCATCTTTGCCGTCGTCTTCAGCAATGATCTCGAAGCGTCCGCCGGCCCGGGCTTGCTCTTCGCGACGTTGCCTGGCCTCTTCGCGGGAATGCCAGGTGGGGCGCTGGTGTCGGCGGCCTTCTTCCTGCTCGTCGTCTTCGCGGCCCTTTCCTCGGCGATCTCATTGCTCGAGGTCGTGGTCGCCTACATCGTCGATGAATTCGGGGTACCGCGGCTTCGGGCCACGCTTGGCATGGGCGCTGTGATCTGGTTGATCGGACTCGCTTCGGCATTCGGCCTGAACATGCCAGTCTTCCTGCCCGAAGCCCTGGGCGGAGGCCAGGCTGTCCTCGACACGTTGGACAACCTCACCACGAAGTATCTCCTCCCGCTGGGCGGGTTGTTGATCGCGATCGCTGCCGGTTGGATGCTCTCGAAGCAGGACCGCGAGAGCGGCTTCTCAGCTCTTCGCGGAAACGGGGACCGGCTCGTGTCGAGCTGGACCTTCCTCATTCGCTTCGTGACGCCCGTACTGATTCTCCTCGTCATCCTGAAGGGGATCGGCATCATCGACTTCGGCGATTGACGTGGCCGGGTTCCTGCGGAAGCCCTACCGGTTCGAGACGCTAGAGACGGTCGTCCGAGTGGCGCTGGAAGCCTGATGGAGTGCGACTCGTTTGCCACCAGGCACGCCGGCTCCGGCGAAGTGTCACCGTGACTTCGGCGGACTCGGCACCTGTGGCGTTGCGTGCGCGATACGTGAAGCGGTCGCTTCCCCGGAAGCGCCAGCTCGGCCGGTACCGGAATGTGCCGTCGGGTCGCAGCCAGAGCTGGCCGCGGCGCGGTGGATGCACCAGCACAGCGACCAGAGGCTCACCCGCAGCCGGGTTGACGTCGTTTGCGAGGACGCTTCGAGGCGCCTCGTAGTGGCGCCGGCCGCGTATCCGGAAGTGGTCGTTCTGGGCAACGGGCGGGCCGTGGACGGTAGGCGAATCGCAATCCGGGTCGTCACTGTCGAAGAGGCCGTCGAGATCCTCGTCCGCACCGCCTTCGCAGGGGTCTCCGGCTCGCACCACGACTTCTGCCTCGCGACTGGCCGATCCGCGTTTGTCGGTGACGACCAGACGCACGCGGTAGGTGCCGGCGCGATCCGCCCTGAGTTGAGGGTGCCAGCTGTTGATTCGCTCGATCTCCCAAAGACTTCCGGGAGGTGCCGAGACCAGCGTCCAGCTTGGCGTGAGGCGGCGACCTTGCGCGCTGCAGCTGGCCGTTCCGTCGAGCGTCACCCACTCGCCGACGGGGACCCGGAGATCGGCTCCCGGGTCTGCCGCGGGCTGGGTGTCCTCCCGGGTGGCGCGGACCCGAAAGCGCCGCTCGCGGCCGAGTCTCACCCAGAAAGCGTCGTCTCGGTATTCGAGTTCACATGCGCCGTCCACACCTACCGGGCGGAAGGGCAGAGCCGGAAGCCGCACCCACGGATCGGCGTTCTCGGCGACGGCTTCTAGGGTTCCGGGCTGCATGCGTAGCCCGAGATTGCCCGGTGTCACGGTTTCGAACAGGGTGGCGCCGTCGTAAGCGAGGCGGGTTGCATCTTCGACCCAAGCCAGCCTGATCGCGCCGTCCAGGTGCGCGTCGATCAGCCCGCGGGTCGCGTCGGTAGCGATCTCGGAAATTCCCGAGGCCTCGGCGGGCAGGTCCCAGGGCTGCCTCGCCCCGGACCGGTGGAAGGCGACGGCGCGGCGGTCCTCTTCGGCGTCCACGAGAGTGAGCGCGGCGACTCCAGGTAGCGCCAACTCCGAGAGCGTGGGGGGATTGGCTCCACTGCGGGTCGGATACAGGAATCCGATCGAATGCGCCGCGGGGCCGACCACGCTCGTTTCGAGCACGGTGTGGCTGAGCATCGCCTTGCCCGGACCTTCGTGGACGGCGCTGCTCGTGGCGAAGGACGGGTTCTGGTCGGCGAAGGAAAAACCCGCATCGAGGCGTGCCCCTCGAATCGTCCAGCGACCGCCGGTGGCCGTTGCCTCGAAGGTGCCGCCGCTGGCCGCGCCCCCGTTACCGTGGACGAGCCAGGTCCAGTTCGAATCTGCCCCGCTCGGATCCGTGACGGAATCGATCGCCACCAGGTAGCGATCGTCCGCGAACAGGAACCGACGCTCGAAAAGCGGAACGCTCTGGTTGGGGACGACGCCCCAGCCTCGCCCGTAGCGGGTCACGACCCGCGTCGCGTCGAGGAAGTCTCCATCCAGGTTGGCGGCCAGGGTGGCCAGTCCGTCGGCTGGCGGTCGGTTCTCCAGGCCGACGATCGGCCAGCGAAGCGACGCTCCGAAGAAACTCCCGGGGCCTTTTCCGTCCACCAGGATCATGTTGTGATGCTCGGGGCGGTCGACCATCGCCTTGGTGGAGAAGGTGAAATAGCCGGGGTCGAGGGCGAGCCTCTCACCGTAGGCGTGAAGCAGGAAGGAGCCGGGTTCGGCGTGCTCGTGGCTTTCGGGCGAGACCCCGAGGCCGTTTCGATCCCGGCCCAGTTCGGATGCCACCTCCGGCTCGCCTAGCACCAGCGCGACGATGCCATCGTGCCCCCAGGCGCTTCGAAAAATGGCATTTCCGCCCTCCACCCAGAAGGATGTCGGCGACCCTGGCCTGTGGGCGGGTCGCACCCGCGCGTCGTCGTAGTAGATCAGCGCGTCGGCAGCGAGGTCAATGCTTCCGTCGGTTTCGAACGGAGTGGGGGCCTCCGCCCAGGCCAGCGCGAACGCGTTGGCAAGCGGGGAGGTCGAGTCGAACAGACCGAAGTAATGCGAGCGGCTCACGTTTCCGTCGTCGGTGGCCGCCAGCGAGCCGTCGGTGAGTGTCATGTCGAGCAGCCAGCGCTGGTTGCGCGCGAAGAGCGGGTGCCGCCAGAGGCTCGGGATTTCGACGCCTCTCGCTACGACGCTCCTGCCATCCACCAGGCGGTCCCATGCGCGCGCGAAGGGCAGGATGTTCTGGTGGGTGAGGCGCTGGTAGAAGGGCCCCTCGGCGTAGGCACCGTCGCCGGTCATGAGCACCCAGCGCTGAATCAGGTCGACCATGTCGAGGCCGTAGGCCAGCCACGCCGCCGGTTCGCGCACGCCGCGCGGGTCACTGCCTGCAGGCGGCGTGTACTCAGCGAGGACGATGGCGGCCACGGCGAGGGCGGCTCCGCTTTTGCTGCGGTGGTTGTTCTGGTGGAGGCTGGCGACGTTGAGCGCCGTCTCCGGAAACACGTAGTTCTCGTACAGCTGGGATGCGAGGTTGACCAGCTTGTCGACGATGACGTCCTCGTCCGCTGGTTCGAAGTCGTAGCCTGCGCCTAGCAACGTGTCGTAGGCCGTGGCGAACTGCAGCAGCTCTTCGGAAGTGCTGATGTCCCGGTCCCAGCCTCCGAATGCGCAGTCGGGGGCGAGCCGGGAGCAATCGTGGAGGTTGAGCAGCCAATCGCGTACGCGGTCTCCCTCGGCCTGGCGCTCCCCGGCGGTGGCGAAAGGCTTGGCCCGGTCGCCTTCGATACGGCGGTCGATGGCGTAGAGAAAGGCGCGGTTCTTCGCCGCTCGGGCCTTGAACCGGGTCTCGTTGATTCGGTGATCGTCGAGCGCGATGCCGTCGGCGAGCCGGCTGCGGCGTTCCATGTCGCGGAGGATGGTCCGGTAGGGCTCGCGGTCGAGTCGCTCCTGCACGGCCTCGACCCCTTCGGGGAAGAAGAGGATGCGCGGGCGCGTCAGGTCCACCTCCTCCAGTTCGAGAGCGGCACTTGCCGGCTCGGAGAAGGCGAGCAGGAGTCCGGCCAACAGGACGCACCCAACTCCCACGCCTACGGCACCACAGGTGATCGATTTCAGGCAGCGTATCCAACTGGGCATATTCGGGGGGTCTCTACTTCTGCGGGAGCCGTCTCCAGGATATTAGCCCACCTCGCCCACGCCACGGATGCCGGAGCCAGCCGGGGCTCGGCTCCAAGCAGGTGGCGGACGAAGTAGTTCCACAGCCGGCGCAACGCGTAGGGGTCGAGCAGGGACGTCGGGTGCTTTCGGTTCGGCAGCAGCAGGAAGTCGAAATCCTTGTTGGCTGCGACCAGTGCATTCGCCGCCACGGAGGACCCGTATGTTCGGCCGCACCGAGGCGGCGTTCAGCTCCAGGCAGGTCTCGCTTCGTTCCTCCAGGAGTGATCATCGATCCAGTTCGTCCGGACCTCGGTGTTCTTTACCTGGGGGCCGAGGTTCCACGGGAGCAGTCGTTTTGCTCGCAGGTAATCGCTGTCGAGAAGTTGAGCGGGGGCGTGGGGGTGCACGGGGTTCTCCTCGGCTACAAGGAAATCGTCAACTCGTCGAGTGTCTCGGGCGCGTGCGTCAGGCTCACCGCGCCGCTCTCGGTGATCAGTACGGTGTCCGAGTGGCGGAAACCGCCGAGGCCCGGGATGTAGATGCCCGGTTCGATGCTCACGAGCATGCCCGGCTCGAGATCGCGGTGATAGCCCTCGGCGAGGTAGGGCGCCTCGTGGCCGGTGATCCCGAAGCCGTGGCCGGTGCGGTGCAGGATGCGATCGCCGTAGCCTCGATCATGGATGAGCTTGCGCACGGCGGTGTCGATCGAGCCCATGTCGGCGCCTGGGCGCGCCAATTCGAAGGCCCGCGCACGCGCTTCGAACATCGCATCGAAAGGCGCCCGGGCGGCTTCCGGAACGCTTCCGAGGAAGAAGGTGCGCTCCAACTCGACGCCGTAGCCGTCCACCTGGCAGAAGGCGATGGTGACGTGGGGCCCGGCTTCCTCGATCTGCGTATCGAAGGTCGGAATGATGTGCGGATCGTCGGAAAGGGAGGGGGGCCAGACCGCGCCGACCGTGCGGGTGACCATCAGGTTGGCGCGCGGAATGTCTGCCAGGATCCGCGCCATCATCGCTCCGCTTGCGGCGGCGTAGACGGAGCCCACGATGGCGCCCGGCCGAGAAGTTTCCAGCAGCTTCTCGTGGCCCAGCTCGACCACCTGACATGCGTGGGCGTTGCGGCCGATTTCGTAGGCCGACTTGACGATGCGCGCCTCGTCGATGATGTCGCTGACGGTCGTCTTGCCGGGCGTGCGTTCCAGGATCCCGGCCGGCATGGCCGGCTCGATGCCCACACGCGCGCCGCTGTCGATCAGCTGCGCGTACACGTCCCACCAGTTCTCGCCTTCAGGAGCGGGGAACTCATAGTAGGTCGCGTACTCGAGGTCGCAGAGCGCCCGCGCTCGGACGTGGCTCGTCTCGAGCAGCGGTGCGAGGATCGTCGGCGTGCCCTGCTGCGGAATCAGCAGCAGGAAGGGCCGCTCGTGCACGTTGTTGGCGAAGTGGGTGAGGTAGTAGACGTTGACCGGGTCGAAGCTCACGTAGACATCGAGTCCTTCGTCGCGCATCCGTCGTTGCACCTGCGCAAGGCGTGCGGCCAGCTCATCCTTGCTCGGGGGGGCGGTGATGGGGGCGGGAAGGGTGGTTTCAGGGCTCGCAGGTGACATGTCGTGTGTCCTCTCAGAGTCGTTCATTGGTTTGTGCGCGGGGAGTGTCGCGGCGAAAAGCCATGGCGGGTCGAAGCCCGCGAGTTCGAGGAGCGCTCCGAAGGCCGTAACGGCGAGCTCGGGGTCGCTGAATTCCGGCCCGTGGAAGCCGTCCGGGACATGAAAGTGTAGACCGTAGCTTGCTCGGTAGGCGCTCCATCGTTCTCGCGCTTCGATGAGATGTCCTTCATCGGGGCCTCTAGGCCGAGGGCTCTCTGGCGCCCCAGAAGATGATGCCGATGGCCGAGGCTCCGGTGCCGGCATACAAGGTACGGGCACGAGAGGTCGTGGGCCTGGAGATATGATCGCGGTGGCCGCGAAAACCCTGCCGGCCTGGGACTGGCTGCTCGAGATGGTGATCCTCCGCATGTCTAAGCGAAGAATGCCTCGATGTCGCCACGAGCTGCTTCTACGTCGCCGCGGCCGATCTCAATCAGACGGCCGCAGAACTCCGAATCGAAGAGCAGATAGCTGCTGAGCTCGTGTGTCGCATCCTCGCTGCCGAGCCCCCGCATGACGTAGCGAACGACGGCGGGAATTCGGCGGCTGAACTCTTCGGCGACGGCAGTGAAGTTTGCCGACGGTTGGATCCACAGGACATCGACTTTGCGGAAGGAACTCGGCGAAGTGCCCCGGTGGTAGGTCGTGACGCTGCGGTTCACGCGCTCACTGTGATCGATGTCGACCTCGATTGCGTCGAGCATGACGGCATCCAGAAGCACGCCTGCGATCTGCGCGATGGAGGGAGCTTCGTGACGGCGCTTCCTCGGTGTCGTCTGCGCGGGTTCACGCACGCTCACGGCAATGACCTTCTCGGCGCCCAGATTGATGGCCGGGCTCAACGGGCTCGTGTTGCGGACGGATCCGTCTCCGAAATGACGACCATCGATCTCCACTGAGGGGAACAGCATCGGAATGGCACTCGATGCGAGCACGTGTTCGGGACCGATCCGCGTGGGTTCGATGCGCCATCGCCTGCGCTCCCAGGGCTGGACGTCGGGCTGCCCTTGCAGGAACAGCACTCCATCAGCCGTCGTGAGATCCGTCGCGGAGAGCGCGAGCGCGTGAAGGGCTCCGGCCTCGAGCTGGCTCCCGAGCTGTTCGAAGGGGAGATTTTCCGTCAGGAACTCGCGCAGGGGCGACGTGTCGAGCAACGACTTCGAGGCGACACCACCCACCGCCCCGCCGAAGGTGAGGTCCCAGGCCCAGCGGACCCCGGTACTTCCGATGCTCCGCACGTCGGTGCGAAAGATCTGATTAGCCTGAATGCCACTCCACAGATCGACGAGAGCATCGATCCCTCTCGAGGGCGAGTCTGCATGTGCGGCGAGCATTGTCGAATTGATGGCGCCCGCGCTCGAGCCTACGAAGGTGTCGATACGAACGGTTGGGGAATCGAGCACGCCGAGGTCGCGCAGGCCCTGCATGACCCCAGCCTGATACGCGCCGCGCGCGCCTCCGCCGGAGAGGACCAATGCGGTTCGGGCGCCCTTCGAATCTGAACTCATGGCTGCCATCCTCGGTTGTTCTTCGTGCGCAATGCTGTCGATCCACCGGCTCGCGACACAGGAACGAACCGCACGGGGATGCGCTTGAGAGTCGCTCCCCGGAGAATGCGTCGATTTCTTCCTGACAGCTCAAGTCGATGAAGTTAGCACCCGCGTGTCGTGCAGCTTCGGACTCCTCGTGCGAACTCCCTACCGTATCGGGTCGTGTCCAGCATCGACGGCGGGGCTCGTCAAGGAAGCCCTTCGGCGCTGCGGCCATGCCATGGCGAACACCATATGATCGCCCTGTCCGCAGGTCGACGACGCCCAGGCGCTTCGGGTTCGGCGCACACTCGAATCGCTCCGTTGGTTGCGGGATGAGGGTTGGACGGCTGAGGCTGCCGCTCAACGCTCCGGGAAGAGAGCGCTGAGGTCTTCTTCCAATGTGTCGCGGATCGCAGCGGCAATCGCGCCGTGGGATCGCCGCTTCGTTTCGATGAAGGCTCCGCGCCTGAACTCGCCTAGCCGCTGGGCCTCCGCGATGGCTTGCTCCTCCAACTCGTCGGCGGCCACGACGCGGTCCAGGTAGCCGGCATCGACTGCGCCGGGCGGGTCGTAGAGGCGCGCATGAAGCGTCGCCTGCTCGTAGTGTCGCTTCGAGAGCCGCGCCCGCGCGAGTTCGAGGGCGAAGATCGGAAGCGCCACGCGGATCGCTACTTCGTTGAGTCCGATCCGATAGTCGCCCGCTGCCCCGATCCGGGTATCGCAAGCGAGCAGCGCGACCGCTCCGGCCGCCAGGGCGTGGCCGGTGCAGGCCAGGACGATGGGTCGGGGGTACTCGTATAGGCGCAGAAAGAGCTCCGCGCCGGGGGTGACGAGCGCCCGGGCCTGCGCGGGCCCGGAGCCCATCACGCGCAGGTCGAAGCCGCCCGAAAAACAGCCGGGTCTTCCGATCCACACCACCGCGCTGGCTTCTTGCTCGGCTCGGTCGAGCTGCCGGTTCAGCGCTTCGATCAGCGGGGCGGAGAACGCGTTGGCTCTTCCGTCATCGACCCGCAGGAGCGCGACATCCCCGTGACGCTCATATCGGACGGGTTCGTCGGCCATCTCGTGTCTCCCTCTCAGCACAGCTTGTGATGGGCAGCGACACTAGCGCGGGCGCATGGGGCCGTACCTCAGCCGGCGGATCGGCATGGTCGGGGCCCGATCGGGTAGGATCCCAGCCAGTCCACCGATCGAGGGGAGGATATGCGGAGTCTCTCGAATGCTACTTCACTAGTTTCGCCGGGCAGAGCCGGGCAGATGATGTTGGTGGCCGGAGCGATCTGGCTCGCGGGCGTCGTCGTCGCCCACGCCGACGAGCGGCCCCCCAACATCGTGCTCATGCTGAGCGACAACCTGGGCTTCGGAGAAATCGGCGCCTACGGCGGGGGCGCCTTGCGCGGGGCACCCACACCTCGGCTCGACCAGTTGGCCGCCGAAGGTCTGCGCTTGACCAATTTCAACGTGGAGGTCGAGTGCACGCCTTCGCGCTCGGCACTCATGACGGGCCGCATGCCGGTCCGCTCTGGAACCTGGCGGGTGGGCACTCCGGGGCTTCCCGGCGGGCTGCCGCCTTGGGAGATCACCGTCGCTGAAATGCTTGCAGATGCAGGCTACGACACCGCGATCTTCGGCAAGTGGCATCTCGGCGATTCACCGGGCCGCTATCCCACCGATCAGGGCTTCGATGAATGGTGGGGTTTTCCTTTCTCGACGAATGTCGCCACGTACCGCGATCTCGTCGGCTTCGATGCCAATGTCTCGACGATTCCTCACCTGCTCGAGGGCCGAAAGGGTGAGGCCGTGAGCAAGGTCGAGCCCTACACGGTCGACAACCGTCCCTTCATCGATGAGCGCATCGCCGAGAAGTCGGTCAGCTACATCCATGAGCATGCTGGCGGGGAGGAGCCTTTCTTCCTGTTCGTATCCTGGTCGCTGGTCCACCACCCCTATCTTCCGCATCCGGATTTCGCCGGCAAATCCGGGAACGGTGCCTTCTCGGACGTGATGATCGAGCATGATCACCGCGTCGGGCAGATCGTCGATGCGGTGGAAGAGGCGGGCATCGCCGACGACACCCTCGTCCTCTACCTGAGCGACAACGGACCCGATGCAGCCTACTACCCCGTGGTTTCCTCCTCGGGCGCGTATCGCGGATACCTGGGAAGCGCCTTCGAGGGCTCGATCCGCACACCGATGATGGCTCGTTGGCCCGGGCACATCGAACCGGGCCGCACCAGCAACGAAATCGTCGCGCTCGTCGATCTCTTTCCGACGCTCGCGAAGGTCGCTGGCGGTGAGGTGCCAGACGACCGGGCCTTCGACGGGCTCGATCAGAGTCCGCTCCTGTTAGGTGAAACGAAGACATCCGCGCGGGAGAGTGTGCTGTTCTTCTCGGGGCGTACGCTGTTGGCCGCGAAGTGGCGGCGCTTCAAGATCTTCATGACCGGGGACGATCCGGCGCCGCGGGATCGATCCTGGAAACGACTCTGGGCTCCCCGCGTATTCAATGTGGAGCAGGATCCGAGAGAAGAGGTGAACATCGGCACCACCAGTCTGTGGATTCTCGAGCCGCTGATGAAGATGGTCTACCCGTTCCTGTTCAGTGTCGCGCAGGAAGGTTTGATCCTTCCCGGTGGGAATGAGCCCGAACCGGCAACGGTCGAAATCCCGTTCCAGAGCCAGCAGGAGATCGACATGAGCATGTCCGCGATCCGCTGGAAGATCATGAAACAAAAGGCGAGGGATCTGCTCCCCTTCGGCAAGGACTAGGATCGTGTTGCGTTGGCTCGTCCCGCTGCTGATCCTCGCCATGGCAGGTGTCTGGCTGGTTCGCCTGGCCACGACACCGATCGATCATGGAATCGACCGGAGTGTCTTCCGAGATCCTGCGAAGGCCGCCGCCCCGGTCGAGGGTTTCGTGTCGCCCATCCCCGGAGCCATGTCCCCGCGCCCGAACCTGGTGGTGATCCTTGCGGATGACCTCGGCTACGGGGATCTCGGTGTGCAGGGCAGCAGGGCGATCGAGACGCCTCATATCGATGAACTCGCGGCTGAGGGCATGCGCTTCACGCAGTTCTATTCGAGCGCTCCGATCTGTTCGCCCTCCCGGGTTGGCTTGCTCACGGGTCGCTATCCGTTGCGCAGTGGCATCATGACCGCGTTGCAGGCCGCGGGCGACAGCTTGCTGCGTCGGCTCTCCCACGGCGCTGGTCTGTTCTTTGCCAAGCTCGCCTCGATCGACATGCCGGGCGGCGGAAATGCCGTCGCCGGCCTTCCTCCGTCGGAAATCACCATCCCAGAGGCGCTGAAGCTCGCAGGCTACCAAAGCATGGCGATCGGCAAGTGGCATCTGGGCGACTTCACCGCGCTTCCCGAGTACCACCCGTTCAACCACGGCTTCGACCGCTTCGTCGGTTTCAACATGTCGAACGATGATTGGCCCGTGGCGTTCTGGCGCGACCAGACCGAGGAAGTGGCCGACATCGGCCTCGACCAGGAACCCTACACGGCGATCTTCACCGAGGCGGCGGTGGAGTTCATCGAAGAACCTCACGAGGAACCATTCTTCATCTACATGGCGCACAAGGATCCCCACCAACCCTTCTACCCGAGTGAAGCCTTCGCCGGGCGCTCGGATGGAGGGCCCTATGGCGATGCGGTGTCGGAATTCGACTGGAGCGTAGGTGAGGTGATCGCGGCCCTGGAGCGCGCCGGGATTGCAGAAGAGACGCTCGTGATCGTGACCAGCGATAATGGCCCCTGGTTCGAGGGCGCTTCCGGTGGCTTGCGCGGCCGCAAGGGGCAGAGCTACGAGGGGGGCTTCCGCGTTCCCTTCATCGCCTGGTGGCCAGGCCGCATCGAAGCGGGCGCGGTGAGCGACGAGCCTGCGATGAGTATCGACTTGTTGCCGACCTTCCTCGGGCTTGCGGGCCTCGGGCTTCCGTCCGACCGTACGATCGACGGAGCAGATCTCTGGCCGGTGCTGTCCCAGAGCGGGGCCGAGTTTCCCGAGCGCCCGATCTTCTTCTCTCATGACTACGACATCGAAGCCATCCGCGTTGGCAACTGGAAGCTCATCGAGCGCAACAGCCACTACGTCTGGCCAGCACCGCTCGACAAGCAGGACACACTGGGGGGTAGGCTGCTCAGCAGCCGCGATTACACCCCGCCGGACGGGGGCGAGCCGGTTCCGACGCTCGGCACCTGGCCACTTCTCTACGAGCTGCAACGGGATCCGGCCGAGGCCTACAACGTCGCGAAGACCCGGCCCGAGATTGCGGCAAAGCTCGGAGAGCGTCTCGACGTGTGGCGTTCGGAATTTCTCGCCAACCCGCGGGGCTGGAGAGAAGAATCGGCAGAAGGGCGATGACTTCGTCGAAGGAGGCATCGTGAGAATCCGCATTCCGATCGTCACGTTCATGGCCATCTCGGTAGGCCTCCTCGGCGCCTGCAATCTCGATCCAGGCAAGCAGCCCTGGGATCCGCCGTCTGCAGCCGCGCAACCGGCCACTCCGGCAGGCCGCGTCGCCTGCACCCAGCACGATCCACTGCGTCGCCCGCTATTCGGCGATCTCCACGTGCACACCGGGCTCTCCATGGACGCAAGGGTGAAGGACACGATCTCCACCCCGGATGATGCGTATCGGTTCGCCCGAGGCGAAACGATCGGGTTTCCGCCCCTGGCGGAGGACGGCAGCCAGACCCGCAAGGCTCGCATTGACCGGCCCCTCGATTTCGCCGCCGTCACCGATCACGCGGAGTGGCTGGCCGAGACGACGCTATGCACGACGCCTGGCTCCGAAGTCTATGACACGGACTCCTGTCGCATTTTCCGGGGCGATGGCGACACCCTTATTTCCCGCATCCTTGGCCTCGAGGGCTTCCGCAAGAACCTGACGGGGATCGTCTCACTCTTCGGCCGCAATGAGGAGGTCTGCGGCGAAGGGCTCCGCATCTGCCGCGCCGCTACCCGAACCGCCTGGCAGGAAATCCAGGACGCCGCCGAGCGTTGGTACGATCGCAGTGAGGCCTGTTCGTTCACGACGTTTCATGGTTTCGAATACAGCCGCTCTCCGAAGTTCACGAAGATCCATCGGAACGTGATCTTCCGGAACGAGATCGTTCCCGAGTTGCCGATCTCCTGGATCGACACGCCGGAGGAGCCCGAGTTCTGGAAGAAGCTGCGCCAGCAATGCAACGATTCGGGCTCGGGCTGCGACGCCATCGCTATTCCCCACAACCCCAACCTCTCCAACGGTCAGCTCTTTTCGGTCTGGTACCGCGACTTGTCGCCCGAGGAACAGCGTGAACAGGCCCAGCTGCGCGCGGGGCTCGAGCCCATCGTCGAGATCGTGCAGCAGAAGGGCGACTCGGAGTGCCGCAATGGGCTCTACGGTGTGGTCGGGGGGCCCGACGAGCTCTGCGAATTCGAGAAGATCCGCGACATGGGCGGCCTCGAGTTCGAGGACTGCGAGGAGGGCGCGGGATGGGGAGCCCAGAAGGGCACCGGCTGCATCTCTCGACTGGACTATGCGCGCTATGCGCTCGTCGAGGGGATTCGCGAGCGAGAACGGATCGGAGTGAACCCCTACAAGTTCGGCTTCATCGGCAGCACGGATACCCACCTTGCGAACCCGGGTGGCGTTGCAGAGACGGATTGGATGGGAGGCTCCGGCGGATCCGTTTCAAAGATGCTCACAGTCGGGGATCAAAGGAGGCCCGAGTTGTTCCGCAGCGCGGGTGGCCTCGCCGGAGTGTGGGCGGAAGAGAACTCGAGGGGCGCAATCTTTTCTGCGCTCCAGCGCCGTGAGGCCTTCGCTACCAGCGGCACCCGGATTGCCCCACGCTTCTTCGGCGGCTGGGACCTGCCCAAGGATCTATGTCAGCGCCCCGACCTGGTCGAGACAGGCTATCGCGATGGCGTTGCGATGGGATCCGACTTGCCTCCGGCGCCCCGTGGAGCGGGTTCACCGCGATTCGCTGTGAACGCGCTGCGCGATCCAGAAGGCGCTCCTCTGCAGCGGCTCCAGATCGTCAAGGCCTGGCTGGGCGCCGACGGCCTCTTTCACCAATCGGTGCAGGATGTGGCAGGCGACCCCGCGAATGGTGCCAGTGTCGACCTGACCACCTGCGAGCCCACGGGAACAGGCGTGGATTCGCTCTGCGCAGTGTGGGAGGATCCGGACTTCGACCCGGCGATGGCTGCCGTCTACTACGCGCGCGTCATCGAGAACCCGAGCTGCCGTTGGTCCACCTGGCATTGCCTGGACATCCCTGAGGCGGAGCGGCCGGACGGCTGCTCGGATCCGCGCGTGCCGAAGACGATCCAGGAGCGCGCCTACACGTCACCGATCTGGTTCGAGCCTGCTTCTCCTTGACCTTCAGGGCGGGCGACTCCTCTGACTCGGCGAACGCATGCTCAGGGAACATCCCAACGATTGCGATGATGAGTGAAGGGAGAGGCGTAAGTTTTATCTCGACCGCCTCATGCCAGGTTCGGCGTGTTGTGCCGCAACGGTATTCCGGAGAAAGGAGAGCGTCAGCCCCTGCCTGGAAACCACTTTCCGAAGCTCAGCAGGATCCCGCTGTCTCCTTCGATCGAGTACTGCTGATCGAGGAGTGCCTGGCCGGGATCGATTTCGCCGCGGGCGATTCCCAGCCAGACCTTGCCGGGTGTGCGGATCACGAGATCGCTGGTCTGGGCTTCTCCTTCCGCGCTCTCGCAGACGCCGTCGCACACGCGCATCCAGTAGTCGCCGGCACCTTCGCCGCTCACCCGGAACTGGATCGTCGCCCGCGCATCGCTGGCGGCCTCTGCGTCGAAGGTGAGCGGCATGCCGAGGATTGTGGTCTCCACGCTCTCGGGGGGCTGGGGCCCGAAGGTCCGGAGGTAGAGCGGCGAGAACCAGAGCTGGGTCGGCATTCCGATGACGAAGATCAGCAGGTTTGGGTAGACGATCGAGAAGAGGAAGTCGTGGGGGGCCCAGGCGACGAGCGCTGCGGCGGTGAGGGAGAGCACGCCAAACCAGCATGCGATGACGCGATTGATGACGACGAAGTCGCGGGTCTTTTGCTGCCAGGCCGGCGTTCCGCGGCGGGCGAAGAAGACCGTGAAGGGCTCGCGGC